>NZ_JACCFS010000001.1:5101307-5402614 GCF_013410755.1 Nocardiopsis aegyptia
CGGACAGGGCCAGGACGAGGGAGAACAGGGCGGCGGCCCCGGCGGTACGGGTCGGGTTCATGGGTGCTCCACGGTCTCGGGCCGCTGGGTACGCGGCCGGTCTCCTCCCAAGTCGGATCGCGGAGCCGTTCGGTTCCCGGGAGTCCGCGGACGGACGAAGGCCCCCCGCGGTGCGTCACCGCGGGGGCCGGGGGCCGAAGCGAGGAACGAGCGAAGGCCCGAAGAATGCACGGCGAGGGCCCCGTGTACAGGTGCCCGAACCGCGCTACTGGCGCTTGCGCCGCCGGATCGAGATCTTCCTGGGCGCGGCGGTGTTGGCCGCGCCGTGCACGGTCACCTCCAGCAGCCCTTCGCCGTAGCTCGCCTCGATGTCGTTCTCGCCGACCTCCTCGGGCAGGCTGATGTCCCGTCGGAAGGTGCCCATGTACCGCTCGGACGAGTAGTACACGACGTCGTCGTCATCGCGCCGGCGCTCCCCGCTGATGGTGAGGATGCCGTGGGTCAGGCTGACGGCCACGTCCTGCTCGTACACCCCGGGGACCTCGCACCTGATGACGAGGTCGTCGCCGCGGGCGAGGATGTCGGTGGGCGGGCTCCAGGCGTCGGCGTAGCCGCGCTCGCGCTCGCCCGCCTGACTGGTCTCGATCGAGGACATGGTGTCGGAGATCCGGTTCATCTCCGTGATCATGTCCACCACCCCGTGGAAGGGGTTGCTGAACCTCTTCGGTGTCACGTCCGCCTCCTGTCGGTGTCCGTGGATGCGTGGTTCACGCGGTGTGCCCTGTTCCGAACGCGCACTAGGACCTCGCCGGCGGTCGCTTGCCCTCGGTGCGGTGCTCCGGTGCGACCAGCTTCGGAACCCGCTCGCGGGACAGCGCCCGTGCCAGTCCCCACACCATGAACAACAGGATCACGGCGAAGGGCAGTCCGGTCACCACCGAGGCCGCCTGCAGGGCGTCCAGCGCGTTCTGCCCGCCCAGGACGAGCAGGATGAGGGTGACCGCGCCCTCGGCGATGGCCCAGAACGCCCGCTGCCAGCGGACGGGATGGGTGTCGCCCCCGTTGGTCAGGGTGTCCACGACCAGTGAGCCGGAGTCGGACGAGGTGACGAAGAAGATCGTGACCACGACGATGAGCAGCAGCGAGACCGCGTTGCCCAGGGTGGGCGCGAAGGAGAACATCAGGTCCATCACGCGGAACGCCCGGTCCTCCTCGTCCAGGCCGGCCAGTCCGGCGTTCCGGTACAGCTCGTAGAACAGGCCGGAGCCGCCGAACACGCCGAACCACAGGATCGAGACCGCGACCGGGGCGAACAGCGCGCCGAGGACGAACTCGCGGATGGTGCGGCCGTAGGAGATCCGGGCGAGGAAGATGCCGACGAAGGGCGCCCAGGAGATCCACCAGCCCCAGTAGAAGACGCTCCAGGTGGTGGTCCAGTCGGCGGCCTGCGGGTCCGTGAGCGGACTCGGGAAGGCCAGGCTCCACGGGACCAGGTTGCCCAGGTACTCGCCCGCGGACGTGGTCATGGTGGAGATCATGAACAGCTTGGGGCCGAACACGAAGACGACGATCAGGAGCAGGAACGCCAGCCACAGGTTGATGACCGACAGGCGCCGGATGCCCTTGTCGATACCGGACAGCACGCTGAACAGGGCGATGCCGGTGATGACGATGATGATGATCGACTGGACGGTCGAGTTGTTCGGGATCCCGAAGACGTGGTTGAGCCCGCCGTTGATCTGCAGCGTGCCCAGGCCCAGGGAGGTGGCCAGTCCGAAGATGGTGCCGAACACCGCCAGGATGTCGACGATGTTGCCCGGCCAGCCGAAGGCCCGTTCCCCGATCAGCGGGTAGAGGGCCGAGGCCGGACGCAGCGGCAGGTTCTTGCGGAAGGCGAAGTAGCCCAGCGACATCCCGAGCGCGATGTAGATCGCCCAGGGGTGGAAGCTCCAGTGGAACAGGCTGAGGGCCAGGGCCTCGTTCGCGGCCTCCGGTACCGGGCCGTCGTCGACGAGGTAGTCGGCGTTGCGCGGCCAGGTCAGGTGGTGGATGGGCTCGGAGACGCCCCAGAAGACCAGCCCGATGCCCATGCCCGTGGTGAAGAGCATGGCGAACCAGGCGAGTGTGCTGAACTCCGGGCGCGAGTCGTCGGGCCCCAGCCTGATCCGGCCGAACTTGCTGAGCATCATGAAGATGGCGAGGCCCAGGAAGAACGTCGTGGACAGGACGTAGAGCCAGCCGAGCTCGCTGCTGATCCAGTCACGGGTGGCGGTCGTCGCGTTCTGCAGAGGGGTCGTGGCGACGATGCCGAGCACGAGGAACGCGATGATCACGACGCCGGAGACGCCGAAGACCGTCGGGTTCGTGTGTTCTCTGATGTAGGTGCGCAGGGATGAGATGGTGGCTCCTTCCCAGCCCGAGTGGGACGGGTACGCCTGCGGCGGGTTCGATGGCCGGGTCCCGTCGGCGACAGGGCCCGGCGCCAGGGTGTGTCCCGTGGATGGTAAAGGCGTGCCCCATCGGTCGCCAAACAACCTCGACAACGTGGACGTTCGTCGTGTTTCGGGGCGAAGGGAGCGGGGGCCGGGGAAGGGCGTCAGTCGGAGCCGGCGATGAGGCCGTCGAGCGTGGTGCCCACGCGTTCGAGCCAGTCCGTGATGACCCGGAGTTCGTCCACGGAGTAGCCCTCGTGCAGGCGGGTCATCGCCTCGCGCATCCCGGGTGCGGAGGCGGCGGCGATCGAGTCGGCGCCCTCGACCAGGCGGACGGCGACCTTGCGGCGGTCCTGTGGATGGCGGGTGCGCTCCACGAGTCCGTGCGCCTCCAGGCGGTCGATCACTCCGGTCACCGATCCGGTGGACAGACGGAGACTGTCGGCGATCTCCCCGGGTGTCAGCGTGCCACCGACCCGCAACAGCGTGTAGCACTGGAAGTCGGTCGGGTTCATGCCCGAGCGGTCGGACATCCGGTGCAGGAGGCGGACGAGTCGTACGGCGAGCTGTTGGCCGTCGTTCTGCAGGGCCTGGTAGAGCTCGGCCCGTGCCAGGTCATCGCTCGTACCACCCGGAGCTCCGCCGGCGGCGGGGGTGGTCGGTGCGGTGTCCATGCGGCTCCCAACGGCTCGGCGGCCGGATGGTCGGTTCCCTCCGTGAGTCTACGGGGCGCGGCGGGTCGGATGATTGACGGTCACGAGACGGGGAATTAGACCGGAAACCAAGATTCTCCCTTTCCAAGGTATTTTTCGGCACTGAGGAGTCTGCCATCCAGAAGGTGCGAACGGATCAGGACGGGGCCGGCCTTCCGGCCGGCCCGGACGCGGCGTCCGTGCGCGCCGCCGTCGACGCCGCGCTGGACCGGTACCTGGACGAGCGCGGACGCGAGGCCGGGGAACTGGACCCGGACTTCGGCCGCGATCTGGTGGGCCGCCTGCGCGACTTCACCCTGGGAACGGGCAAGCGGTTGCGCCCGCTGCTGGGCTGGTGGGGGTGGATCGCCGGCGGCGGAGCCCCGCGGGGCCCGACGGCCGAGGCCGCCCTGCGCGCCTGCGCCGCGCTCGAACTCCTCCAGACCTTCGCGCTCGTGCACGACGACGTCATGGACGGATCCCCGCTGCGCCGCGGCACGTCCTCGGTGCACGCCGCCTACGCGGCCGAGCACAGGGCCGGCTCCTGCGCGGGTGAGGACCGCCGCTACGGCGAGGCCATGGCGGTCCTGACCGGCGACCTCGCGCTGGCCTGGGCCGACGACCTGCTCGACGCCGCCCTGGCGGACCTGCCCACGCGCGCCGGCGCGCGCCGCGTGTGGAGCTGGGTGCGCACGGAGGTCATGGCCGGACAGTTCCTCGACCTGCGCGGCCAGGCGCGGCGGGAGCGCTCCGAGAGCGGCGCCCTGCGCGCGGACCGGTTCAAGACGGCCGCCTACACGGCCGAGCGCCCGCTCCACCTGGGCGCGGCGATGGCCGCCGCCCCCGAGCCGACCGTGCGCGCCCTGCGCTCCTACGGCCAGGACGTCGGCGTGGCCTTCCAGCTGCGCGACGACCTCCGGGACGCCTACGGCGCGCCCGAGCGGACCGGCAAACAGCCCGGGGAGGACCTGGCCCGGGGCAGGAACACGCTGCTGCTGGCGGCCGGGCTGCGCCTGGCGCGCGAACGGGGCGACGCCACCGCCGCACGCGTCCTGGGCCGGGTCGGCGACGCCGCCGACCCCACCGACCCCGCGCTCGCCGCACGCGTGCTCGATGCCCTGGGCGCACGGGAGCTGGTGCTGCGGCGTTGCCGTGAGCTGTCCGCCCGCGGCGTCGCCCACCTGGCCGCCCTCCCGCTCGACCCCGACGTCATGGAGGGGTTGCGGAGCCTGGCCCAGGCGGCCGCCCGACCCTGAACGCGCCCCTCGGGGCGGGAGAGGACCAACGATCATGCCGATCCACCGGAACCGGGGCGCCCGGGACGGACGCCGCCCCCGGGGGCCCCGCGGGCGCGACCCCGTCGTCGTGGTCGGGGCGGGCCTGTCCGGCCTGGCGTGCGCCCTGCACCTGCTGGGCGCCGGACGCGACGTCGTCGTGGTCGAACGCGAGGACCATCCGGGCGGGCGCGCCGGCCGACTGGACCTGGACGGGTTCCGGATCGACACCGGGCCGACCGTTCTGACCATGCCCGACCTGCTCGACGAGGCGCTCGGAGCGGTCGGGGAGTCGGTCCACGAGCGCCTGGACCTGGTGCCCCTGGCCCCCGCCTACCGGGCCGCCTTCGCCGACGGCTCCACCATCGACGTCCACACCGACCGCGCGGCGATGGCCGCCGAGGTCCTGCGCGTGGCCGGGCCCCGCGAGGCGGTCGGCTACCTGCGCCTGCGCGAGTGGCTCACCCGCCTGTACCGGATCGAGATGCGCTCGTTCATCGACGCCCAGTTCGACTCGCCCCTGGACCTGGTGCGGCCCGACCTGCTGCGGCTGGCGGCCCTGGGCGGGTTCGGCCGCCTGGCCCCGGCCGTGGGCCGCCGCGTGCGCGACGAGCGGCTGCGCCGGATCTTCTCCTTCCAGTCGCTGTACGCGGGGGTGCCGCCGGACCGGGCGCTGGCCGCCTACGGAGTCATCGCCTACATGGACACCGTCGCGGGCGTCTACTTCCCGCGGGGCGGCATGCGCGCCGTGGGCGACGCCCTGGCCGCCGCGGCGGCCAAGGCGGGCGGCGTCCTGCGCTACGGGGAGTCGGTGACGCGGTTGGAGCGCAGCGGCGACCGGGTCACCGCCGTGCTGACCGACCAGGGGGAGCGGCTGCCCTGCGACCAGGTCGTGCTCACCACCGACCTGCCCGCGGCGCACCGGCTGCTGGGCCACCGGGCCCGCCGCCCGGTGGCGCACCGCTTCTCGCCCTCGGCCGTGGTCCTGCACCTGGGCACGGACCGCACGTGGGACTCCCTGGCCCACCACACGATCTCGTTCGGCGGCGCCTGGCGGCGCACCTTCGAGGAGATCATCGGTGAGGGGCGGCCCATGAGCGACCCCTCCCTGCTGGTGACCCGGCCCACGGCCACCGACCCCGCCCTGGCGCCCGAGGGACGGCACCTGCTGTACGTGCTCGCGCCCGCGCCCAACCTCGCCGCCGGGCGGATCGACTGGGACGCCGAGGGCCCGCGCTACCGGGACCGCCTGGTCGCCACGCTGGAGGAGCGCGGGCTGAGCGGCCTGGGATCCTCGATCCGCGCCGAACGCCTGGTCACCCCGGCCGACTGGGCACGGCAGGGGCTCGCGTACGGGACGCCGTTCTCCCTCGCGCACACCTTCGCCCAGACCGGGCCCTTCCGCCCGGGCAACACCGTGCCCGGCACGGCGAACGCGGTCCTGGCCGGCTGCGGGACCACACCCGGGGTCGGCGTGCCCACCGTCCTGGTCTCGGGCAAGCTGGCCGCCGCGCGCGTGCTGTCCCGGACCGGAGGCGGCCGGTGACGGGCGTCGTCGGCGAGCTGGACGCGGCCGGCATCACGGGGAGCCGGTTGCGCGCCGACTACGTGTACTGCCGCGCCCTGCACGCCCGCCACGGGCGCACCTACTACACGGCCACGCGCGTCCTGCCGCCCGGGCGCCGGCCCGCGGTCCACGCGCTGTACGGGTTCGCGCGGTGGGTGGACGACATCGTCGACGAGCCCCCTCCGGGGACCGCCGCCGCCGCAGTGCACGAGCGCCTGGACGCCGTGGAGGCCGGACTGGCCCTGGCGCTGTCCGGCGGCGCGGCCGCCGATCCCGCGCTGCGCGCCCTCGCGGACACGGCCCGGCGCTACCGGCTGCCCGACGACTACTTCACGGCGTTCATGGCCTCGATGCGCATGGACCTGACCGTCACGCACTACACGGACCTGGCGCACCTGCGCTCCTACATGTACGGGTCCGCGGCCGTGATCGGCCTCCAGGTGCTGCCCGTCCTGGGCACCGTGGTGCCCCGCGAGGAGGCCGCCCCGCACGCCGCCGCGCTGGGCGAGGCCTTCCAGCTCACCAACTTCCTGCGCGACGTGGCCGAGGACCTGGCGCGAGGGCGCGTCTACCTGCCCGCGGACGTGCTGGCCGAGCACGGGGTCGACCGGGGCCTGCTGGAGCGCTGTCGGCGCGCCCGCGCCGCGGAGCCGCGCGTGCGCCGCGCGGTCGCGGCCATGGTGGAGGTCAACGAGGACTTCTACCGCAGGGCGCGCCCCGGCATCGCGATGCTCTCGCCCGTGGCCCGGCCGTGTGTCGCCACGGCCTTCCGGCTCTACCGGGCGATCCTGGAGGAGATCCGCGCGGCCGACCACGATGTCTGGAGCACCCGTCACCGGGTCTCGGACACGCGCAAGGCGGTCGCCGCCGTACCCGCCCTCGCCCGTTCGCTCCTCGCGCGGTCGGTTCCGCGTCCGCGCGGCCCGGAACGCGGCGCCCACCTGTGGAGGACCGAATCGTGAGCACCTCTGACACCCCTGGCACCCCTGGTACCTCCGGCCCCGGGACCGGCCGGATTCCGCTGTCCCGCCTGCCCTCGCCCCGGTGGAGCGCCCAGGAGCCCACCTGGCGGGGCGCCGCCCCGGCCGTCATCGGAGCCGCGCTCAAACGGGCGCTGGCCCGGCCCTCCGGCAACTGGTTCGTCCTCGCCGCCAGTGAGCAGGTCCGCGCGGACCGGCCGTTCGGCCGGGTGGTCGCCGGTACGGAGCTGGTGGCCTGGCGGACCCCGGACGGGACCCCGCACGCCGGCCCGGGCGCCTGCCCGCACCTGGGCGCGCCGCTGTGCCGGGGCGCGGTGGCCGAGGGGCGCCTGGTGTGCCGGTGGCACGGGCTCTCCCTGGGCTCCGACGGGTTTCCGGGCTGGAGCCCCTACCCCGCGCACGACGACGGCGTGCTCGTGTGGGTGCGCCTGGACCGCGAGGGCGGGGAGGAGCCCCTGCCGGAACCGGTCGTGCCCGAGCGTCCCCGGGCCGGGACCGCCATCGCCGCCGTGGAGAGCCTGGCGGGCCGCTGCGAGCCCGAGGACGTGATCGCCAACCGCCTCGACCCCTGGCACGGGTCCTGGTTCCACCCCTACTCGTTCCTGGGGCTCAGGGTCGTCGAGGTGCCGGAGGGCCCCGACCCCGATCCCGACCGGATGGTCGTGGACGTGGGCTTCAAGGTGGCCGGGCGGTGGGGCGTCCCGGTCCGGGCCGAGTTCACCTGCCCCGAACCGCGGACCGTCGTCATGCGCATCACCGAGGGCGAGGGGCGGGGCAGCGTGGTCGAGACGCACGCCACGCCCCTGGGCACGGACCGGAACGGCGTGCCGCGCACGGCGGTGATCGAGGCGACCGTGGCCGTGTCCGACCGCCCAGGCTTCGCGCTGGCCCGCCGGCTCTCCGGAGCCGTACGCCCGCTGGTGCGCACGGCCGCCCGGCGGCTGTGGCGCGACGACCTCGCCTACGCGGAGCGCCGCTACCTGCTGCGCGCCTCGGGCCGCTGGCCGGGCTGACGCGCGGCCCGGGCCAGGGCGCTCAGCGCCCGGCTGCGTCCGCGCGTCGGCACGCTCCACACGGTGTGCCCCGGCAGCCCCCAGCGCGACAGCAGTGCGTTGGCGGCCAGGAAGCCGCTGGTGGCGGCGCGTTCCATCAGTGCGACCGGCAGGTCCACGCGCACGTGGTCGCCGGCGACCGCCAGCAGCGGATCGGGCGTGCCGACCCGTACACGGTGCCGGTGGCCCCCAGGCGGGAACAGCGGGCAGTCCGCCCGCAGCTCGTGCCGCGCGTCGACCGCGCGGGCACCGCGCAGCTCCGGGTAGACGGTGGCGGCCTGCTCCCACAGCGAGGCCCGCTCGGCGCCGGGGTCGCACCCGGGCGCCAGCGCGTAGGCGTGCAGCTCCACGACCGAGCCGCCGGTGCGCCGTGCCCAGTCGCGGGCCTGGTCCTCGTAGCGCTCCAGCACGCTGACGTTGTCCAGGGAGGGGTAGCCGGCGGTGCCCAGGAAGGCGGGGCGGTGCGGGCGCACGGGCCGGTCCAGCCAGTAGCGCGAGACCAGGAAGGGCGGCGCGCTCGGCAGGCCCGCCACCCGTTCGCGCCAGGCGGCGTCTCCCAGGCCGGGGGAGGCCGCGACGAGGGCGCGCAGTCCGCCCGGGTCGGTCGCGAGCACCACGCCGTCGAACTCCGGCGACTCCCGGTCGCCGCACGCGATCCGGAACCGCCGGTGCCGCCCGCGCTCCACCGACCCGACCGGCGTGCCGGGGCGCAGCACGGCCCCCGCCCCGGCCAGGTGGGCGCCCAGCGGGTCCCACAGCGCCAGGGGGAACGGCGAGCGGGGCACGTCGAAGACCAGTCCCTCGGACGAGCCGAGGAAGTACAGGTGGAACATGACCGCCAGCTCGGCGGCCGAGAGCCGGTCCGGGGAGGCGAAGAAGCTGCGGGTGAACACCTCGAAGGCCAGGTGGCGGGCGGTCGGCGGGAAGCGGACGGTGTCCAGGAACTCCCGTGCGCCCAGGTGGTCCAGGCGTTCGTAGACCCCGGGTGTGTCCACGTCCAGCAGTTGCAGGGCGGCGGGCACGTTCACGCGTGCCAGGTCGCGCAGCGGGAAGCTCGGGCTCACGGCCGCCAGGGCCGCGGCGTTCCACGGCGGGGTCGACGGGAGGCCGGAGAAGCGGTCGCGCGGCCCGTCGCGGTGCACGAGCGGGTAGTCCGCGAGCGGGACCAGCCCCTTCAGACCGGGGTCGGCCCGCCGCAGCAGCGCCCGCAGGTTGTAGTACTGCCGGAAGAACGCGTGGAAGCCCCGCGTCATGGTGGCCCGGGACCCGTCGTTCAGGACGGTCTCCCAGCCGCGCAGCCGGCCGCCCAGGGAGTCCTCTCGCTCGAACACCACCGCCCGCACGCCCCGCTCCGCCAGAGCGCAGGCCGCGGCCAGTCCGGCGATCCCGCCGCCGACCACCGCCGCGCGGGGCGTGTCCCGCGGCCGGGGGCCGGAGGGCGGCGCGGGGTGCAGGGCCTCGGCCCGGCGGTCCGCGCCCGGCGGCCCGGGAGCCGCCGCGACGACCGCCCTCGTCGGGCCCGCCGTCATCCGGCCCGTCCCGGGCGGGCGCCCACGAACGTGTGCGTGATCCCGTACTGCCATCCGGGCAGCGGCGCGCTCGCCACGTCCACCAGTCCGGCCCGGCGCATCCGCTCCAGCAGGCCCGCGCGCCCGTCGAACTCCATGGCGCTGCGCCACAGGTAGCGGAACAGGTCCGTGCGCCCGGTGAGCAGGCCCCCGGCCGGGATCACCACACCCCAGCACACCGCCGACCACACCGCGCGCGCCGCGGGGGAGTCGGCCACGGAGTACTCGTGCAGGGCCAGCCGGCCTCCGGGCCGCAGCACAGAGCGCACCGAGGCCAACAGCGCGTCGGGGTCGGGCACGTTGCGGACCAGGTAGGCGGCGAAGACGGCGTCGGCGGGCCCGCCGAGGTGCTCGGCCGCCCACGCGGGAGTGACCTCCTCGGCCCGGGCCCGGTGGAAGGACACCCCCGGCGGCCAGGTCTTGGCGGCGGCCGCGTCGAGCATGCCCCGGGAGGCGTCCACCGCGACGATCCGCGCCAGCGGCGCCGCGCGCAGCAGGGCGGCGGTGGAGGCGCCGGTCCCGCAGCCCAGGTCCAGCAGGCGCAGGCCCTCCCCGCGGTCCGGCAGGCGCAGCCGCCGGGCGGACGCGCGCAGATGGGAGTGGTAGCCGGGGTTGGCGGCCACCAGTCGGTCGTAGGACGCCGCGGCGTGGTCGAACTCGTCGGTGACCGCGCCGTGCTTCATCTGGATCGTGGTGCTGGGCATACCTTCCCCTGGCCGTCGGATGTCGCCCGCCCGCGGACCGGCCCGCGGCGGGCATGCTGGTCGCATGGCCGACTACGACGTGGCGATCATCGGCGGGGGAGCCGCCGGGCTCACTCTCGCCCACCTGATGGGGCGGGTCAACGAACGGCGCGGCGTTCCCTTGGACGCGGTGCTGGTCGAGGCGCCGCCGGGCCCGCACACTCCGCCGCCCCGGACCTGGTGCTTCTGGGAACGGGACGGGGGACCGTGGGACGCGCTGCTGGCCGCGCGCTGGGAGAACCTGGCCGTCGTGGGCGCCGACGGGACGACGCGCACCTCCCGGGCCGACCCCTACGTGTACAAGATGCTCCGCTCGACCGACGTCGCCGAGCACGTGCGCGCCCACGCGGACGGGCACGTGGACCAGCGCACGCTGTTCGTGAGGGGCCTGGCGGACGGACCCGACCACGCCACGGTGTCCGCCGAGGCCCCCGACGGCTCGCCGGAGGCCCTCACCGCCCGCTGGGTGTTCGACTCCCGTCCGCCGCGCCGCCACCTCCCGGCGCGGACCCGGCTGCTCCAGCACTTCCGGGGCTGGTTCGTGCGCACCCGGGACGACGCCTTCGATCCCGGGGCGGCCGTGCTGATGGACCTGCGCACGCCCCAGCCCCGGCACGGGGTGTCCTTCGGCTACGTGCTCCCGCTCACGCGGCGGACCGCGCTGGTCGAGTACACCGAGTTCGGACGCACGGCCCTGACCACGCCCGAGTACGAGAGGGCGCTGGCCCACTACTGCGACCTGGTCGGGCTGGGCGGGGTGGAGGTGACCGCCGCCGAACAGGGCGTCATCCCGATGACCGACGCCCGCATGCCCACCCGGGTGGGGCGGCGGCTGTTCCAGGTGGGGGCGGCCGGGGGAGCGACCCGGCCCTCCACCGGCTACACGTTCAGCGGGGTGGGACGCCAGGCGCGCGCCGTGGCCGCCGCCCTCGCGGCGGATCGCGTGCCTGTGCCGCCGGTCCCGCACCGCCGCCGCCACCTGGCCATGGACGCGGTCATGCTGCGTGCCCTGGACACCGGGCGGGTGCAGGGGGCGGAGTTCTTCACCCGGCTGTTCACGCGCAACGGGTTCGGCGACGTGCTGGCCTTCCTGGACGGCGACTCCCCCCTGCACCGCGAACTGGCCATGGGCCTGACGACCCCGGTCGGAGCGATGTCCCTCACCACCGCCGAACACCTGTGGCACATCCTCCGCGGGCGTTCCGGCCCGGCCGGGACGCGCTGAGCGCGGCGCCTACCGCCCCGACAGCAGGACCGCGACCGCGTCGCGCAGCGAGGTCAGGTGTCCGCCCGCGAGACGGCCTGCGCCGCCGACCTCCCGCCACCCGGGCCCGGCGGTGAAGACGGCGGTGCCGACAGGAGCATCGGCGGCCGCTCTGGCGGCCGCGGCCAGGACGGCGCCGTCGGCCCGGGTCGGCGCGTGCGACCACAGCACCAGGGCGCGGGGGCCGAGGCGGCGCAGGGCGCGCAGCGTCGCCTCCACCGGCGTGCAGGGGCCCAGCACGCGGTGCGGCGATCCGGCCTCGCGCAGGGCCGCCGCCAGGGCCTCGACCGGCAGGCCGTGCATCTCCCAGGGTGTGCAGGCCAGCAGTACCGGCCGCTCCCGCGTCGCCTCGTCCGCCCGCCCCGCGGCGACCCGGCGCAGGGCCGAGGAGACGCACCACGACAACAGGTGCTCCACCTCGACGTAGGTGCGGGTCGCCTCCCACTTGCGCCCCATGCCGTACAGGAGGGGCTGCGCCAACTCCTCCCAGACGGTCACGACGCCCGCCTCGCTCAGGCTCTTCTCCAGCAGGGACTCCACGAGGTCGGCGTCCATGCGCGCCGCCGCGCGCGCCAGGCCCTGGAGTGAGGCCCCGGCCCGGCCGACCGGCAGACCCGGGTCGGCGGAGGCCGGGTCGCCGTCCGCGGCCCCGTCCTCGGAGACCGATCCGAGCCGCGTGTCGAGTGCTTGTCGTGCCGCCTCGGCGGGCGGCAGGCCCTCGCCCACCAGCCGGCACAGGGCACGCAGCCGGGCGATGTCCTCGCGGCCGTAGCGGCGGTGGCCCCCCGGACTGCGCTCGCGCGGACCGATGCCGTAACGGCGGTCCCAACTGCGCAGGGTGGCCGGGGCCACGCCGAGCAGGCGCGCGGCCGCTCCGGGAGTGAGTGCGTCGGACATGGCCCCCAACCGATGCGAAAGCGATGCGAGTTGTGGCTTGCGCCACTGTGGGCAGACTCTAGCCGTGTGACCACCGCGAGGGGGGCGGATCATGGAACTGGACCGTAGTCGCAGGTCGGACCGTCGGCTGGACATCGTCTACCGGGTGGGCTCGGGTGTCACCGCGCTCATCCTGATCGGCTTCGGGCTGGCGGGGCTGACCGTGCGCCTGCCGCTGTTCGACACGCAGGGGGAGGTGATCGCGGGACTGTCCACCAACGGGGCACTGGGGTTCCTCTCCGTGGCCTTCGGCGCGCTGCTGCTGGGGGCGGCGGTCCTGGGCGGGGTGTTCGCCTCCACGGTGTGCACCCTGATGGGCACGGCGTTCGTGGCGAGCGGACTGGTCAACCTGTACCTGATGAGCGCGGGTCCCAACGTCCTGGCCTTCTCGATGCCCAACGTCATGTTCAGCTTCGTCGTGGGGCTGATGCTGATGACCTTCGGGATGTACGGGCGCTTCAGCGGCGGTCTGGCGGAGGACAACCCGTTCCGTGAGCACCGCGTGCGGGGGCGGTGGCACGGGGGAGCGGCCCGATGAGGGTGCTGGTCATGGGGGCGACCGGCTACATCGGCGGTCGCCTCGTCCCCGAGCTGCTGGCCGCGGGGCACCAGGTGCGCTGTCTGGCCCGGACGCCCGGCAAGCTGCGCGACCACCCGTGGCGCGACCGGGTCGAGGTCTTCCAGGGCGACGTCGTCTCTGGGGAGGGACTGGCCGACGCCCTGGAGGGAGTCGCGGCCGCCTACTACCTGGTGCATTCCATGGGGGGCGGACGCGGCTTCGAGGGGAGCGACGCGCGGGCGGCGGACAACGTCGCCCGCGCGTCGGGCGAGGCGGGCGTGCGCCGCCTGGTCTACCTGGGCGGCCTCGCGCCCCACGAGGCGGACCTGTCACCGCACATGGCCTCCCGCGAGGAGGTGGGCCGGATCCTGCTGGAGGGGCCGGTCCCGGCCGTGGTCCTGCGCGCCGCGGTGATCATCGGGTCGGGGTCCGCGTCGTTCGAGATGCTGCGGTACCTGACCGAGCGCCTTCCGGCGATGACGACCCCGCGCTGGGTGCGCAGCCGGGTCCAGCCGATCGCGGTCCGCGACGTGCTCCGGCTGCTGACCCGTGCGCTGGACCTGCCGGAGGGGACCGACCGCTCCTTCGACATCGGCGGTCCGGACGTGCTCACCTACGCCGCGATGATCCAGCGCTTCGCCCGGGTGGCGGGTCTGCCGCGCCGGCTGATCGTGCCGGTGCCGGTGCTCTCGCCCGGGCTGTCCAGCCTGTGGGTCGGACTCATCACGCCGGTGCCGCCGGCGGTCGCCCGGCCGCTCGTGGAGTCGCTGCGCCACGACGCCGTCTGCGGCGAGGACGACCTGTCCGAGGCACTGGACGACCACGGCCGGATCGGGTTCGACCAGGCCGTGGAGCTGGCGCTGCGCCGGACCGACCAGGCGCGGGTGGACACGCGCTGGTCGTCGGCGGCCTGGCCGGACGCGCCGTCGGACCCGCTGCCCACCGACCCCGACTGGGCCGGGGGCAGCCTGTACACCGACCGCCGGGCCCGCCGCGTCCAGGCCTCGCCGGAGCGGCTGTGGAGCGTCGTCGAGGGGATCGGCGGCGAGCGCGGCTGGTACTCGTGGCCGCTGGCGTGGTCGGCCCGCGGATGGATCGACCTGGCCTTGGGCGGGGTGGGGCCGCGCCGGGGCCGCCGCGACCCGGGTCGGCTGCGGGTGGGCGACTCGCTGGACTTCTGGCGCGTGGAGGAGATCGTTCCCGGCCGCCTGCTGCGCCTGCGCGCGGAGATGCGGTTGCCCGGCCTCGCGTGGCTGGAACTGGGGGTGGCGCGTGTCGGGGGCCGTACCGTCTACCACCAGCGTGCGCTCTTCCGGCCCCGGGGACTGTCCGGGCACCTGTACTGGTGGGCGGTGACGCCCTTCCACGGCATCGTCTTCGGTTCCATGGCCCGCAACATCGCGCGGCGGGCCGTGCGCGAGGACCCGGCCGCGGCGCACTGAGGGGGTGCCGTGGCCGGGACCCGGTGCGCGTGCGGTGCGCCGGAGGGGGTAGCCTGACGTCGTCGATATAGCTCGGAAAACGAGAATCATGGATTCCGAGCTTGCAATGATCGGACGGAAGGCGGTATCGGTGCGCACACGTGCGGGAACGAGAACCAGGGGCCCATGGCGGTGGACCGTCGTGGCCCTCCTGGTGACGTTGGTCTGGGTGCTGGGGGCGGGCCCGCTCGGTTCCTTCGTCGGGCGCCTGGGGGAGGTACAGACCAACGACCCGGCCGCCTTCCTGCCGGTCGGCGCGGAGTCGACCGAGGTCGACGCGATCGCTGAGGACTTCGACCGCGCGAAGGGCGCCCCGGCGATCGTGGTCTACTCCGCCGACGACGACCTGACGGGGCAGGACCTCGCCGCCGTCCGTGGGGTCGCGGAGCGGGTCGGTGAGCGGCCCTGGGCCGTCGAACCGGTCGCGGGGCCGTTCCCCGGCACCGAGGACGCCTCGGTGGCCCAGTTCGTGGTCACCATCTCCGCGGACGCCGACACCGGCGAGTCCGTCGAGGAACTGCGCGCCCTGCTGGAGGAGGAGGCGGTCGCCGGCCTCACCGTCCAGGTCACCGGCCCCGCGGGCTACGCGGCCGACCTGTCCGCCGCCTTCGGTGGCATCGACTCCACGCTGCTGATCGTGGCGGTGGTGGCGGTCCTCATCATCCTGGTCGCCGTCTACCGTTCACCCCTGCTGCCGGTCCTGGTGATCCTGGCGTCGCTGCTCGCGCTCGGACTCTCCGGAGCCCTGGTCTACGCCGCCGCCGACACCGGCGTGGTCAGCCTCAACGGCCAGAGCCAGGGCATCCTGTTCATCCTGGTCGTGGGGGCCTGCACCGACTACGCCCTGCTGCTGGTGGCCCGGTACCGCGAGGAACTGTCCGTGCGCGAGCACGCCCCGCGGGCCGCCCTGGCCGCGGCGCGCGCGGTCACGGGACCGGTGCTGGCCTCCGGCGGCACGGTCATCCTGGGCCTGCTGTGCCTGCTGGCCGCCGACCTGTCCTCGACCCGCAGCCTCGGCCCGGTCGTGGCGATCGGCGTCGCGGCGGCCATGCTGTCCGCGATGACGTTCCTGCCCGCCGCCCTGGCCCTGTGCGGACGCGCGGTCTTCTGGCCGCTGGCACCGCACCGCGAGGACACCGGACAGGCCCGGTCCACCGAGCTCGTCCTCTCCCAGCACCGGGTGTGGGGACGGGTGGCCGCCTCAGTGGGGCGCCGTCCGCGGACCTACTGGCTCGCCTGCTCGGCGCTGCTGCTGGCCGCCGCGGCGTTCGCGCCCCAGTTCGACGCGGGCGGGAGCGGGCAGTCCGAGATCTTCCGCACCGAGGTGGAGGCGGTCGACGGCCAGGAGACGCTCACCCGCGGATTCGGTGCCGACTCCTCCGCCGCGCCGGCCCTGGTGGTCGCCGACGCCGAGCACCTGGACGAGGTCGTCGCGACCGCCGAGGGTCTGCCCGAGGTCACCTCCGCCGCCCTGTACACCGAGGACGGGCCGCCCGCGGCCGAAGGCCCGCCGGGCGCCGCGGAGTCGCCGCTGGTCGTGGACGGCCGCGTCCTGGTGGAGGTCGTCCTGGCCGCCGCACCCGAGTCGAGCGAGGCCGTGGACGCGGTGCGGGAGCTGCGCGCGGAACTGTCCGGGATCGAGGGCGCCGACGCCCTCGTGGGCGGGGTGACCGCCACCGACCTCGACACCCTGGAGACCGCGCAGCGCGACTTCACCGTCGTCGTCCCACTGGTGCTCGTGGTGGTGTTCCTGGTCCTGGTGCCCCTGCTGCGCTCGCTCCTGGCGCCCCTGCTGCTGGTCGCGGCCAACGTGCTCTCCTTCGCCGCCACCCTGGGCGTGGGCACGCTGCTGTTCGACCACGTGCTCGGCCTGCCGGGCGCCGACCCCGTGGTGCCCCTCTTCGCGTTCGTGTTCCTGGTCGCCCTCGGCGTCGACTACAGCATCTTCCTGATGTCGCGCGCACGGGAGGAGACCCTCGACCACGGGCACCGCCAGGGCGTCCTGCGGGCGCTCACCGTGACGGGCGGGGTCATCACCTCGGCCGGCGTGGTGCTGGCCGCCACCTTCGCCGCCCTGGCCGTCATCCCCCTGCTCTTCCTGTTCCAGCTCGCCTTCCTGGTCGCGTTCGGCGTCCTGGTGGACACGCTGCTCGTGCGCACCCTCCTGGTGCCCGCGCTGTCCCTGGACGCCGGCCGGAGCGTGTGGTGGCCGGGCCGGGCCTACAAGCGGTCCCCCGACAGCTCGGCGTAGCCGTGGGCCAGCCTCGTCACCACGGGCGACGAGGGCAGGTGCACGCCGTCCAGGGCGGCCACCGGACGCAGCCCGGTGGCCGCGTTGGTGACGAAGGCGCCCGACATCCGGGTGGCCGCCGAGGCCGTGAGCGGTCGGCGGATCACCGGAACGCCCAGGTCGGCCGCGACCCGGTCGATCAGGCGCGCGGTCACCCCGTCCAGCGCGGGGGCCTCCGGCCACACGAGGCCGCCGCCGTCCACGAAGCCGATGTTCCACGTCGGCCCCTCGGACACCAGGCCCTCGGGCGTGGTGAACAGGGCGTCGTCGTAACCGTCGAGCCGGGCGGCGCGGCGTTCGCGGATCGCGCCGAAGAGCCCGGTGCCCTTGACCTCGGGGGCGTCGCGGCAGAATCCGCGGGTGCCCAGGCGCACGGGCGGCGGCGCGCTCCCGGGGGCGGGCGCGGGGCGGGCGGTGACCAGCACGTGCGGGAGGGCACTGGCGTCGGGGCGGGCCAGGTCCATGTGGGGGTCGTAGACGGTCACCCGGACCACCGTGGGGGAGCCGTGTTCGCGCGCGGTGCGGCGGGCCAGCTCCCGGACCCTGGGCAGGTCCAGGTCGCTGCCGAAGAGGGTGCGGCAGTCCCGGGCCAGCCGGCGCGTGTGCAGGTCCAGGCCCCGGACCCGCAGGTCCCTCACCAGCATGGTGGTGAAGTGGCCGTAGCCGTACAAGGCGAGGGAGGCGAGTTCCCCGGTGCTGACGGGGCGTCCGTTCAGTTCCATGGCGCCCCCATCATGGCACTTCGGGACCTTGGTCAGGAGCCGTTCTCCATGGCGGTGAAGGCGGTCACGAGCTGCGTCTCGGAGGCGTCCAGGTACGCGGCCAGTTCGTCGGCGGCCCGGTCCGGCCGCCCCGCGGCCAGGGCGGTGTGGATGCGCCGGTTCCAGTCCAGGTAGGGGGCGTGGTACTGCTCCGGGTCGTTCATGACGTGGAAGACCAGCCGCGTCTCGGCCAGGACCTGGTTCATGAACTCGTCGAGTCGGGGGCTGCCCGCGAGCGCGGCCAGGGCCTGGTGGAAGCGCATGTTGGCCGTGCCCATCGCCCACCAGTCGGCGTGGTCGCGGGCGGCCTCGCCCTCGTCGACCGCGGCGCCCACGGCACGGACGGCCTCGGCGTCGGCGCGGTCGGCCCGGCGGACGGCGGGCAGCTCCAGGTGCCGCCGGACGCTGAAGAGGTCGCGCACGTCGGCGCAGGTCGGCCGGCTGACGAACACGCCGCGGTGCATCTGGTGGACCAGCAGGCGCTCGCGGCTGAGCAGGCGGAACGCCTCGCGCAGGGTGTTGCGGGAGACCTCGTACTTGCGGCTGAGCCGCTCCTCGGACAGGCGGACGCCGGGGGCGAGGGAGCCGTTGATGACGAACGAGCGGAGCATGTCGGCGACCCGCTCGGCCTGGCTGCTGACCGGCGCCAGGGCGGCGTCGGCCTCGGGGAGCCGGTCGATGTGGTCGTCCGTCGCCGTCAACGTGGGCTCCTTCGGGGCTCGTGGATCTCCCATGTTACGTACCGGAGTCGTGCGATTTTACGTTCGGGCCCTCTACAGATTCCCCAAGCTTTGAAGTATTGTTCAACAATCCCACGACGGCGTGGGTGGCCGTCGTGCAACCCCCTCATCGCCACTGTTCAGGAGAACCCATGGGCGACATCCCTCCCGCACCCGCCAAGGTGCGGCCCCGTTTCGGCCGCGTCACGCTGAGCAGCGGACTGCTCGGCGCCCTGTTCCTCATGGCCACCAGTGCCGTGGGCCCCGGCTTCATCACCCAGACCACGACCTTCACCGCGCAGCTCGGCGCCACCTTCGCGTTCGCGATCCTCGTGTCGATCCTGGTCGACATCGCCGTCCAGCTGAACATCTGGCGGGTCATCGGCGTCGCGAACATGCGCGCCCAGGACCTGGCCAACAAGGTCGTGCCCGGCGCCGGCTACCTGCTGGCCGCCCTCATCGTCTTCGGCGGCCTGGTCTTCAACGTCGGCAACCTGGCGGGCACCGGGCTCGGCCTGGACGCCATGACCGGTCTCGACACCCGCTGGGGCGCAGTCCTGTCCGCGCTCCTCGCCGTCGTCATCCTGGGCGCCAAGCGCCTGGGCGCGGCGCTGGACCGGATCCTCGTCGTGCTCGGCGTCGGGATGATCGCCCTCACCCTCTACGTCGCCGTCGTCTCCCGGCCGCCGGTCGGCGAGGCCCTGCGCCAGTCCGTCCTGCCCGACCACCTGGGCGCCGACGTCTTCCTGGCCACCGTGACGATCATCGGCGGCACCGTCGGCGGCTACATCACCTACGCGGGCGTGCACCGGCTCGTCGAACTCGGCAAGGGCGGGCGCGAGAACGTCGCCGCCATCACCCAGACCTCCGTCACCGGCATCGTCGTCACCGGCGTGATGCGCGTCCTGCTCTTCCTCGCGGTCCTGGGCGTGGTCGCCGGCGGCGCCTCGCTCCTGGACTCGGCCAACCCGGCGGCCGAAGCCTTCCAGCAGGCCGCGGGCGACGTCGGCATGCGCCTGTTCGGCGTGATCATGTGGGCGGCGGCGGTCAGCTCCGTCATCGGCGCGTCCTACACGTCGATCTCGTTCGTCTCCACCTTCCACCCGCTGCTGGAGAAGCGGCGCGGGACACTGGTGACGGCCTTCATCGGGGTCTCCCTGGTCATCCTGCTGGTCTCCGGGCAGGCGCCGACCACGCTGCTCGTCCTCGCCGGAGCGCTCAACGGCGTGATCCTGCCGGTCGGCCTCGGGATCATGCTCTACGTCGCCACCCGCCGCTCCCGCGACCTGCTGGGCGGCTACCGGTACCCGGTCTGGCTGCTCGTCATCGGCTGGCTGGCGTGGGCGCTCACCGCCTACATGGCCGCCAACTCCCTCAGCGGGATCGCCGCCCTCTGGCAGTGATCCCTCCACCGCGGGGCCGCCGCGGGGCCGTCGCGCACGGGCGGTCCCGCGGTCGTCCACAGCCCCCGGCCCCGTCCGATACGGCGCGCCGGACCGGGTAGAAGCCCGATAGGAGCCCGGTCCGGTCGGAGCCCGGGCACGAACACGAAGGAGCAACGACGTTGCGCATCGACCTCAACTCCGACCTCGGGGAGCACTTCGGCCGCTGGGAGCTCGGTGACGACCGGACCCTGCTGTCCATCGTCACCAGCGCCAACGTCGCCTGCGGGTTCCACGCCGGGGACCCGACCGTGCTGCGCCGCACGACGGAGGAGGCCGCCGAACGCGGAGTGGCCGTCGGCGCGCACGTGTCCTACCGCGACCTGGCCGGGTTCGGCCGCCGCTTCATGGACGTGCCGCCGGCCGAACTGACGAACGAGGTCGTCTACCAGCTGGGCGCGCTGGCCGCCTTCACCCGCCTGGCGGGCGACCGCGTCCGCTACGTCAAGCCGCACGGCGCGCTCTACAACGCCATCGTGCACCACCAGGAGCAGGCGGAGGCGGTCGTCACGGCCGTGCGGGAGTTCGACCCCGACCTGCCGGTCCTGGGGCTGCCAGGGTCGCGTTTCCTGGAGGCGGCGGAGAAGGCGGGCCTGCGCACCCACCGCGAGGCCTTCGCCGACCGCGCCTACACGCCGGAGGGCACCCTGGTGTCCCGCCGCGAGCCCGGCGCGGTGCTGCACGACCCCGAGGCGATCGCCGAGCGCTGCCTGCGCATCGCCCGCGGCGAGCCCGTCACGGCCGTGGACGGGACGGAGATCCTGGTCGAGGCGGACTCCCTGTGCGTGCACGGCGACAGCCCGGGCGCCGTCGACATCGTCAGAGCGGTCGCCGCCCGGCTGCGCGCCGAGGGCATCGAGATCCTGCCGTTCGCGGAGAAGTATGTGTGACCGTCCCAGGGTGTGTGCGGTGAACGCCGGTCCCGGCGTGTGCCGCCCCCGCGGCGCGCACCGGACACGCCACGGCGCGCCCGGAACGGAGAACGGCGTGTGTGGAGCCGGGGAGGTCGCGTGCGTGTGGAAGTCGGGAGTCGGGGAGGTGGCGTGCGCGTTCTGAAGTGCGCCGACACCGGTGTGCTGGTGGAGGTGGCCGACCTGGCCGAGGTCGTGGCGCTGCGCGCCGCCCTGGCCGAGCGGCCGCCGCCCGGCGTGACCGACGTGGTCCCGGCCGCCCGCACGCTTCTGCTGCGCGTGGAGCCGGGGACCGACACCGACCGGGTCGCCGCGGCCGTCGCCGACCTGCCGGTCGGCGCGGGCGACCGCGGTGGCGGCGGTGGCACCGTCACCATCCCCGTGCACTACGACGGGGCTGACCTCGCCGACGTCGCCGAGCTCACCGGCCTGACCCCGCGCGGGGTCGTGGCCGCCCACACCGCCGCCCACTGGACCGTCGCCTTCTGCGGCTTCGCTCCCGGATTCGGGTACATGGTCGGCGACGACCCGCGCCTGCACGTGCCCCGGCGCGGCGAGGCGCGCACACGGGTGCCCGCCGGGTCGGTCGCCCTGGCGGGGGAGTTCACCGGCGTGTACCCGCGCAACTCGCCCGGCGGCTGGCAGTTGCTCGGCCGGACCGAGGCCCGGATCTGGGACCTGGACCGCGATCCTCCCGGGCTGCTGCGCCCGGGCGTTCGCGTGCGCTTCACGGAGGCCTCATGAGCGGGGCGAGCGCGCTGGAGGTCATCGCCGCCGGACCGATGACCACGGTGCAGGACGCCGGGCGCTTCGGCCACGCCGACCTGGGGGTGGGCCGATCCGGCGCGGCCGACGCCGACTCCTACGCGCGCGCCAACCGGCTGCTCGCCAACCCTCCCGGCGCGGCGGTCCTGGAGACCACCATGGGCGGCCTGCGGGTCCGAGCCCGCGGCCCGGTCACGGTCGCCGTCACCGGCGCGCCGGTGGCCCTGAGCGTGGACGGGCGCGGTGCCGCGACGGAGGCCGTGCTGCACCTGCCCGACGGGGCCGAGCTGGTCATGGGCCTGCCGGACCGGGGGCTGCGCTCCTACCTGGCCGTGCGCGGGGGAGTGGACGTGCGCCCGGTGCTGGGCTCGCGCAGCACCGACGTGCTGGCGGGACTCGGACCCGACCTGCCCGTGCCCGGAACGGTCCTGCCCGTCGGCCCGCCGCCGCGCGACTTCCCGATCGTGGACCACGTGTGCGCCGCCCCCGTGAGCGGGGACCGGATCACCCTGCGGGTGGACCTGGGCCCCAGACAGGACTGGTTCACCGACCGCGCCCTCGACACGCTGCTGTCCGGCGAGTACGAGGTGACCCCGCGCAGCGACCGGGTGGGGGCACGGCTCTCGGGTCCGGCGCTGGAGCGCTCCTACGCGGGCGAACTGCCCAGCGAGGGCATGGTGGCCGGTGCGCTCCAGGTGCCGCCCGGCGGTGAGCCGGTGCTGTTCCTGGCCGACCACCCCGTGACCGGCGGATACCCGGTGGTGGCGGTCGTCCGGTCCGCCGACCTGCCCCGCGCGGCCCAGGCGCGGCCCGGCACCCGGATCCGCTTCACCGCCCGGACCCGCCCGTGACCGCCCGGACCCGCCCGTGACCGATCCCCAGGAGGACGAGATGACGACCCCGGCCGAGCCGACACCTGCGGAGCAGTCCTTGGCCGAGACGATCCCGGCCGAGCGGACACCGGCGGAGGGCTCTCCGGCACGGCTGTCCCCGTCCCGCGCCCGCGCGCTGTTCCGGGAGGGGCTGCGGGCGCCCACCGCCGGTTACAGCGCCGGATACGCGCAGGCCAACCTCATCGCCCTGCCGCGTGAGGCGGCGTTCGACTTCCTGCTGTTCGCCCAGCGCAACCCCAAGCCCTGTCCGGTTCTGGACGTCACGGAGCCGGGGGAGACCAGTGCCTCGGTGTTCGGCGGCGACCTGCGCACCGACCTGCCCGCCTACCGGGTCTACCGGCACGGCGAGCTGGTGGAGGAGCGCACGGAGGTGGCCGACCTGTGGCGCGAGGACCTGGTGGCCTTCCTCCTGGGGTGCAGCTTCACGTTCGAGGCGCCGCTGCTGGAGGCGGGGATCCCGGTCCGCCACCTGGAGGCGGGGACCAACGCGGCCATGTACGTCACCGACCGGCAGTGCCGCCCGGCCGGGCGGTTCCGGGGCCCGCTCGTGGTGTCGATGAGACCGGTGCCGGCCGACCGGGTCGCCGACGCCGTCCGCGTCACCTCCCGCTACCCGGCGGTGCACGGGGCCCCGGTGCACGTGGGGGACCCGGCGGCCCTGGGGATCGCCGACCTGGACGCCCCGGACTACGGGGACCGGGTGGAGGTCCGGCCCGGCGAGATCCCGGTGTTCTGGGCGTGCGGCGTCACCCCGCAGGCCGCGGTGGCGGCCTCGGCACCGGAGTTCGCGATCGGCCACGCCCCCGGCCACATGGCCATCACCGACGTCCGCGACAGCACCTACCAGGTCCCCTGACCGGGGACGCGGGCCATGGGGGCCGGCCGGGGAGCCCGGACCCCGCGGGGCCGCGCGCCCGTGGACGCGGGGGGAGCGGCTGGTCGTCGGTGGGCGGCCGACCGGGTGCTCGCTCAAGGGAGCGCCTCCGGGTTCTCCAGCGGGGAGCGCCACACGAGCGGATGCCGGTGCAGGTCCGGACCGGCGTCCCGCGCCAGACGGGTCAGGTGTCCGCGCGTGGCGCCGTAGACCGGGCGGTTCTCCAGGTCGGCGCCGAGGTAGCGGATCCGGACGCGGTGTTCGGCGGCCCAGGTGCCGAGCTCGGCCAGGGTGGAGAGTTCGCGGATGTCGCAGACGCGGATCACCGGCTCACCACCGCCCTCAACAGACCGCCGAGCACCGCGCCCAGCACACACGCGGGAAAGGGTGACGTGCACGGACCGGGCGCGTAGCCGCGCACACGGGCCGACCGACGAGGCCGCCGGGGGAGGGGATGGGGGTGGTCGTTCCGGGCTCGCGCCCGATTCGGTGTGTCACTGGGCATGCGCACTGGTCTGGTTCCTCTCGTTGGTCTCGAACACCCCGGCGGCCCGTGGCCGCCGCACCGACGCCGGAGATTGCCACGATGGCTCCCCACCTCACATGAATCGGACCGAGTCCTCTTCCTGCAGGCGCGGCTGCTGTTGCCAGAATTCCGCACGAGTGAAAGGAGCGAAAGGTTTTTCGTTCTCACGAAGACCACGGAATACCTGCGGTATACAGCGGTGTGCTTCGGTGGACTTCACGTAGCCGCACCTGCTTTAATCGCCTCTGTGGAGAACCAAAAGAAAAGGGACATATCAGACGTCCGTTTTGGTCAGGCGATAGCCAGGGCGAGAAGTAGAAGTGGAATGACCCAGCTGAGGGTGGCCGGGCACCTCGGTTACACGAAGAAGTTCATCTCGCAGGTCGAGTGTGGTTGGAAGCGACTCGACGCCTCCAGGGTGCGGGAATTGGACGATCTCCTTGAAGCGGGATCGCGTCTGGTTCGGCTGCACGAAGATCTCTACGCGCCGGAGCAGGTCGACTGGCAGGAGCAGCTCCACGTCGCGGAGCTCATCCGTCAGTACAGCGGCGTCCTGGTGCCTGGTAACTTCCAGTCGAAGAACTATGCCCGTGCCGTCTTCGCGGCTGGTGCTCCCTGGCTCAAGAAGGACGAAATCGAGCAGAAGATGGCGACCAGGATGGAACGCGCCTCCCGCGTCCTCCACGAGGACGGGCCGCAGTACCACGTGGTCCTCGATGATGTGGTCGTCCTGCGTCCTATCGCTGATGACGAGGTCATGCGCGAGCAGATCGACAAGCTCATCGACCTGGCGACATCAGGCCGACTGCAGTTACAGATGTACGGATGGGGGACCCTCCCGCACGCCGGCCCCGATGGTCCGTTCTCGTTGATCGCGACCCACTCGGCACCAGAAGTTCTTCACGCGGAGTCGGTCTACCTCGGGCAGACCACGGACGAGCCGCGCATGGTTCGTGGCTTTGTGTCCCTGTTCAGTAGATTGCAGGCGAATGCGAGGTCCGTAAGGGCGTCGCTGGACTACCTCCGACAGGTGAGAAGGAAGTACGAAGATGACGAAGGTGGACTGGCACAAGTCGAGCTACAGCGACGGGGCGCATAACTGTGTCGAGGTGGCCGAGGGTCGGGTGACCGGCGTTCGGGACACCCAGTACCGGGACCGGGGACCCCTGGACGTTCCCGCTGGTGAGTGGGCCGCGCTGCTGGCCTCCGTCCGGATGGCCAGGTAGAGGGCCGCCTCGCTGAGCGGGCCTCTACGCCTGCGGCTCGTCCTTCGGCTCTTCCCTGGGCCGGTAGTGGGTGTTGAGCCATACTCCCGCGAGCAGGGTCCCCCCGACCACGATCAGCGCGATGGCCCACGACCCCACCGGGGCCATGGCCATGTCGCACGTACCGACCACCCGGTTCGCCTGCACCTCCTCGTAGGCGAACCAGCCGAAGGACACGGCCCCGCTGGGCGGCGTCCACCATCCGGCCCCGCACGGCCCCGTGGGAACCAGTCCGAGGGCTCCACCGCCGGTGATCAGGGCGGCGGCGACCGTGCGGATGATCTGAACAGGGGACACGGATCTCTCCTCGGCGCAGGGGGTTCCACGTTGGACGTCCCCGAGTATCTCCTCATCGCCGCCATCCCGGGACATCTCCCATGGGCGACATCCGGCGCACGGACCGTCGACCCCGTCGCCGGGCACCGGGACGCCCCGGTCGACGGTGGCGGGACCGGCCTTCCGCCCGTGGTGCCGTGCCCGGTCCAGGTGACCGTGGTCAGGAACCGGTCGGCGGCTCGGCGTCCACCACGGTCACCACCGTCTTGCCCCGCGCGTGCCCCTTCCCCTGACGGGCGAGGGCCGTCGCGGTCTCCGCCAGCGTGTAGGTCCGGTCGATGACCGGCCGCACCTGCCCGGACTCGATCATCCCGGCGAGGACGGCCAGGTCGTCCGGGCTCCGCTTCGCGGCGAACGGCTTCATCTTCGGGCCGCCGCGCAGTGAGGTGAGCGCCACGCGCAGGAGGTACGGGAGCGGGCCGAGCAGGGCGCCACCGGGCATGCCGGAGGCGGAGACGTAGACCCCGTCCCGGCGCAGCACGCGCCGGTAGGCCGTCGGGGCGTGGCTCCCCACCAGGTCGAAGACGACGTCGTAGCGCTCACCGCTCCGCGTGAAGTCGTGCCGCGCGTAGTCGACGACCGCGTCGGCGCCGATGGACGTGACCAGTTCGAGGTTGGCGCCGCTGCACACGCCGGTCACGTGCGCCCCGAGCGCCTTCGCGATCTGGACCGCGAACGTTCCCACGCCCCCGGACGCTCCGTTGACCAGGACCCGGTGGCCGGAGCGGACGCCTCCGGCGTCGCGCAGGCCCTGGAGCGCCGCGAGACCGGCGACGGGGACGGACGCCGCCTCGGCGAGGCCGACCCCGGTCGGTGCCGAGGCCAACTCGTCCTCTCCGGCCACGACGAACTCGGCGTAGGCGCCGGCGGACAGCTCGCCGAAGACCTGGGCGCCCCTCTGCCACCGCGTGACCCGTGCACCCACCGCCTCGACGGTTCCGGCCACGTCCTTGCCCCTGACGGGGGCCTTGGGTCGGGTCAGGCCGAACGCGAGGCGGAGCACGTACGGGAGGCCGACGAGCTCGAACCGGTCCGCGGGATTGACCGACGAAGCGTGCACGCGCACCAGGACCTCGTGGTCCCCGGGCTCCGGGCGGTCGACGTCGCGGAGGTCCAGCACGTCCTGGGGCTCGCCGTAGCGGCTCTGCGCGATCGCCTTCATGACGCTCCATTCGTCTACTTACACTGTAAATACTTACTCTGTAAGCTAGACTTCGTGCCGCTGTCCGTCAAGAGGAGGTCGATGTCCCGGTGCCGACGCCGAAGGATCCGCCCAAGGCGCGCCGTGCGCCGCTGACCCGCGACCGCGTCCTCGACGCGGGCGTCGTGCTGGCCGACGCCGAGGGCATCGGAGCCGTGTCGATGCGCAGGCTCGGGCGCGAGCTCGGCGTGGAGGCCATGTCGCTGTACAACCACGTCGACGGCAAGGCCGACCTGCTCGACGGGATGCTCGACCGGATCGTCGGTGAGATCGAGTGCCCCGAGGACGACACGGACTGGCGTGAGCAGGCTCGGCGGCGTGCGATCTCGGCCCACGCGGCTCTGATGCGCCACCCCTGGGCGGCCTCGTTGTGGACGTCGAGCATCAATCCGGGGCCGCAGCGGATGCGCTACATGGACAGCGCGCTGCGGTCGCTGCGCGCCGCGGACTTCACCCCCGGCCTGCTCGACCGGGCCTTCCACACGATCGAGGACCACCTGGTCGGCCACGCGCTCCAGGCGCTGGGCTTCCCCCTGGACCCCGACGAGATGGCGGAGGTGGGCGAGAGCGTCCTGCGGTCCTTCCCGGTGGACACCTATCCCGACCTGGCCGCGCACATCCGGTACCACCTGGAGCCGCACCAGGAGGCCGGCGGCTTCGAGTTCGGGCTCGACCTCATCCTCGACGGACTGGAGCGGCTGCGCGGCTCGGGCTGAGGCGCCCGGACCGATCCATCGACCACCTCGGAGAGCGAGACTGCGCCTCGGACGGGCCGCTCCGGCGCCGGGCCGTTTGTCCCGTGCGGGCCTGGGTAGCGCGTGGCACCAAGGCGCTCCCGTGGCCTCGCGGTGCGACACCCGGGAGCGCGGACGCTTTCGAGACAGTCTGAGGGGGATCGACGTGAGCAGTCGCGAGCAGCTCATCACCTGGCTCAACGACGCCTATGCGATGGAGAGTGCACTGGAGGAAGTCCTGGAGCGGCATGCCAAGGACGCCGAAGACCACCCCGAGGTGCACGCGCGCATCATGCGGCACATCGACGAGACCCGGGAGCAGGCGGAGACGGTCCGGGGCTGCATCGACGCGCTCGGCGGCTCGGTCTCGGGGGCCAAGAGCGCCTTCGCCAGCTTCTTCGGGTCCATGCAGGGCATGGCGAACAAGCCCGCGGGCGACACCCTGGTCAAGAACGGTCTGGCCGACTTCGCCGCGGAGCACTTCGAGATCGCGTCCTACAAGGCCCTCATCCAGGCCGCCCGATCCCTCGGCGAGGAGGAGATCGCCCGCAAGCTGACCGGGATCCTGCGCCAAGAGGAGGACATGGCCGCCTTCCTGGAGGAGAAGCTGCCGGACGCGGTGAGCGAGACACTCGCCCACGCGTGAGCCCGAGCCGAACTCAGTTCGCGGCCGAACGGAAGCCCACCCACGCCGAGCCGACGTCCGCGCATGCTGATCGGAACGCTCACCCACGTGTGAGGAGGCGCTGGTACCCGAGCGTGGCGGGCAGGAGTGCGCTCGAGCGGAGATGCGCGCATGCGTGAGCGGGGCGCCGGCCCACGCGTGAGCCCGAGCCGATCTTCCGTCCATGCCTGGGCGGACGAGTGCCCCGCCGAGCGGACGTCCGCGCATGCGCGAGCGAGACGCTCGCCGACACGTGATCCCGAGCGGCGCTGACACTCGCGCATGGTTGAGCAGGCGTGCGTCCGAGTCGGCGCGCGGGGACCTCGCCCCGGGCGGGGCCCGCCGCCGCTCCTGGGTCGACGCCGACTCGCGCCCGAGCCCCCACCTCCGTCGCGGTGGGCGGGCGCGGGCGGTGCGCGGCGGTCGGGGGAGCGGGCGCCTCAGCTCTCCTGCTGCGGGTCCTCGGGCGGCCTGCGCCGACGGCGGCCCCGGGACGGTCTCGCGTCGGGGCTGTACAGGTCGCTGCCCGTCTGCTGGCCGCGGATCTCGCCGCTCGGCGGCGGAGGCGTCCGCGGTCCTTCCGGTGGAGTCTGCGGCTGGTGGCGTCCGCGCTTGCGCGAATAGCCGGACTGGCTGGAGTACAGCGACTTGGAGGTGCGCGAGGCGTCGTCGGTGCGCGCCATCGCCGACATCCGGCCCAGCTCCTCGGCCTGCGCCGACAGTTCCGCCGAGGCCGCGCCCGGAGCGCTCGACGGACGGGGCAGGTCGCCCCGTGCCCGGTCCAGGATCTCCGCGGCGCTCTTCCGGTCGCCACGGCGCAGAGCCTCGCTCGCCTCCCGCTTCGCCGTCTGGGCGCGCTGGAGGGCCTCCTCCGTGCGCACCTCCGGCCGGGGCGAGCGGTCGCGGGCCTCGTCACCGGGCACCACGTTGACGGTGATCGGCAGGCTCGCGGTGTAGGTCGTCATCGTGGCCGGATCCACGTAGGACACGTCGAGGGTGGTCACGGTGACCGTTCCCAGCGCCGCCACTCCCGGGACCTCCACGCGTAGCAGCAGGCGCCGGGTCTCACCGGAGTAGAAGTCGCCCAGCTCCACCATGAGCGTGCCGTCGGGCAGTCTCGACGACGGCATCTCGCCGACCACCGAGACCCCCTTGACGTGCGGGCCGGGCGGGACCTTGAGGGAGGCCGCCTGCGCCGACTTGGCCAGCAGGTACTCCGCCTCCTGGGCGATGAGACCGCCCGCGGTGTCGGGGTCCTCCGCGAACAGCGCGCTGCCCGCGCCGCCGTCGGCGACCGCCCCGAGCAGTGCCTCGTCGTACCCGAGCCCGTAGCCGAGGGTCGTGGTGGTGACGCCGTGCCCGTAGGCGTCGGCGGTGACCTGGCGGAGCAGGTCGTGGTCGGTGACCCCGTGGTTGGCGTGCCCGTCGGAGATCAGCAGCAGCGTGCCGCCCCGGTCGCCGCCGGCCCGGCGGGCCTCCTGGATCCCCCGGAGCAGCCCGGAGGAGAGGTCGGTGCCACCGCCCGGCACCAGGCCCCGGATACGGCGGCGCACGGCCTCCTTGTCGGTGAGGGGCCCGGTGGGCACCTCGACCACGGCCTGGGTGTCGAACGAGACCAGGCCGAAGTTGTCGGTGGGCGCGAGCCGGTCCACCAGCCCGACCAGGGCGGTGACCGCTCCGGTCAGTCTGCCGCCGCCCATCGAACCGCTGCGGTCCAGCACGATCTGCAGGGTCGCGGGCGGCCGCTCGGTGTCGGCCTCGCGTTCGGGGGCCGTGATGTCGATCAGCACGGACACGGCGTCGTCGGTGTCGAGGGGGACGACGTCGAAGTCGAGGAGGGCGGACAGGTGCATGTGTGCTCCGTATGTAGGCGCGGTCTCCAGCTTAGGAAGCGGGACCGACGATCGCGAGGCCGTTCGGGAACCTGTGGACGAGCGGGTGGCACGCGGGCGGCCCAGGGGAGCGATCGACGGGTGGGCCGCCGTGCCGCCGTGTGCCCTACGGCTGTGCGCCGGGTTGCGGGGCCGCCGTCGCCGCAACGACCCGTGGCCCGGTGGTCAGACCGAACGCAGGCCGAGCCTGTTCAGCTCCATCGCGGCCAGGACGCGGGTCGCCTCGGGATCGTCCGCGTGCCAGGCGCCCACCGGGTCCTCGTGGGCGTCGGTCAGGCGGGACGGCGACACGGCCGTCAGCGCGCGCAGCGCCAACAGGCGGGACCGGGCCTGCGGGCTCATGGTCCGTATGCTCCGTACGGTGGCGGCCTGGCGCACCCAGCGGGCGCGGGCCGGCAGCCAGGTCGCGGCGAGCAGGGCCAGCGGAATCACCGCCGTGACCAGGGGCAGGTACAGGGCCAGGGCGGCCACCGACTCCTGGAGGGACGTCCCGGCCGAGGCCAGCGACTCACCGGCGCCGCCCACGCTGGTGAAGGGGGCGGCCAGGGCCTCTCCGGCCAGGGGGACGCGCTCGGCGGCCTCGGCGGCGGTGGCCATGTGCTCGGACACGCCCTCACCCGAGCTCGCGATGAGCTCGCCCGGCCGGTCCAGGCCGGTGATGACCTCGCGCAGCGAGAGCGCCGTGGTGATCCACAGGACCGCCCAGGACAGGGCGAGGAGGTCGGACAGCAGTTGGAGGCAGGCGCGGACGGGGCGCTCGGCGTACAGCTTCACGGGGGCTCCGGGGGAGTGAGGAGGCGGCGGGCGGTGCGGTCGTCGATGGACCGTTACCCGCCCGGTGCCGTGTCCACCCCACCAACGACTCTGTTGGAAATAGACTGATCCTGTTGACTTGATGTTTGATTTCGTATGTTCTGTTGGGAAACGCGAAGTCTTCACCTCGGAGGGTGCAATGCGGGTTCTGGTCACGGGCGGCGCCGGATACATCGGCGGCGTCGTCACGGCGATGCTCGTGGAGGAGGGCCACACGGTCATCGTCCTCGACGACCTCTCCACCGGGCACGCCGACGCCGTGCACCCGGAAGCCCGCTTCGTCCAGGGGACGGTGCGCGAACGCGCCGCCGACGTCCTGCGGGAGGGGTTCGACGCGGTCCTGCACTTCGCCGCCAAGTCCGTGGTCTCGGAGTCGGTCGCGCACCCGGGCCTGTACTGGAGCGGCAACGTGGGGACCTCGCTCGCCCTGCTGGAGGCGATGCGCGCCACCGGGACCGGACGCCTGGTGTTCTCCTCCACGGCCGCCGTCTACGGGGAACCGGAGTCGGTGCCCATCACCGAGGACGCGCCGGTGCGCCCGACCAACCCCTACGGAGCCACCAAGGCCGCGATCGACGCCGCTCTGACCGAGCACGCGCGCATGCACGGCGTCGCCGCGGTGAGCCTGCGGTACTTCAACGTCGCCGGAGCCCACCGGGGACTGGGGGAGCGGCACACCGTCGAGACCCACCTGATCCCGAACGTGCTCAAGGTGGCGCGGGGTGAACGGGAGTCGGTGTCGGTGTTCGGGGAGGACTACCCCACGCCGGACGGCACCTGCGTGCGGGACTACATCCACGTGGCCGACCTGGCCCGCGCCCACCTGCTCGCCCTCGGTCGGGCCCGGCCGGGGCGCCACGACGTGCTCAACCTGGGCAACGGCGCGGGCTTCTCGGTACGCGAGGTGGTGGAGGTGTGCCGTGAGGTGACCGGGCACCCGATCCCGGCGGTCGCCTCGCCCCGCCGCCCAGGCGACCCGGCGGTGCTGGTGGCCTCCTCCGACCGCACCGGCGCCCTGCTCGGCTGGCGCCCCGAGCGCTCGTCCCTGCGCGACATCGTCGCCGACGCCTGGGCCTTCCACCGCGACCGCGCCGGAGCCGCCGCGGAGTGACCGCCGCCGCCTGACCGCCGCGCGGTGCGTCCGCCTTCCCGACCGGGGCCGCGCTGGCCACTCCGCCCTCCCGGCCGGGGCGGCGCACCCCACGGTTCGTCTCAAGCGGCGGGGACGCCGGAACGGGGGCTCGCCGCGGGACCGCGGAAGGTGCGCCGGTACGCGCTCGGGGAGACGCCGAGCTCCGCCTGCATGTGCTGGCGCAGGGAGGCCGCGGTCCCGAAGCCCGCCTCGTGGGCGACCCGGTCGACCGGCATCCCCGTCTCCTCCAGGAGCTGACGGGCCCGGTCCAGCCGCTGCTGGGCGATCCACTGCCCCGGGGAGACCCCCATCTCGTCGCGGAACCGGCGGGTGAAGGTGCGCACGCTCACCGACTCCCTGGCCGCCATCGCTCGCAGGCTCGGCTGGTGGTCGAGGTGTTCCAGAGCCCAGGCGCGGGCGTGCGCCGTGCCGGAGCGCTCGGGCTCGGGCACCGGGCGGCGCACGTACTGGGCCTGCCCGCCGTCGCGGTGCGGCGGCACGACCGTTCCGCGCGCCACGTCGTTGGCGACCGCGGCGCCGTGGTCGGCGCGGATCATGTGCAGGCACAGGTCGATCCCGGAGGCGACACCGGCGGCCGTGAGCACGCGCCCGTTGTCGGTGTAGAGCACGTCCGGGTCGAGGTCGATGTGCGGGTACAGGGCACGGAAGAACCCGACCGAACGCCAGTGCGTGGTCACCCGGCAGCCCGAGAGCAGCCCCGCGGCTGCCAGGACGAACGCCCCCGTGCAGATCGAGGCCACCCGGGCGTCCGGACGGATCCGGCCGAGCGCCGCGCCCAGGCCGTGGTCGATCGGGGTGTGCGGCCGCTCGCCGTAGTCGGCGTCGGCCGCGGGCACGACCACCGTCCGGGCGCCGTCGAGCGCTTCGGGGCCGTGCGCGACGTTGAGGGTGAAGTCGGTGTCGGTGCGGACCTCGCCCGGCGTGAGCGCGCAGGTCACGACCTCGTAGAGGAAGGCGCCGGACGCGTCGCGCGCCTGCCCGAACAGGCGGTGGACGATCCCCGCCTCGATGGGCAGGACCCCGTCCCGGACGAGGACGGCGACGCTGTGGCGGTCGGGACGCGTGAAGACGGACATGGCCCGATTCTTGCGCATGTTGGCCTTCGGGTCACTGTCGGGGCAGGTGCCCCCCGCCGGATGCTGGTCCCATGACGCACCAGACACGCACTCCGCTCCTCCACCGGGCCTGGCCGGTCGCGCTCGTGGCGGGCCTGGCCATCGTCGCCGCCGCGGCGTTCGCCGGGATGCCCGGCCTGCTCGTCGACCCGTTGCACACCGAGTACCAGTGGTCGCGCACCTCGATCGGGGCCGCCGCCTCCGTCAACATGGTCGTGTACGGGCTCGTCGCCCCGTTCGCCGCCGCTCTGATGGACCGCTTCGGGCTGCGCAGGGTCGCGGTCGCCGCCCTGTCGGCCGTCATGGCCGGGGCGGCGCTGACCACCCTGATGGACCACGCCTGGCAGCTCACGCTCTACTGGGGCGTGCTGATCGGCGCGGGCACCGGTTCGCTGGCGATGACCTTCGCCGCCACCGTCGCGCACCGCTGGTTCGTCCGGCGGCGGGGCCTGGTGATCGGGGCGCTGACCGGTTCGAGCGCGTTCGGGCAACTGGTGTTCCTGCCCGCGCTCGCCTGGGTCACGGACACCCAGGGCTGGCGTCCGGCGGTCGTGACGCTGGCGCTGTCGGCCGGGGTGGTGGCCGTGTTGGTCGTCCTGGTGCTGCGCGACCACCCGGCGGACGTGGGGCTGCGGCCCTACGGGGCCCTGACGGACGTGCCCCGGCCGAGAGCGGAGGAGGGCGCCGCCCGCCGGACCGTGCGCGTGCTCGCCCGTTCCGCGCGCCGACGCGGTTTCTGGCTGCTCGCGGGGGTGTTCGCGATCTGCGGGGCGACCACGAACGGCATCCTGTGGACGCACTTCGTGCCCGCCGCGCGCGACCACGGGATGGCGGTCACGACGGCCGCCGCCCTGGTGTCCACGATCGGGGTGTTCTCGCTGGTCGGCACGGTGGTCTCCGGCTGGCTCACGGACCGCTTCGACCCGCGCCTGCTGCTGGTGGCCTACTTCGGCGGCCGGGGTGCCCTGCTCGCGCTGCTGCCGGCGCTCTTCGGGCCGGACGCGGGCCCGGCGATGATCGCGTTCGTCGTGGTGTTCGGCCTGCTCGACGTGGCGACCGTGCCGCCGGTGATCCTGCTGTGCCGGAGGATGTTCGGCGCGGACGGCGCGATCGTCTTCGGCTGGGTCAACGCCCTGCACCAGGTCGGGGCCGGTGCGATGGCGGTGTTCGGCGGCCTGGTCCGCGACGTCACCGGGGCGTACGGGCCGCTGTGGGTGCTGGCCGCCGTCCTGTGCGGAGCCGCGGTGCTGCTCGCGCTGCGGGCGCCCGGCGCGGTGGAGGCGGAGCGCGACGGTGGGGACGCCGGTCCGGCTGTCGGGGACGGTCCTGCCGAGCGGTCGGCGGAGGTGCGGCGATGAGCCGGAAGGGCGCCTCTCCCGCGTTCGCCCTGGTCCTGATGGTCCTCGCCGGGACCGTCGCGTACGTGGGCCTGGCCGGACTCGACCAGGGACTGCGCGCCGCCCGCGGCGAGGGTACCCCCGGCGTGTTCACGGCGACCGCGCTGACCTGCGTGCGGCATCCCGGCCACGAGTCGTGCGGGTGCGACGGCACCTTCACCGCCGACGGTGGTCCGGTGCGCGAGGTGACCCTGCACGCGGCGGGGCGCGACACGTGCGTGGTGGGGGCGGAGGTCGCCGCGGTGGACGTCGGGGCGGACACGCGTGTCTACGGGCCGGACGGTTCCCGAGAGTGGATCCTCTCGGTGTGCCTGTTGGCGGGTGCGTCCCTGGTGGCCCTCTGGTGCGCGATCCAGGGCGTCCGGGGCGTCCTCGACCGTGGGCCGCGCCGCCCCGGCGTCGAGGCCGGTCGCGGGAGGACACCCGGGTGAGATCCCGGGCGTCGCGCTTCGGGTGGCGTCCTTCCGGGTCCCTTGGCCCCGGGTGCCCCGTTCTGGTCTCCTGCGTCCTCTGGACCACGGAGAGCGGTCTCCCGGGTGCCCCGCCGTCCGAGCAGGGTGCCCCGCCGTCCGGGCCCGGTACGCGGCTCGGCGCCCGGGGCCGGCGGGGCACCCGTGTCGCTCAGCGGTGGCGGTCCAGGAACCCGCGCACGGCGGCGCCCCACTCCTCGGGCGCCTCCGCGGCGACCAGGTGCCCGGACTCGACCTCGACCAGCTCCGCGCCCGGGATCCCGGCGGCCAGCTCACGGGAGAGCTCGGGCGACGCGAGCCGGTCCAGGGTGGCGGCGACCACCAGCGTCGGCACGCGGATCCCGGCGAGCTCGGCGGTGGTGTCGACTCCCTCCACCAGGCGCACCTGCTCCGGAGTGCCCGCGGGAACGAACCCGGCGAGCCCGGCCACCGAGTCCGCCAGCTCAGAGGGACTCAACCGCTCCAGGGCGGGATCGCCCGTGGCCATGAGGGTCAGGAAGTGCGCGAGCAGCTCGCGGTCCCCGTCCAGCAGGTCCCGCCACACGCGCACCGCCAGGCGCATCCGGTTGTTCATCCGGGCGAACCCGGCCGTGAGCACCAGCCCGGCCACCCGCTCCGGATGCCGGGTGGCGGCGCGCACGGCGACCCCGGTCCCGAGCGAGTAGCCCAGGATCGTGAAGCGCTCCACGCCCGCGTCCAGGGCCGTGGCCACCAGGGTGTCGGCCACCGTGTCCAGGTCCAGCGGTTCGGCGCTGCGCGGGGTGGCCCCCGATCCCGGCAGGTCCGGGGCGACCACGGTGTGCGTTCGGGCGAGATCCGGCATCAACGGACCGAAGTTCGGCTCCGCGCCGCCGCCCCCGCCGTGCGCGAGCAGCAGACCCGGACCGGAACCCTTGACCGTGTACGTGAAATGTTCGATCATGCGGCGACGTTAGGCACTGACACCGGTGTGAGGGTCAAGTGCGGACCAGGGGTGAGGTGGACCACGGCATGCTGATCGGGGAGCTGTCGGAGCGGACCGGCGTGAGCCGGCGCCTGCTGCGCTACTACGAGGAGCAGGGGCTGCTCGAATCGACTCGTTCGGCCAACGGGTACCGCGTCTACGAGACCGAGGCCGTGCGCACCGTCCGCCACATCCGCGCCATGCTGGACATGGGCCTCACCACCCAGGTGATCGCGGCGCTCCTGCCCTGCGCGCGCGGCGGAGAGGACGCCCCGCTCGACCTGGAGATGTGTCCGAGCCTGGTCGTCACCATCCGCCGCGAGCTGGCCGACCTCGACGCGCGCATCGACGAGCTCCAGCGCCACAAGGGTGCCCTCGCCGCCCACCTCGCCTGACCGCCCACGCCACGCGCGAACGCCACCACCAGGGGGCGGGCGGGTCCACCGGCCGACGGCCGACCGGGCCGACCGGCCCCACCGGACCGAGGGATCAACCGGACCGAAGCGGCCCCGCCGGGCCGGAACTCAGCCGGAGACACCGCCGCGCTCGCGCGGGCCGCGCGCCCGGACCAGTTGGCTGAGCACCGCCAGGACCGGCAGTTCCACGAGTGGTCCGATCACCAGGGCCACCGCGATCAGCGGCCGGTCGGGGAAGGCGGCGACCGCGATGCCCAGCGCGACGGGGGAGTTGCGGGCCACCGTCGTCATGGTGAGCGCGGCCCGCTGGTCGCCGGGCAGCCGCAGCACGCGCGCGACGAGCACGGCCGTCAGCGGCGCCACCACGAAGAACACCCCCAAGGGCACCAGGAGCGCCGCCAGCTCGCCCAGGTGCGCGGCGACCGTCCGCGCCTGGGAGGCGAACATCGCCAGGACAGCCAGGTAGAGCAGCGGCAGGACCGCCCGCCCGGCCGGGGCGACCAGCCTCCGGTCCCGCCACTGGGCGCCCTTCCAGCGACCCGCTCCCCAACGAAGGGACACGGCCGCCACCAGCGGCACCACCAGCACCAGTAGGACGGCTTCGACCAGCGTCCCGGTACCCACACCGGCCGCCTCGCCGCCCAGGAGCAGGACGTACACGGGGAGCAGGGCCAGTTGGAGCACCAGGTTGATCGGCAGCAGCGCCGCCGCCACGCCCATGTGCCCCCGGGCGAGCCCCGTGAACACCAGGTACCAGTCGGTGCAGGGGGTCACCAGCAGCAGGAGCAGTCCGATCCGCAGATCCGGCGCGTCGCCCAGCAGCCCGACTCCCAGTGCCCATGCCAGCAACGGCGTGAAGACGAAGTTGAGGACGAGGCTGGCGGCGACCACGGTGGCGGCGTCGCGGGCCAGGCGCACCCGGGCGGCGTCCACCTGCACGAACACCGCCACCAGCAGCAGGACGAGCGCGGGCAGGACCAGGTGGCCGGCGACCGCGCCGACCGGCCACAGCGTGCCGACGGCCAGGCCGAGGACGGCGGCCAGCGCCACGAAGACGCTCTGGAGTCTCTCGGCGACGGTCACGGTGCTCTCTCGACGGGGGATCGGCGGTAGGTCCCTCCACTCTAGGCCGGGCGCACGCGACGCCCCCTAGCGCGGGCCCGGTGGCTCCTCGACCTCGATCCCCAGGGTGCGCAGGAACGACACCACCGCGGCGCGCATGTCGACGGCACCCGGGTCCAGGAGCCACTGCACCCGGAGCCCGTCGGTGAGCGCCACGATCTGCTGGGCGGCGATCTCCGGCGTCGGCCCACCGCTCTCCCCGAGCAGGTCGGCCAGCGCCGGAACGAGGTGGTCGCGCAGGTTCCGGTACCGGCCGACGAAGTACTCGTGCGCGGGGTGTGCCGGGTCGGTGGCCTCGGCGGCCAGGGTCACGTGCAGCGACACCTGGTCGGGTGCGGCTGCGTCGCGCTCCACCATGCGCACGATGTCGTCCACCAGTCCCCGGTGGCCCGGTGCGGGGGCCGTCAGCAGGGGCGCGTCCAGCTCGTCCCGCCGGCTCAGTACGTGCAGGAGCACGGCCTCCCTGTTCGGGAAGTGGTGGAGCACGCCCGCGTGCGTGAGCCCGGCGCGCTCGGCGATGTCGCCCAGGGACACGCCCCAGAGGCCGCAGCGCGAGAACAGCTCGGTGGCGGCGTCGATGATCCGGCGCCGGGTGCGCTCGCCCTGGGCCGTGTGGTGCCGGTCGCTCTCGTGGTCGGTCACCGGCGGCCTCCTCGCTGCTGGTCGTGCGGCCGCGGCGGCCCCCGGGCCTTCCCAGGCCGCCCCGGGCCCCAGGTCTCCTCCGGGCCGCTCCCGGACGCACACGTGTCGCACTGGAGGTGTACCCCGTGTGCGTCCGCGCCGCCCCTGTCCGAGCCGGCGGGCCCTCACCCGGTCACGACCACGCCCCCTCCGCGGCGGCGCGGGCCACGTAGCCGGCGAAGTCGCCCGCCGGCCGGCCCAGGGCCTGCCGCACCCCGTCGGTCGGCTTGGCGTTGCGGCCGTCCAGGATCTCGGCGAACAGCTCCGTCAGCCCCGTGGCGACCTCGGGCGGGATCCCCGCCCGACCCGCCTCGGCCACGAAGTCCGCGGGGGTCACCGGCAGGTAGGCGACCGGGTGCCCCGCCGCCTCGCCCATCAGGGCGCACGCCTCGGCGAAGGTCAGCGCGCTCGGCCCGGTCAGCTCGTACAGCCGACCCGCGTGCCCGTCCTCGGTCAGGGCGCGCACGGCGATCTCGGCCACGTCCGCCAGATCCACGAAGGGCTCGGGCACGTCCGGGACGGGCAGGGCGACGGTGCCCGCGCGCACCCCGTCGACCAGGATGTGCTCGGAGAAGTTCTGCGCGAACATCGAGCAGCGCAGCACGGTCAGGTCCGCGAAGACGGCCCGGACGGCCTCCTCCGCACGTTCGGCGCCGTCCTCCCCGCGGCCGGACAACAGGGCCATCCGGGTGACACCGTGCTCGGCGGCGCGCGCGGCGAACGCCGAGACCGCCTCGGCCGCGCCGGGGAAGGCCAGGTCCGGGTGGAAGCACAGGTACACGCCGTCGACACCGTCCAGGACGGCGTCCCAGGCGGCGGGGTCGTGCCACTCGAAGGGCGGGGTGCCCGAGCGGGAGCCGACACGGACGTCGACTCCGCGTTCGGCCAGCTGGTGGGAGACGCGGCGACCGGTCATGCCGGTGCCGCCGGTGACGAGGATTCGTTGGTTGCGCATGTCCTCAGTACAGCGGACCCGATCCGGACGAACCATGGTCGATCGACTGGATGACATAAGCGATCGTCCAGACATAGGCTGCCTCCATGGACCCCCTCACGCATCTGCTCGACGGCCCGCGGGCCCGCGGCGCCTTCACGCTGCGGGTCGTCATGAGTGCGCCCTGGTCGATCGACGTCCGTGACGGCGCCGCCCTGGGCCTGGGCGTGGTCACCTCCGGCCGGGTGTGGGTGCGCACGCGCGGCCAGGAGGAGGCGCTCGACCCCGGCGACGTCGTCCTCACCCGCGGCCCCGACCCCTACGTGCTCTCCGACCGGCCCGGGCGCCCTCCGACGATCACCGTCCACCCCGGCCAGCGCTGCGTCGCCGACGACGGCCAGGAGCTCCACGTGAGCCTGTCCCACGGCGTGGGGACGTGGGGCAACGACCCCGAGGGCGCGTACTCCCTGGTCATCGGCGCCTACGAGGACGACAGCGAGGTCGGGCGCCTGGCCCTGTCCGCGCTGCCGCCCCTGGCGGTCCTGCGGGCGGGCAGCGTCGATCCGGCCGTGGTCGACCTGCTGGTCCGCGAGATCACCACCGCCGGGGTCGCCCAGACCAGCCTGAACGACCGGCTCCTGGACTGCCTGCTGGTCATGGCCGTCCGCGCCTGGATGGCGGAGCACCCGCGCACGGAGCCCAGTTGGCTCAGCGCCCGTGGCGACGCCGTCGTGGCGCGCGCCCTGGAGCTGGTCCACGAGAGCCCCGAGCGGCCCTGGTCCCTGGCGTCGCTCGCCCGCGCCTGCGCCGTCTCGCGCTCGACCCTGGCGGACCGCTTCCAGCGGGCGGTGGGCACCCCGCCCATGGCCTACCTGCGCACGTGGCGGCTGACGACCGCCTGCGATCTGCTCTCGGCCCACCCCGACCTGGGTCTGGAGGCCGTCGCCGGGCGGGTCGGCTACGGCAGCGCGTTCGCGTTCAGCTCCGCGTTCAAGGCCCACACCGGAGTCAACCCCTCGGAATACCGGAGGAACGCGCACAAGCCCGCGCGCCCGGGTACGGCGGCACCGGTGGGGTAGGGTCACAGCCGCCGAGACCGACGACGGAGGGGACCAGCGTGGCCGACCGTACCCAGGCCTTCGACCGGCTCACCGATCACTACCGGCGCTACCGTCCCGGCTACCCCGAGCCGGTGCTCGACCGGCTGCGCGCGTACGTCGCGGCCGGCAGCCGCACGGCCTGGCCCGAGCCGTGGCTCCTGCTCGACGTCGGAGCAGGGACGGGCATCTCCACACGTGCGCTGCGCGACGTCTTCGGGCCCGGCCCCCGGGTGGTCGGCGTGGAGCCCGGACACGCGATGCGCGACACGGCCGCCGCCGGACACGAAGGTGTGGAGTTCGCCGACGGCCGCGCCGAGGACGTGCCCTTCCCCGACGGTTCGGCCGCGCTCGTGCTCGCGGCGCAGGCCGTGCACTGGTTCGACCGCCCCGCCTTCTACGCCGAGGCGGTCCGCGTGCTCGCGCCGGGCGGCACCGTCGCGGTGCTCAACAACGACCGCGACTGGACCGCGAGCGCGTTCGTCGACGCGCACGAGTCCCTGCTGGAGGAGCACGGGGACGACTACCGGCGCGACTACCGCGGCTTCGACACGGTCGGTGAGCTGGCGGCCCGGGAGGATCTGGCCGAGGCCGCCGAGTACACCGGCCGCTGGGTGCGCGAGCTGGACCTGGACGGGTACCTCGGGATGGCCCTGTCCTCCACCAAGATGGCCGTGGTCGTCCGCGCCATCGGCCTGGAGCGCACCCGTGCCGCCCTCACGGACCTGGTCGCGGAGCACTTCCCCGACGGGGCCGTGCGCGTGCCCTACCTCACCCGCCTGTACGTGGCCCGCCGCGTCTGACCGCGGTCGTCGGCAGGCCCCGCGCGGACACGCCTGGTCCCGGTCGGACGTGACCGGCCCCGCGTCCCGCCGCGGGGCCGGCCGCGGCACCGGTCAGTCCAGGGTCGCGAACGCCTCGACCTCGACGAGCACGTCGGGCTCGAAGAGGTAGTCGACGCCGATGAGCGACACGGGCGGCAACGGCCGCGGCAGCCCCAGCTCCTCGGCGACGTTCTCGATCCCCGCCATGAAGGCGTCCGCCATGTGGGGGTTCCACCCCGTGACGAAGAACCGGAGGCGCACGACGTCGGAGAAGTCCGCTCCGGCGCCGGTCAGCCCACGGCCGGTGTTGCGCAGCGCCTGCTCGACCTGTCCGGTGAGGTCGCCCGTGGCGACGGGCCTGCCCTCGGCGTCCCGGGCGATCTGGCCCGCGACGTGCACCTGGCGGGTGCCGGTGCCGATGGAGACGTGGTGGTAGGGGACGGGCTGGAACATGCCCTCGGGGGTCAGGAGTCGCACGGTCATCGGAAGTCCCTTTCGTGTACCGAGTAGGTGGTATCGAATGTCTACCTGGTGGCTCAAAGGAACTTCAATTAACCTAGGTTTCATGCGGGATACCGACCAGGCCGAGACCGGCCACTCCCAGATCACCGCCCCTCAGCGCGAGCTGCTCGACCAACTGCTCGACAAGTGGTCGCTCCAGGTGCTCGACCAGCTGTGCGGGCGGCCCTCGCGCTTCAACGAACTGCGCCGCGCGATCCCCGTCGTCACACAGAAGTCGCTCACGGCGACGCTGCGCCGCCTGGAGCGCAACGGGATGGTCGAGCGCGTCGTCACCAGCACGCGGCCCATCGCCGTCGAGTACCGGATCACGCCGCTCGGCACGACGCTCCAGGACCTCATCGACGCCCTCCTGGGGTGGAGCGCCGCCAACCTCCCCGCCGTCGAACGCGCCCGGGAGCGGTTCGACGACGACCAGGACTGACCGAGGGCCCGTCCCCGGCGCCCCGCCGGCCGCCGGGCCGGCTTCTGTCACCGCGGGGCCGTAGCGTGCCGACCATGATGACGCGACCCTCCCTCGCCTGGCGCGAGACCAAGAAGGACGTGGCCGCCGAGGTGGCCGCCGGAACGTGCGAGGAGAACTGGGCCGAGCACCTGTGGCCGGACGCCCCGGTCGAGGCGATCGACGCCGTTCTGGCCGACTACGAGGCCGACGTCGCCGCGCTGGTCGCCGACGGCGCCGTGCCCGGTGACGCGGCCGTGCTCGCCGTGGCCGAACGCGCGGTGACGAGGATCAACGCGGTCGACCACGAACACGGCATGATCGAGACCACCGAGCGCGAGCGGTTGTGCGAGTACATCCAGGCGGTCCCCGAGGCGCACGGCGTGGACGTCACGGCGATGGCCGAGCGGCACGGGTTCGACGACGGCGACCTGGCGGGGCTCTGGCGCGACTGGTGATCCGTGGACGGCCGGACCGGGCAAGGCCGGACCGAAGCGGACCGGGCAAGGCCGGACCGAAGCGGACCGGGCAAGGCCGGACCGAAGCGGACCGCTCCGCTCCGGTCCCGTCGCCGCGCGCCGGAGTCTTTGCGCGCCGTGTCCCCCGCCATGGGGCTAAGCGGGGACGATCCCGGGCAGCCTCCCGCCGATCGGGCCCGGAGCGGGTCCGGCACCACGACGGGGGGAACACACCCATGGCTCAGCTGATCGTCCTCGGGGTGGCCGACCGCGACACCGCGGAGCGGGCTCTGGACATCGCCGCCGACCTCGGTAAGCAGGAACTCCTGCGCCTGGAGGACGCCGCCTACGTCTACAAGGACGACAAAGGGCGTCCGCGCATCCACCAGACCGTGAACATGACCGGCTACGGCGCCCTCGGCGGCGCCTTCTGGGGCACGCTCATCGGCCTGCTCTTCCTCAACCCCGTCCTGGGGCTGGCCGTCGGCGCCGCGTCGGGGGCCGTCGCCGGCAGGCTCACCGACGTCGGCATCGACGACGACATGATCAAGAAGATCGGCGGCGAGCTCGACCAGGGCCGCGCCGCCGTGTTCCTGCTGGCCGACGAGGCCACCAAGGACCGGGCCGTGGAGGCCTTCAAGCCGCTGACGCCGACGGTCATCCAGACCAGCCTGTCCCACGACGACGAGCAGGAACTCATCGACGCCCTGCGCGCCTGAGCCCGAGCCGCGTCACGCCGCCGGTGCGGGCCGCCCGCACCGGCGGCGTCGCGCGCGGCGACGCGGTCAGAGCCGAACGGCACCCGGGCGCGAGCGCAGCCGGCGAAGCATCCGCGCGTCCTGGAACCCGACCGCCCGTGCCGCGGCCTCCACCGTGGCGCCCCGGCCGATGAGGTGCTCGGCGTGCTCGACCCGCAGCACCTGCTGGTAGCGCAGCGGAGTGAGGCCGGTGGCCGCCGAGAAGGCGCGGCTCAGCGTGCGCTCGCTGACGCCGACCGCGGCGGCCAGGTCGGCCAGCCGCAGAGCGGACCGGAAGCGGGCGTCGATGGTGTCCTGGACCCGGTGGACGATGTCGACGAGGTGGTCCCGGTGCCGCAGCATGGCGCTGGCCTGGGGCTCGTCCCCGTTGCGGCGCGTGTGGACCACCATGTTCCGCGCGATGGCCGCCGCCGTCGCGGGACCGTGACGTGTGGTGACCAGGTGCAGGGCGAGGTCGATGCCGCTGGCGATCCCGGCCGAGGTCACCACACCGCCGTCGGACACGTACAGCACGTCCGGTATCACCCGGGCGCGGGGCCGGCGGCGCGCCAGCTCCTCCTGGAGTTCGTGGTGGGTGGTGCAGCGGCGCCCGTCCAGCAGGCCGACGTCGCCGAGGGCGAAGGCACCCGAACACACGCTGGCCACGGTGCCGCCCGCCGCGTGGTGGGCGACCAGGGCGGCGGCGTGGCCGGCACCGAGCACGTGGCGCCGGACACCGTCGCGGGTGCGCCAGCCGGGAACGAGGACGAGGTCGTCCGACCCGAGCCTGGGCATGTCCGTCTCGGCGCGCAGACCCACCCCCTGGGCGGTGGGCACGTCGGCGTGCTCGGCGACGTAGCGGACCCGGTAGTCCAGGCCCGTGTCGGCGGCGGTGGAGAACACCTGGGCCGGGCCCGCGAGGTCCAACAGGTGCAGGCCGGGCGTCAGCAGGAAGACGACAGTGGTCACGATCCGGTCAGTCTAGTCGGGCTTGTTCCGGGGGCGGTCCGGAGGACGGGGGTCGGGCCGGACACGGGGCCGGAGGAGGGTCGGACACGGGGGCCGGAGCGCTGGCGCGGGCTCCGGCCCCCGTCCGCGCCCGCCTGCCGTTCCCTCCTCAACCGATGATCTCCGCGACCGTGCGCACGTCGGCGAACCGCCCGGAGAGGGCGTAGACCGTGCGGGTGATGACGTCCGCGGGCAGGAGCGTGCGGGGGTCGGCCAGGACCTCGGCCAGCGGGCGGCCCGCGGGGGAGCCGGGCGCCTCGATGGGTTCGCTCGCCGTGGCGTCCACCGCGAAGGTCACCTCGAAGCCCAGGTCGGAGGCCACGCGGGCGGTCGTCTCACAGCACTGCTCGGTGCGCACACCGCAGACGGTGACCTCCTCGACGCCCCAGTCCGTGAGGATCTCGGCCAGGTCGGTGCCGGTGAAGGCGTTGTGCACGGTCTTGGTGCGCACGGGCTCGCCCTCGGCGGGCGACAGGCCGTCCATGAACTCGACGAACCCGCGCTCGGGATCGAAGACCGTGCCGCTGCCCGGTTCGGTGTGCAGGACCCACACGACCCGGTCGCCCCGGTCCCGGAAGTGGTCCACCAGGCGCGCGATGGTCGCGGCGACCTTCGGGTCGGAGGCCGCGTTCCAGCTCTCGCGCTGGAGGAAGGACTGCTGGGCGTCGATCACGAGGAGTGCTGTCGTCATGCCCTGATCGTGTCAGCGCGGCCGGGGCGGCGACAGGCACGATCCCGACCACGACCGGACCGATCCGGTCGCGGCTCGGGCCGCGCAGGGCAGTGGCGGACCATCTAGCCGAGGGGCTTCTTGAGGCCCACGTGCGAGGCGGTGTAGCCCAACCGCTCGTAGAACCGGTGCGCGTCCGTGCGCGAGGCGTCCGACGTGAGCTGGAGCATCGAGCAGCCGCGTCGCAGCGCCTCCTCCTCGGCCCAGGTGACCAGCCGGGTGCCGAGCCCGCTGCCGCGCTCGTCGGCGTGCACGCGCACGGCCTCGATCTGGGCCCGCAGGGCGCCCCGGCGGGACAGCCCGGGCAGAACCGTGAGCTGGAGCGTGCCCACGACGCGGTCGCCGCGCCTGGCCACCGCCAGGAACTGGTGGGGGTCGGCGTCGATGGCCTTGAAGGCGGCGAGGTAGGGCGTGAGGTCGCCGGGGTCCTCCCGCCGCGCGCCCAGGTGGTCGTCGGCCAGCATGGCGACGATCGCCGCCACGTCCTCGGCTCTGGCACGGTCGACGGTGACGCCGCCGGTCGTTTCGCTGTCGGTCATGCCGTTCTCTCCTCGGTCACATCAGCAGGTCGGCCACGGCCGTGAGGTCGTCGACCACCGCGGTCGCGTGCGCCACATGCTCCCTGGCCGTGGTGGACGCCACCGCGACCACCGGCATGCCGGCGGCCAGGCCCGCGTGGACCCCGCCGGGGGAGTCCTCGACCACCACGCACGCCGACGGCGCCGCACCCATGCGCTCGGCGCCGAGCAGGTACGGCTCCGGATGCGGCTTGCCCTCGCCGACGTCGTCGGCGGTCACCAGCACCCCGGGCAGCGGGAGTCCCGCCGCGGCGATCCGGGCCGTGGCGATCCTGTGGCTGCCCGACGTCACCACCGCCCAGGGCCGGCCGCGGCCCCTCAGCGCCGCCAACAGTTCGTGGGCCCCGGGCATCGCCCGGACGGTGTCGCCCAGGGCGGCCTCGTGGCCCTCGATCACCAGGTCCTCCGCCTCCGGGTCCAGGTGCGGCGCGACGAGCGCGACCAGTCCGGCGTTGGTGCGCCCGTGCGAGTGCCCCAGGACCCGCGCCGGATCCAGGTCGCGCTCGCGGGCCCAGGCGAGCAGGCCCTCGCGAACGGCCGTCCCGGAGTCGACCAGCACGCCGTCCAGGTCGAACAGCACCGTCGCCCCGTCGAACTCGCCCATGCCCCGCTCCCGTCCCTCGCGTGCGCTCGGCACCCAGCATGCCAGCGGGCTCCGGCACCGCGCTCACGCCAGTGCGGCTGCGAAGCGCTCCATCCGCTCGCCGAACCCCTCGACGTCCCCGAACCACACCGCCACCGCGTCCGCTCCGGCCGCCGCCAACGCGCGGTAGGCCGCGACCGCTCGCTCGAACTCCGCGTCGCCGCCCTCCCACACGATCCGCGTGCCTGCCCGCACCGGCCGGTCGGTCAACTCGCGCAGCCGGTTCCGGGCCCGCACGAACGCCGGTGCGTCCAGCCCCACCCCCTGCCACTCGTCCGCCCGGTCGGCGGCGCGCCGCAGCGCCCGGTCGGACACTCCGCCCACCATCACCGGCACGCGGGTGCGCGGCCTCGGCTCGAACACACCGCGCTCGTAGGAGTGGAAGCGTCCCTCGAACGGCCCCTCGCCCTCGAACAGGTGCCGCAGCAGCCGTAGCGCCTCGTCCGTGCGGGCGCCGCGGGTGGCGAAGTCCGCGCCCACGGCGGCGAACTCCTCGGCCTGCCAGCCGACCCCCGCCCCCAGGACGAACCGGCCCGCCGACAGAGCGTGCAGCGTCGCCACCTGCTTGGCCAGCAGGAACGGATCGCGCATCGGGACCACCAGCACGGACGTCCCCAGCCGGATCCGGCTCGTGCGCGCCGACAGGTGGGCCAGGGTCACCAGCGGCTCGTACACGCCGCCGAACGTGCGGCCGTAGGGCTCGGGCGGCAGCAGGTGGTCGGGCAGCCAGACGGTGTCCGCGCCCAGCGCCTCGGCCCGCACGCCCAGATCGACCAGGACCTCGGGCGCCATGTGCGGGGACTCGTCGGGCAGGACCACCTGGAACCGGGTACCGGTCATCGGCTCGGTCAACTCGCTCATGCGCCGAAGGTAGACCCTGACACCCGTGTGACGGTCAAGCCCCGGGCAGGGAGATCTCCACGAAGAGCGCGCGGTGCGTGGTGCCCCGCACGTCCACGGCCGTGAAGTCCTCGATCCCGGCCCGCGTGTCGACCAGGATGTGGTCGAGGGTCACGCGGGGCAGCGGCGGACCGTCCACCGGCCAGGTGCCGGTCAGTCCGTCGCCGGTGTCGGCCGCCGCGTCCGCGTACCCCGTGTCCAGGACCGAACGCAGCTCCGCGTGGTCGAGCGTGGCGTTGAAGTCGCCCGCCAGGATCATGACCGGGCCGTCGCCGCCCGCCTCCGGCAGCGCCCGGTGGGCGTCCCTCCAGGCGGCCATCGACGACGGTCGGCGGGGGGACATCGGGTGGACGGACGTCACCTCGACCCCCGCCGCGTGGCCGGGCACGTCCATGCCGGCCCGGGGCATCGCCAGCGATCCGAGGTCGCGGCCGGGGTCGCCCAGGTCGGTGAGCGGGTGGACCGCATGCACGCTCCCGCCCGCCGCGGCGGGGGCGGAGTGGTCGACCGCGTGGGGCAGCAGGTCGTCGAGCCCCGCGGCCGACAGGTCCGCGGCCAGCTCGGGGGTCACCTCCTGGAGGGACAGCACCTGCACGTCGTACTCGCGCACCAGGTCGACCACCGCCTCGGCAGAGGCGTGGCCGAAGTGGGTGTTGAGACTGAGCAGCCGCAGCTCGGTTCCCGCGGAACCGCCGCCGTCGTCGTCGCTCCCCGAGGGCAGGGCGCGGGGCACGACGACCGCGGCCAGCACGGCCAAGGCCAGGAGCAGGGCGGCCGAGGGCAGGAGGCGCCGCAGCAGGGCCGTGCCGATCAGCGCCACCAGCGCCGCGGGCAGCACGTAGGGCGTGTAGGCCAGCAGCGGCACCAGCGGAAAGCCCTGTTCCAGGCCGAAGACCCGCAGGGCGGCGAAGGCCAGGAACCCGGTGGCGGCGAGCGCGCACAGGACCGTGACCCAACGGCGCCGGGGCGGCGGAGCTGAGGCCGGGGACGACGGTCGGGTCGGCATGGGCCCGGAGGTGCCGGGGGGACCTGGGGGGTTCACTGGTGCTCCTTCATGGTGTGCGGAGGGTGGTGGCCTGTGCGTGTTCGGTCGGACTGCCGGGACGCGTGCGCACAGGTCGTGAGTGGGACGTTCTCAGCTCGGTGGTCACTGGGACACGCGCGGCCGGAGGGTCGCCGACGACCGTACCGATCCGGTGCCCCGGGGGCGCCGCCTAGCGGGGCTCGGGCATCGTGACCGCCGTGAACACGCCGAGGTGGTCGGTGCCCGGCACCGGCAGGACCTCCACATCGCCGACACCGATGGAGGAGCCCACCAGCACGTGGTCGATCGCCACCCTGGGCATCGGTCCGGACGACGGCCAGGTGCCGGTCAGACCCTCGCCCTGGACCGACGCCGCGTCGACATACCCCGTGGCGAGCACGTCGCGCAGCTCCGCGTGGTCCACGGTCGCGTTGAAGTCCCCGGCCAGGATGCGCAGGGCCCCGCCGTCGGTCGCTCCGGGGAGCGCGCGCAGTCCCTCGCGCCAGTCGGCGGTACGGGCGGCGTCGACCGGCGGATACGGGTGCACCGCCGTGACCTCCAGCACGCCCTCCCACCCCGGTACCTCCACCCGCGCGGTCGGCATCGCGAACGCGGACACGCCCGCGCCCGCGTCGCCCAGGTCCGTCAGGGGGTGCACCGAGTGGAGGCTGCTCCCCTCCACCGAGGGCGCCGAGTGGTCGACCGCGTGCGGCAGCAGGTCGTCCAGTCCCTCCGCGGAGAGCCGCGCCAGCAGGTCGGGCGTGGACTCCTGGAGGGCGAGCACGTCGACGTCCCGTTCGCGCACCGCCGCCACCACGGCCGCGGGGTCGGCGCCTCCGCCGAGTACGTTCACGGTCAGGATCCGCAGCTCCGGCCCGCCGGCCGAGGTGATCCCGAACGGCACGGCACGCGGCACGACCGCCATCGCGAGTACGGCGGTCGCCACGGCGAGGACGGCGAGCGCGGACCACCGCCGCAGCAGCGCGGTGGCGATCACCGCCACGAGCGCGGCGGCCAGGACGTAGGGGGCGAAGGCCAGCAGCGGGACGAGCGGGTAGCCCCGTTCCAGGCCCGCCGCCCGCAGCAGCGCGAACGCCGCGAACCCGGCCGCCACCGACCAGACCGCCGCCGTCACCAGCGCGGAGCGCGACCGGCCCCGCCGTGTCGCGCCGGACCTCCCGGCCGCCGCCCCCGCCGTCCCTGCCGGCTCGGGGATCCCGCGCGCCCGTCCGCCCGTCGCCTCGGCCGACCCCGTCGAGCCCGTCGTGTCCACCACGCCTCCTCGTCCGCGGGCGCAGGCCGCCCGCCCGATCGTCCAGTGGGACTCGGGTCGGGGCCTCCTGGTTCGCGCGATGCGCCCCGGCGGCACGGCTACCAGTCGCGGGCCGCGCTCCTCAGCAGGTCGTGGACCCTGGTCAGGTACGGATGATCCACCGGGCCCGGCCGCCGGACCAGGTACGCCGTGTTGATCGGCGGGTCCTCCGGCTCCAGCAGCGCCACGAGGCGGCCGTCGGCCAGCTCGGCCTCGCACAGGTAGCGGGGCAGCACCGTCACCCCCGCCCCGTTCACCACGGCCGCCAGCACCCCGCGCAGGTCCGGGACCACGAGCGCGGGCTCGTAGGCCAGGCGCACGCCGAACACGTGCCGCCAGTACCGGCGCACGATGGGCAGGTCCTCGGCGTAGGTCACCAGCGGGACGCCGCACAGGGCCGTGGGCCCCTGCCGCTCGACCCGCCGCACGGCCCCGTGCCTGGCCGCCTCCGGTTCCGCGGCGTCGGCGCACGGCGACCCGATCCGCTCCGCCCAGTCGGCGTTGGCCACCAGCACGAAGTCCTCGTCCATCAACGGATCGGCGCGCAGGGCCCGGCCCCGCGGGCGGACCGAGGACACCACCAGGTCGTGCCGGCCGGCGCGCAACTCGTCGAGCAGGTCCTCGGCGAGCCCCGAGCGCACCCGCAACCGCACGCCCTCCTGCGCCAGCGGAGCGAGGGCGGGCAGGACCCGGGCGCTGAGCATCTCCGCCGGACCGGCCAGGCGCAGCGGGGCGGGCGGCGCGGCGGTGGCCCCGAAGTCCCACCCGACCGCCACCTCCAGGGCGTCCAGGGGGCCGGCCACGCGGGCGGCGAGGTCGTTGGCGTCGGCGGTGGGGGAGACCCCGCGCGGCAGCCGCTCGAACAGGGTGTGTCCGAGCCGCTTCTCCAGGGAACGGATCTGCGTGGTGACGGTCGGCTGGGACAGCCGCAGCAGCTGCGCCGCGGCCGTGAACGAACCGGACCTGTGCACCGCCAGGAACGTCCGCAGCAGCTGGAGGTCGAGCGGTCCGCTCGGATGCGCCTCCACGGCAGGCGCGGGCGACGCGGTCGGTGCGGCGGGCCCGGCCGGTGCCACTGACCCATCGGAATACTTATGGCTCACGCAGAACATCCTATGCGTGGCGCAATGACCTGGAGCGTTAGGGTCGAAGAGCGCACCACGCCGTCCCGCCCGTGGACGGCCGCCGGTGCCTCCACCGCACGACAAGACGGAGTTCGACACATGCCCGTTTCCAGCAAGGAAGTCCACCTCGTCAAGCGTCCGGTCGGGGAACCCGACACCGGCGACTTCGCCCTGGTCGAGACGACGGTCGCCGACCCCGGCCCCGGCCAGGTCCTGGTGCGCAACGACTGGATGTCGGTCGACCCCTACATGCGCGGACGCATGAACGACGTCAAGTCCTACCTGCCGCCCTTCGGCCTGAACGAGCCGATGCAGGGCGGAGCCGTCGGCACCGTGGTCGCCTCCGCGAGCGACGACCTCCCCGTCGGCACCACCGTCTCCCACTTCCTGGGATGGCGCGAGTACGCGCTGGTGGACGCCGCGGCCGCGCGCCCCGTGGACACCTCGCTCGCACCGGCCGAGGCCTACCTCGGCGTGCTGGGCATGACCGGCCTGACCGCCTACGCCGGGCTCACCGACGTCGCCCACGTCAAGGAGGGCGACGTCGTGTTCGTCTCCGGGGCGGCCGGCGCGGTCGGCAGCGTCGCCGGGCAGATCGCGCGACAGCTCGGTGCCTCCCGCGTCGTCGGCTCGGCCGGCGGCCCGGAGAAGAAGCGCCGCCTGCTGGAGGAGTTCGGCTTCGACGCCGCGATCGACTACCGCGAGGGCGACCTGGAGGGCCAGCTCGCCGAGGCCGCGCCCGACGGCATCGACGTCTACTTCGACAACGTCGGCGGCGACCACCTGCGCGCCGCCATCGACGCCATGCGCAGGAACGGCCGGATCGCCGTCTGCGGGATGATCTCGCAGTACAACGCCACCGAGCCGGTGCCGGGCCCGGACAACCTCGCGCTGACCATCGGCAAGCGCCTGACCCTGCGCGGCTTCCTCGTCGGCGACCACGGCCACCTGGCCCAGGAATACGCCGAGCGCGCCGCCGGCTGGATCGCCGAGGGCCGGCTCCGCTACGAGGAGACCGTGGTCGAGGGCATCGACAACGCCGTCGGCGCCTTCCTCGACATGATGCGCGGGGCCAACACCGGCAAGATGCTCGTCCGCGTCACCTCCTGAGCCCGCGGGCCCCGGCCCCGCACACCACCCCCCTCCCGTTCCACACCCGCTCCGTGACCACGGAAAGGTAGTCATGCAGCACGTCTCGCTGAACGACGGCCACACCATGCCGCAACTCGGGTTCGGTGTCTGGCAGGTGCCGGACGACCAGGCCCGGGGCGCGGTCGAGACCGCGCTGGAGGCCGGTTACCGCAGCATCGACACCGCGCGCATCTACGACAACGAGACCGGGGTCGGCCGCGCGGTCGCCGCCTCCGGCATCGACCGCGACGACCTGTTCGTCACCACCAAGCTGTGGAACGGCGACCAGGGCTACGACGCGACGCTCAAGGCCTTCGACGCCAGTCTGGAGCGCCTCGGCCTCGACCACGTCGACCTGTACCTCATCCACTGGCCGCTCCCCGCCCGGGACCTGTACGTGGACACCTGGCGTGCGATGGAGCGGATCCGATCCGAGGGCCGCGCCCGCTCGATCGGCGTCTCCAACTTCACCCGGTCCACCCTGGACCGGCTGGTCGCCGAGACCGAGGTCGTCCCCGTCCTCAACCAGATCGAGCTGCACCCCTACCTCAACCAGGCGGACATGCGCCGCGCCGACGCCGAGCACGGCGTCCTCACCGAGGCCTGGAGCCCGCTCGGCCAGGGCAAGGGCCTGCTGGAGGACCCCGTCCTGACCTCGCTGGGGGCCAAGCACGGCAAGTCCGCGGCCCAGGTGGTGCTGCGCTGGCACCTCCAGCTCGGCAACGTCGTCATCCCCAAGTCCGTGACTCCGTCGCGGATCCGGGAGAACATCGACGTGTTCGACTTCGAGCTGGACGCCGAGGACGTCGACGCGATCAGCGCGCTCGACCGCGGCGGCCGGATCGGCCCCGACCCCGACACCTTCGACTACACCGGCTGAGTGTTTGCCCGACGTGTCCCCGTACCGGTGCTCCGGTGCGGGGACACCGTCGTTCCCGGCCCCTGGACCAGACCCCTGGGCCCCGGCCCCTGGTCCCGGCCGGTCGGGCCGCCCGGGTCAGGTCCCCTCGACGGACGGCTCGGTCCGCACCGACCGGATGGCGCGGCTCGGGCATCAGCAGCCGGACCAGGCCGTCCTCCTCGTCCTGGTCGAAGACCTCCGGCGCGGTCAGCGCGCACAGGCCGGCCCCGGCGCACACGTTCCTGTCCACTGTGATCCTCATGAGCGCCTACCACGTGACGGGGAGTTCGTGCAGGCCGTGCAGGCCCACCGGGGGCAGACAGGGGAGCTCGTCCGCCGGGACGGACAGCCGCAGCCCGGGAACGCGCCCGAACAGCGCGCCGAGGACGACCTCCAGCTCCAGCCGCGCCAGGTTCTGCCCGAGGCACTGCGGGCCGGGACCCGGTCGGCGATGTTCAGGTACCGCAGCAGCTCCTCCACCGCGCCGGGCAGCAGGCCCGGGTCGGCGCGCAGGGCGGCGAGCCGGCCGGGGTTCTCCAGGAGCGCGACCGTGCTCAGCGCGATCATGTGCGCGGTGGTGCCGTGCCCGGCCAGGTGGAGCATCATGCTCGTGGTGATCACGTCCTCCCTGGTCATCCCGCCGTCGGCCAGGTGGCGCGTCACGAGCCCGCTGATGAGGCCGTCGTCGGGGTCGGCCTCCTTGCGGGCGACGAGGTCGCCGAGGTAGACGTGCAGGTCGTCGAAGGCTCGCCGGATCTGCGTCGGCCCGCTGCCCGCCGCCAGGGGGACGCGTGCCCGCTCCTCGAAGAACGCGTGGTTCTCGTAGGGCACGCCGAGGAGCCGGCAGATCACCAGTGAGGGGACCGGCAGGGCCAGCGCGCGCACCAGGTCGGTGGGCGCGTCGCCCGCGAGCACGGCGTCGATCCGCTCGTCGGCGATGCGCTGGATGGCGGGCCGCATCGCGCGCACGCGCCGCACGGTGAACCCGGGGATGACCTTGCGCCGCTGCTCGTCGTGCTCCGGCGGGTCCGTGCGCAGGAAGAACGGCTTCGTGGGCAGGGACGCCAGGACCGCGACCGCCGGGAAGGCGGCCGGGAACCCGGGCCTGGTGGCGTCGGCGCTCATGGCGGGGTCGGCCAGGACGGCACGTGCGTCGGCCGCGCGGGTGACGAGCCGGGCCGGGGTGCCGTCGGGCAGGCGTACGCGCAGGAAGGGGTGGTCGTCCCGCCGCTCGGTGTACTCGGCGGGCGGGTCGAAGGGGCACCGGCGCGGCAGCGGGAAGGCCGGCAGGTCGTGGATCGCGGTGTCGTGGGTCCTCGTGGGGATCGCGACGCTCTACCGGCGCTTCCCCGACCGGTCGTCGCTGGTCGTCGCGGTGGTGTTGGACAACCTGGGGATCATGCGGGCGGAACTGGAGCGCGTGGCGGAGGAGGGGCTGGACGCGTGGACCGGCCTGCTGCGGGTGATGCGCACGTTCGTCCTGGAGCTGCGGGTCGGCATGATGCTGCCGTTGATGCTCGAGGCCGTGCGCGGCCGTGAGTCGGACGGTGCGCTGGAGGACGCGGTGCGGGTCGCTACCGAGCGGCGCGACGAGGTGCTCGGCCGGATGGCGCGTCTGGTGGAACGGGCCCAGGCGGAGGGGGCGCTGCGCTCCGACGTCGCGGTGGGCGACGTGATGATCGGGTTCGTCCAGCTGTCCCGGCCGCTCCCGCTCGGCTCGCGGGAGTTCGGCCGCGAGGCGACCCTGCGGCACTTCGGGCTGTTCGCGGACGGACTGAGGGCGGCGCCCGAGGGTGCGCCGAGGACGACGGAGCTGGCGGGGGAGCCGCTGACGGGCGAGGACATCGGAGCCCACCTGCTCCTGCGGGTCGAGCGGTGAGCCCGCGCCGTCCCGCACGCGGCACCGGAGCCGTGCGCGGGGCGGGTCGTCGCGGCCGATCGGTGGTGGGCCCACCGCGCGACCGGCCCGGAACGAGTGGGTGAATTGTCCGCATTGTGAATGATGTCGCTCGGCAATGGCGTTTCACGCGGCGATTCCGGACGACGATCCCGTGCCGTTCTGTGCATTCCCGTGTGCTCTCCGCGATTCTGGGGAAGGACGCCTCCAACGTCCGCCAGCCTGTCCCCGGAGACCGTTCCACAAGAAAGCAGACGGCATGTTCGCACACCTCGCCCGCATACTGGGGCTTCGGACGAATCCGGTCATTTTCTTCGCGGCCGCGGGGCTGACGCTCTTCTTCGTCCTGTGGTCGATCCTCTCCACGGAGACGGTCGACCTGGTCTTCGGTGCCACCTCGGCCTGGATCCTGTCCCGTCTGGGCTGGTTCTACATCCTGGGCGTGACCACCTTCCTCATCTTCCTGATCTGGATCGCGCTCAGCCGTTTCGGCCGCGTCCGGCTGGGCGATCAGAACAGCCGTCCCGAGTACAGCAACGTGGCGTGGTTCTGCATGCTCTTCGCCGCGGGCATCGGCAGCATCCTGATGTTCTGGGGCGTGGCCGAACCCATCAGCCACTTCGCCCAACCTCCGCAGCAGAACGTCGAACCCGAGTCGGTCCAGGCCGCCCAACAGGCGATGGGATTCACGCTCTACCATTTCGGGCTGCACACGTGGACGATCTTCTGCCTGCCGGGGCTGGCGTTCGCCTACTTCGTCTACCGCAAGGGCCTGCCGTTCCGGGTGAGCTCGATCTTCCACCCGCTGATCGGCGAGCGCATCAACGGGCCCATCGGCCGCGCGATCGACGTGATCGCCGTGCTGGGCACGCTCTTCGGCGTCGCGGTCACCATCGGCCTGGGCACCATGCAGATCAACAGCGGCCTCAACGTGCTGTTCGGCGTGGAGGAGAGCCGGCTCAACCAGGTCATCCTCATCGCGATCGTCACCGCGATCGCGGTGACGTCGGTGGTCAGCGGACTCGACGTCGGCATCAAGTGGCTGTCGCAGATCAACATCGTCCTGGCGGTGGGGCTGCTCGCCTTCGTCTTCCTGGCGGGGTCCTCGCTGTTCCTGGCCAGGGGCGTCATCGAGACGACCGGGATCTACCTGTCGTGGCTCGTCCCGCTGTCGTTCTGGAACGACACCTTCGGCAACACCGGCTGGCAGGGCACGTGGACGGTGTTCTACTGGGCGTGGACCATCACGTGGTCGCCCTTCGTGGGGATCTTCATCGCGCGCATCTCCAAGGGGCGCACCATCCGCGAGTTCGTGATCGGTGTTCTGGCGCTGCCCACGGCCTTCAGCATCGTGTGGTTCAGCGTCTTCGGGCTCTCCGCCTTCGACATCGAGCTGAACCAGGGCGGCGGCCTCGTCGAGGAGGTGGTCGTCCAGGAGGACATCCCCGGAGCGCTCTTCGCCTTCCTGACGCACTATCCGTTCGCCACGGCGGTGTCGGTGCTGAGCATCGTCATCGTCATCATCTTCTTCACCACCTCCTCGGACTCGGCGTCCCTGGTGGTGGACATGCTCTGCTCGGGCTCGGCCACCGGGCCCACCCGCCAGCGGGTGTTCTGGGGCGTGACCGAGGGCGTGGTCGCGGCGACCGTGCTGACCGCGACGGGCAAGGACGGGCTGGACGCCCTGTCGGAGACGATCATCGTGTTCGGGCTGCCGTTTTTCGTGATCGCGTTCCTCATGATGTTCGCCCTCGTACGCTCCCTGCGGCAGGAGGAACTCGCGGGGACGGCCTACCAGGGCGCGAGCCGGGCCGGGCCCGTCGAACCGGCGGTCGGCCCGGGCGAGGCCGCGACCGGACCGGACGAGCCGGGGGCGGGCCCCGAGGCGGCGGCCGGCCCCGGGCAGGACCAGCGCGACGACTGACCCGTGAACGGGCGGCCGGCCCACTCGGGGCCGGCCGCCCGAGCGGTCACACGACCGGTCCCGGGCCGACCGTCCCGTCGGCCCCCGGTCGGATCCCGTCCGTCACCGCGGGTCGCGGCCGAGGGCCGGCAGGAGCACCTCGTCCACGATCCGCTCGACGTAGTCCGGCGAGGGCGGTTCGAGCTGGTCCAGGGTGTACTTGACCATCATCGCCTCGCCGATGTCGACGGTCACCGGGGTGACCCGCGCCGGATCGATCCGCCCCCGGTCGGCGTAGTGCCGGAGCACCGTGGCGGTGAAGCGCCCGCCCCTGGGCCCGTACACCTCCCGCCACAGCCGCTCGTTGAACTCGGGCCGGTAGGACGCCTCGGCCACGCAGGAGAGCATCACCGGGCCCAGCGGCTCCTGGCCCATGAGCCCGTGGAAGAGCATCAGGGCGGCGACGAGGTCGCCGCGCAGGTCGTCGGCGGCGGCGGAGGGCGCCTCCTGGGGATAGGCGCTGTGCAGCGCCTCCATCAGGATGTCCTCCGGTGTGGACCAGCGGCGGTAGAGCGACGTCTTGGCCGTGCCCGCGCGCCGGGCCACGCCCTCCATGGTGAGTCGGGCGACGCCGTTCTCGGCGGCCTCGCGCAGCACCGCGTCGTGGATGGCGTCGACGAGCGCCTGCCCGCGCCGTCGTGTCGGCTTGGACGGCACGTCGGCCGCTCCCGGCGTCCCGGGCGTGCCGGGTGTCCCAGGCGCCTCGGGCGCAACGGACTCCGCTGCGGATGGCCGCTTCCGGTCAGTCACGTGGTTTCTTTCTAAGCTACGGCGTCGTATCTTAAAGTGGTCCAATGAGATACGGGAGCGTATCTCACGTTGCCCCGTCCCCCGGGAGCCCGACCATGTCCTCTCCTCCGACCTCCGCCCATCCCGGCGCCGCCCCGGTGACCCTGGCCCGGCGCTCGCTCGCCCCCGACCTCGCCCGCGGGTTCATGCTGCTGGTCATCGCCACCGTACACGCGCACATGTTCCGGCAGATGTCCACGGGCGGCGGTGAGACCTTCGCCCTGACCGGCACCCTCGACACCGCCGTCACCGCGTTCATGATGATGTTCGCGGAGAGCCGTGGGTACCCCATGTTCGCGGCCCTGTTCGGGTACGGCCTCGCCCAGATCCTCCTGCGCCGCACCGCCGAGGGCCACGGCACGACGTGGGTGCGCTCCCTGGTGCGCCGCCGCGGCCGGTGGCTCATGGTCATCGGCTTCCTGCACACCCTCCTGCTCTTCTACGGCGACATCATCGGTGTGTACGGCCTCATCGCCCTGGTCTTCGCGGGCCTGCTCCGGGCGAGCGACCGGCGCCTGCTGGCCCACGGCTTCGCCTGGATGTCGGTCGGGTCCCTGCTGTACGCCGCCGCCATGACCGCGGCCCTCTCCGGGGGCGACCCGCAACAGCAGAGCGCGGCGGAACTGACGCCGCTCACCGACATGCTCATGCGCCTGGGGAGCTGGCCGGTCATGCTCGTGCTGATGACCCTGGTGTCGGTGTTCCCGTTCACGGTCGGTGTCTGGGCGGCCCGCCGCAGGCTGCTGGAGGAGCCCGAGCGGCACCTGGCCCTGCTGCGCCGCGTCGCGCTCGTCGGCATCCCCGTGGCCGCTCTGGGCGGACTTCCGCGGGCCCTCGTGGCCGTTCAGGTGTGGCCGTCGGACTTCGCCCCGTCGTTCGCGGCGGGCTGGCTCCACGTGCTCTCCGGCTACGCGGGCGGGTTCGGCTACGCCGCGCTCATCGCGCTGGTGGCGGTCCGGATCGGTGCCCGCCGGGGGCCGGTCGTGCAGGCCCTGGCCGCGACCGGGCAGCGTTCCATGACCTGCTACCTGTTGCAGTCGGTGGCCTGGGTCGTGCTGTTCCTGCCCTACACCCTCGACCTGGCGCGGAGCCTGTCCGACGCCGCCGCCGTCCTGGTGGGCGCCGCGGTGTGGCTGGCCACCGTGGTCCTGGCCGACCTCATGCGGCGCGCCGGCCTGCGCGGTCCGGCCGAGGCCTTCCTCCGCCGGCGCACCTACGGGCCACCCGCACGGACCGCCGACGCCGCCCCGCGGTGATCCGGGTTCCCGGCATGATGGGGCCATGACCACCGACGACGAACGCTTCCTGGCCGCGACCGCCGACCGCCTCTCGTCCCTGCCGGGCGTGCGGGCGGTCAGCCTCGGCGGCTCCCGTGCCCAGGGCACCCACCGGCCCGACAGCGACTGGGACCTGGCCGTGTACTATCGCGGCGCCTTCGACCCCCAGGACCTGCGCGACACGGGCTGGGAGGGCGAAGTGTCCGAGATCGGCGGCTGGGGCGGGGGCGTCTTCAACGGCGGGGCGTGGCTGCGTGTCGACGGCCGCAGGGTGGACGTGCACTACCGCGACCTCGACGACGTGGAACACCGGTGGGCCGAGGCCGAGCGCGGGCGTTTCGGGATCGAACCGCTGATGTTCCACCTGGCGGGCATCCCCACCTACCTCGTGGTCGCCGAACTGGCGCTGGGCCGGGTGCTCGTCGGCGACCTGCCCCGCCCGGAGCACCCGAAGGCCCTGCGCGCCTCCGCGCCCGGCGTCTGGCGGGGCCGCGCCGCGGCCACCCTGTCCTACGCCGAGCACGCCCACGCCCCGCACGGCCGGGTCGCCCAGTGCGCCGGACTCGTCGCCCAGGCGGCGGTCCAGACGGCGCACGCCGTCCTCGCCGAACGAGGGGAGTGGGTCACCAACGACAAGACGCTGCTGGCACGCGCCGGGCTGACGGAGATCGACCTGGTGGTGGCGGGAATGACCGCCGACCCGCAGGACCTGGTGCTCGCCGTGGCCGAGACCGGCCGGGTCCTGGCCACCGCCTGAGCGCCGGGGCGGCCCGGGGTCCAGGGCGGGGCCGCCGCCCGCGCGGGCGGGGTGACAGGGCTCAGGACAGCGCGGCGACGGCCCTGAGCCAGTCCCGGCACCGGGCGGCGGCGCCCCGCGATCCGTCGGCGTGGGTCAGCACCGCCGCCAGCAGCAGCCGCGCCTGCCACGGCGACAGGTCGCCCGCGGGGATGGCGCCCGCGCGCTCCAGGTCCGCGCCCCCGCCCGCGTACACGCCGCGCACCGGGCCCGCTCCGACCCGGCTCGCCACGACCACCGGAGTGCCCGCGTCGAGCAGGTCCAGGCACGCCGCCGTCACCTCGGGCGTGGCGTTGCCCGCGCCGAACGCCGCCAGGACGATGCCGCGCGCCCCCGCGGCGACCGCCGCCCGCACCGCCGTGGCGTCCGAGCCCAGATACTGGCCGACGACCTCCACCCTGGGCAGGGCGGCGTCGGTCGACAGCAGCGCCGGCGCGGCCGCCGGTACGGCGTAGGGCCGCACGCCCGTGTCGTCGACGGCGGCGACGGGGCCGCGCCCCGGCGCCGCGAAGCCGTTCAGGCCGAGCGTGTGCACCTTGCGGGTGCCCACGGCGGGCAGGACGGTGTCGCCGAACACCACGCTGACCCCGGTTCCGCGTGCCCGCGGGTCGGCGACCCAGCGCAGCGCCGCCGCCAGGTTGCGCGGGCCGTCGGGGGCGGGATCGTCGAAGGAGCGCTGTGCGCCGGTGAAGGCCACCGGGGCCTGGTGGCGGTGGGTGAGGGCCACGAGGAACGCCGACTCCTCCATGGAGTCGGTGCCGTGGGTGACGACCACGCCGTCCGCGCGGGCCGCGGCCTCGTCCACGGCGCGCGCCAGGGTCATGACGTCGTCGAGGGACGCCGCGGAGCTGATGATCCGGTTCACGTCGAGCGCCTCGACCCGCACGTCCTCCAGGTCCCACACCTCGGCCGCGGCGGCGGCCAGTCGCCCGGCGTCCACGCTGACCGCCAGGCCCGCCTCGCTCGCCGTCGTGGCGATGGTGCCTCCGGTACTCAACAGGACCACGTGCCGCATGGGGCCTCCCTCGCCGCTACGGGCAGATCGGACATCAGGTGCGACCGGTGCCTGAGGCATCGCCTCCGGCACGAACGGGTCGGTAGACCCCAGTCCCTCCCATCATCCATGTCCGGAGTACCCGTCTCCACACGAGCGGCCCGCGCGGCGCCCGATGTCCGACGTGTCCGTTCTCACCCCCGCCGCCACGCGAAACCCGCCGTCCTTGCGTCGGTCCTCGTCCGTGTCTAAGTTAGTGAGTGCCCACTCACTTATGGAGGTGCGTATGCCCCCCACGCCCCGGCCCCACCCCTCCGCGGAGCCCGGTACCCGGCGTGCCCGAGCCCTCGACGCCGGGATCGCCGCCCTCGTGCTCCTGGTCGAAATCGCCGCGACCTACGGCAGCCTCACCGGCCCGCCGCTCGATCCCGTCGACGGCTGGACGCTCGCCCGGCCCACGGACGCCGTCGCCTTCGCCGCCGTGGCCGTGGGCTGCGCGGCCCTGTACTGGCGCCGCACCCGGCCGGTCCCCGCCCTGGTGGTCGCCACCGCCGCCTACGCGCTGTTCCTGCTGCGCGACTACGAGCTGGGGCTCTTCCTCGCCCCGATGGTCGCCCTCTACTCCGTCGCCGCCCTGGGGCGGTCCGGGCCCGCGGCCCTTGCCTCGGGCTCGGTCGCCGTGGCCGCCTCCCTCCTGTGGGTGCGGGCCAGGACCGAGGCCCTCACCGATCCCGGGACCGCCCTGCTGGCCTGGGTCGCCTTCGGGACCGTGATAGTGGTGTTCCTCGCCGGTTCGTTCGTCGCGGGGGAGCTGGTGCGCTGCCACCGGCTGCTCTCCCCGCGCGCGAACACCCGGACCGGCGCGCCCACCGCACCCCGCCCAGCCCGCTAGGAGTCTCCATGGACGGCGAGCCCAGGAAGCGGCGACCGCGTTCGACGGCCGCGCGGACCCGTCTGCACATCCTGGACACCGCCGCCGAGGTCCTGGACCGTCTGGGGATGGCCCGCGCCACGACCAAGGAGATCGCCCTGGCCTCCGGGTACTCCGAGGCCACGCTCTACAAGCACTTCACCGACAAGTCCGAGCTCATCCTGGAGGTCATGCGCCACCGCTTCCCGCCGTTCGTCGAGGACCTCGCGCGCATGCCCGAGCGCGCCGGACACGGCAGTGTGCGCGACAACCTCGTCGACCTCGTGACCCGGGCCGTCCCCTTCTTCCGGCACGGCGCTCCCATGCTCGGGTCCCTGTTCGCCGAACCCGAACTGCTGCGCCGCCACCGGGAGGGGATGGCCCGGCACGGAGCCGGTCCGCTCAACGTCAACCGCGGGTTCGCCGCCTACCTGGAGGCGGAACGACGGCTGGGCCGGGTCCCCGCGGACACCGACGCCGCGGCGTCGGCCGCCCTGCTCGTGGGCGCCTGTTTCCAGCGCGGCTACTTCGAGGCCTTCTCCGAGGGCGGTGCGGACTTCCCGCCGCTGGACCGGTTCGCCGCCGACGTCGTGGCCGCCTCCGGGCTCGTGTCCGAGTCGGGCTCCGAACCCGGTTCCGTTTCCGAACCCGGCGCGGCATCCGAACCCGCGTCCGCGTCCGGCTCCGGAGACGACCCGGACTCCACCTCCGAGCCGGCCTGAACCGTCGCCCGCGAACGGCGCCAGGCCCCCGTGACCAGCAGGGTCAGCACGCCGGCGACCAGCCCCCAGAAGGCCGACCCCACTCCCAGCAGCGTGAACCCCGACGCGGTGGCCAGGAAGGTCACCACCGCCGCCTCCCGCGACCGTTCGTCGCCCAGTGCCGAGGCCAGCGACCCCCCGATCGTGCCGAGCAGGCCCAGGCCCGCGATCGCCAGGATCAGCGTCGTGGGCAGGGCGGCCAGGAGCGAGGCGACCGTGGCGCCGAAGACGCCCACGCACAGGTAGAAGATCCCGGCCCACACCGCGGCCGTGAACCGCCGCTCGCGGTCCGGGTGCGCCTGAGGTCCGGTGCAGATCGCCGCGGTGATCGCGGCCAGGTTCAGGCCGTAGCAGCCGAACGGCGCGAGCAGCATGTTGGTCAGCCCCGTCCAGCCCAGCACCGGCGAGATCGGCACCCGGTAGCCGTCGCCGCGCAGCACCGCCACCCCGGGCAGGTTCTGCGAGGCCATGGTGACCACGAACAGGGGCACGCCGACGCTCACCATCACCTGCCAGGAGAACTCCGGCGCCACGAACACCGGCCGGGCCAGTGCGGGTGCCACCTCGCCCAGGTCCAGGGTGCCGTTCACCGCCGCCACCGCGCCGCCCGCCACCAGCGCGAGCAGGACCGCGTAGCGGGGGAGCCAGCGGCGGCACACCAGGTACACCGCGAACATCGCGAAGACCACGGTGAAGTCGCCCTCCATGCTCGTGAAGAGGCCGAGGCCGAACTGGAGCAGCACCCCCGCGAGCAGACCCGCCGCCAGCGGCACCGGCACGCGGTCCATGACCTTCTCGAACCAGCCGGTCACACCGCTCAGTGTGATCAGCGCCGCGGAGAACAGGAACGCGCCGACCGCCTGCGGCATCGTGACGCCGTCCAGGCCGACCGCGAGCAGCGCCGCGCCGGGCGTGGACCAGGCGGTGACCACCGGTGCCCGGTAGCGCAACGACAGGCCCACACAGGTGACGGCCATGCCCACGCCCAGGGCCAGCACCCACGAGGCGGTCTGCCCGGGCGTCGCCCCGGCGGCGTCGGCCGCGGCGAACACGATCGCGATCGAGCTGGTCACGCCGACCAGCACGGCGATCAGGCCGGCGGCGACGGCGGAGACGGGGGCCGCGAGACGGGCGTAGCGGACGAGGGCTCTCATGATCCCCCATCCTCGCTGCTGCCGGGGAGTGGCCGGTACGCGGGTCACCCGATCCCGGGATCGTCCCAGGGGAGGCCGACACGTGCGTGCGGGCGGGTCGAATTCGGTGGACACCGGCTGCTCCGATCGGCCGGCCTGACCCGCATGGGACGAACCTTCGACGAACTCGTGGCCGAGGCCGAGGCGGCCCCCACCGAGGGGTGGGACTTCTCGTGGCTGGAGGGGCGGGCCACGGAAGAGCGGCCCTCCTGGGGTCACCAGCGGACCATGGGGGAGCGCCTGGCGGGTGCGAGCGCCGCGCTCGACATCCAGACCGGCGGCGGCGAGGTGCTGGCCGGGATCCGGCGCCGGGCCCCGCTGACGGTGGCCACGGAGGGATGGCCGCCGAACGTGGCCAGGGCCACGCGACTGCTGCACCCGCTCGGGGTCGCCGTGGTCGCCGACACCGACGAACCGCCGCTGCCGTTCGCCGACGGCCCACCGCGACCGGCTCCGTGCGATGCACGAGCTGATCGAGCGGGAGGGGCCGTTCGTGGCGCACACGACCCGGTTCCTCATCGAGGCCCGCACACCGGAGTGAGGCGGCCGGTGAGGCGACCACAGAAGAAATCTACGACGTAAAGGTCCAGGCGGCCACGCGGTGCGTTTGGGGGGACGACAGGACGGGAGAGCCGGGGGTGCCGGTGGAACCGGGGATCCCGGCCCCACCGACGCCCGACCCGGCGGCTAGGACTCAGCCTTGACGTGCTGGATGACCTCGAAGCCCCACATCTCACTGCCGGTCGCGGCCGGGCCGCCGTGCCCGTGGCCGTGACCCGTGCGGCCCTCCGCCTCGGCCTCCTTCGCGGCCTGCGCGTGGCCCTCCTTGAAGGCCTGGCCGTTCACCCAGTTCTGGAAGTCCTCCTCGGACCGCCACCGGGTGTACACCAGGTACTTGTCCGTCCCCTCGACCGGGCGCAGCAGCTGGAACTCCTCGAACCCCGGCTGGTTCTCCACCAGTCCGGCGCGCTTGGCGAACCGCGCCTCCAGGGTGGCCCCCTCGCCCACGGGGACGGTCAGGACGTTGAACTTGACGACGCTCACGCGGCACCTCTCTCCGTTGTCTCCGAACTCACGCCCAACCTAGGGCAGGTTCGGCGCACCACCTTCACCCGACCGGCCAACCCGGGCCGATCCGCCGGGGGAGTGGCGGACAGCGGTCGACCGCGACGGCCGCTACCGTCCGACCCATGACCCCACTCGACCGGCGCACACTGAATCGGACGACCCTGTCCCGGCAGCTCCTGCTGGACCGCGCGAGCACGCCCCCGTACGAGGTCGTACGCCGCCTCGTCGGCCTCCAGGCGCAGGACCCCGAACCGCCCTACGTCGGCCTGTGGTCGCGGATCGCGGACTTCACCACGGACGGACTCACCGACCTGCTCCACGACCGCGCGGTGGTCCGGGGAACGATGTTCCGGGGCACGCAGCACCTCGTCACCGCCGACGACTACCGGTGGCTGCGGCCCACCCTCCAGCCGCTCCTCACCCGTTGGCAGCGGGGCGCCTTCGGCCGCTCCACGGCAGGGCTCGACCTGGGCGAACTGACCGCCGCCGCCCGCGAACTCCTCGCGGGCGGTACCGTGTCCCGCCCGGAGCTCGCCCGCGCGCTGGGCGAGCGCTGGCCGGACCGCGATCCGGTGGGACTCGCCCGCTCGGTCCAGGGGCTCCTGCCGATCCTGCACCCGCCGCCCGACGGAGTGTGGGGCCGCCGGGGGCCGACCCCGTTCGTGCTTGCCGAACAGTGGCTCGGCGGCCCGCTCGCGGACCGGGCCGACACGGAGCGGCTGGTCCTGCGCTACCTGGCGGCCTTCGGCCCGGCCTCGGTCAGGGACGTCCAGGCGTGGAGCGGCATGACCCGGCTGCGGTCCGTGCTGGAGGGCCTGCGCCCGCGTCTGGCGGTCCGGCGCGACCGGGACGGCCGTGAGCTGTTCGACCTGCCCGACGCCCCGGTCGCCGACCCGGACACCCCGGCGCCCGTGCGGTTCCTGGCCCTGCTCGACAACGTGCTCGTGGGCTACGACGACCGGTCGCGCCTGGTGGCCGACCACCAGCGCGTCCACCTGATGGTCCACCCGCCCGTGACGGTCGACGGGTTCGTGCGCGGGTTGTGGCGGATCGAACGCGACAAGGAGACGGGGGCGGCCCTGCTGGACGTCCGGCTCTTCGAGCCGCTGTCGCCGGCCGAGGAGGACGCCGTCACGGGCGAGGGCCTGCGCCTGCTCCGCTTCGCAGCCCCCGACACCGCCGAACACGATCTCCACCTGCGCCCCCTCGACCCCTGACGAGCCGAGACGGGGCCGTCCGCCCGGGCGGCTCGACGCCGGGCCAGCCGGGAACCGGCGCGGCGGCCTCCGGCGCGTGCCGGTTTTGACGCGCTCACGCGCTCCTTCTACCTTTTTCGAATGTCCACCCCCGTACTTTCCTGGTTCGCCGGCGGCCTGTCGGTCTGCGGGTCGGCCGTCCTCCTCTGGGCGGCCACGTCGGCGTACCGGTCCGGTGACGGCCATCCCTGAACCGCCTACGCGGTGCTGGTGCTGCTCGCCGTCGTCGTCCTCGGCGCGCTGCTGTACCGGCTCCTGCCGGCCCAGCGGCACCCGGAGACCGCGGTGGCGCCCCGCCTGGTGCTCGCCGCCGTCGCCGTCCTCGTCGTGCTCCTCTGCGTGCCCGCGTGGACGGTCGTGCTGGGGGTGCGCGGGGAGGCGACCAAGGGATTCGTGGACTTCACCGCGTGGGGCCTCGCCCTGGGGCCCGCCCTGGTCGCGGTCGCGCTGGCGCTCCCCGCGCTGGTTCCCGCCCGTGCCCCCGGCCGCCGGTGGCTCGCCCCCCTCGCGGGAGTGTCGGGCCTGGCGCTCGGCGCCGGACTGGTCGCGTTGGTCGTCGCGGCGGTCGAACTGCGCCCGGTGGACTCCACGTCCGCCCCGGCACCCGAGACGGCGGCCACGGACGCGGCCCGGGCGTCCGCCCCGGCCGGGGTGAGCGGGGTCGGCTGGCGGTGGCGGGTGCCCGAGGGCCAGGACGTGGTGGACACGGTGGTGGCGGGCGCGGGCGCCGCGGTCCTGCACACGAAGGGGGTCACCCTCCTGGACACGCGCACCGGCCGGGAACGCTGGCGGTACTGGCGCGCGGACGCTCGCGCCACCGACATCGCGGCGGCCCCGGACGGCGGCGCGCTGGTGGTCTCGTTCAGCGCCAGGGACCACACGGGCGGATCCGCGCTGCGGCTGGTCGCCCTCGACGCCGCCACGGGCCGGGTCCGCGCGGAGTACCGGAGCCCGGACGTCGACTTCGGGGACGCCTTCCCCACGCTGCCCGAGACCTTCGCGGTGACGGCCGACACCTTCCTCATGGAGGGCGGGGGAGCCGGTGGCGACGGCCGGTCCTTCACCGCCTACGACCTGGACTCGGGGGAGGAGGCCTGGCGGTTCGACCCGCCCGACGGCTGTGTGCCGAACCGGTGGAACCCGTACGGCGTCCTGCGCGGCGAGGTGGTGGCGCTGGTCCAGTGCGGGCTGTCGGCCGAGGAAGCGGGGGACCCCGACCGGGCGCCCCTCGACCACGACGCCCTGCTGGTGGGCCTCGACCCGGCCGACGGGTCGCAGTTGTGGCGGCACGAGGAGCCGGTCACCGCCGTCCCGTACTGGGTGCGGTCGCAGGTCTCCCCTGACGGCGGGGTGTACGCGCTGGAGTGGGAGACCGGCGACGGTGAGGGCACGCGCGGGAACCTGTTCGTGCGGCCCGGTGGCGAGGTGGCGGCGCGCGACCTCGCCGACCTGCGGGACATGATGGCCTGGGAGGGCGGCGGCACGCGCACCTCGGACGGGTTCGTGACCAGCGGGGAGGACGAGGACGCCGGGGAGGGCGACGAGCGGTTCGACCGCTACACGTCGCACTCGTTCGAGGGGGAGGAGCGCGTCGCCGCGGTCGAGCACGTGCCCTCCCTCCGGGGCGGCACGCTGGCCCTGGCCGACCAGCTCGTCGTCCTGCGCAGCCTGCACCCCATCGGGGACCTGCCGCACCACGAGGAACCCCTGTTGGTGCTGTTGCAGTCCTGGGACGTGGCCGCGGACGAGGAGTCGGTGCGGTTGGAGTTCCCGCTGGGCCGGAACGGCGACCGCTCAGGTTCGGTGTGGGAGGCGCGCGGCCGGTCGTCGCTGTACGCGGCTCCGGGCGCGGTGGTCGTGGCGAGGCCGGGCGCGCTGGAGGTCGTCGGTCTCCAGTGACGCCGGCCGTGGTGAAACCGGTGGGGTTCGAGGGGAACCGGTCGAGTGGTGGGGCGCATCTGATGGGACAGCCGCGCCCGCGACCGTGCGGGCGTCCCTGAGACACCGGAGCGCACCGAGCCATGAGTCCCGCGTCCTTCCACCAGCCCGGCCGTCCCGGGGACCTGCCGCATCCGGGGCTGCTCTGGGCCCACAGCAGGATCGAACTCGGCGCCTACCGCCTCCTCGAAGCACGGCCGGAGGAGACCTTCGACTACGACCCGGTCGGGACGACGTACACGCGCGGTGGATTCACGCTGGGCCCGCACGGCACGCACTTCGACAACTCGGCGGGCTGCTGGTGGCGGCTGACCTGGGTCGAGGGCGGCCGGGCCGTCCTGACCGGGTGGGAGCCGCTGGGCCAGGACACCATCGACGAGGAGCTGGACCTGCTCGCGGGCGGGCCCGACTGGCTGCCGTGGGAGTGGCTGGACACGCTCATCGCCCGGTACCTGCACGAGCAGATGGGGGTGTCCTTCCTCTACTGGTGGGACGGTGCCGTCTGGGGTCGCACGGACTACCCCGATGCCGTCGGGGACGACGGCCTGGTCACCGTGGAGGGCTTCGGCACTCCCGAGCGCCTGCTCGGCTTCCTGTCCGTGCACTTCCCGGACGACGAACACCATCGCGCGGTGGCGGCCGACCTGCTGCGGCACGTCGCCGAAGGCGGCGACGACGCCCGGGCCTGGGCCCTGTTCCGGGAGCTGTACGGCACCGATCGCGTGGACCCGGACGCGGCACGCGAACTGCTCGGCGCGGACTGGTTCACACGGCGGGACGACCCCATGCCCGCCGGGACCCCGTCGGCCACGCCCCGGCGGCGGCGCGTGCTGAAGACCGCCGACTGGCAGGCCATGGTCGCCCGCGCCATGCGGGCCGCGACCGAGGCGCCGCGACCCGCCCCGGCGGAGACCGAGGAACTGCGCACGTTGCGCGGGGCCCTGCGCTCACTGGCCGCCGAGCGCGGCGGGGAGCTGACGTTCACGGTGGCCTGCGAGCGGGGGGCCATGAGCTTCCCCCAGCTGGTGGACGCCTCGGGCGAGGCCCTGGAACCGCCGTGGGAGGACCGGATGCTGCCCTGGCGGCTGCGCGGGGCGGAGGCCCACCCCGAGCACGGCTCCTGGTACTTCCTGCGGGCCGTCGCCACCGCCGCCGACGTCGTGGTCGAGCGCGCCTATGACCACTGGCCGGAGTGGGGCCGGCGGTCGGGCCGCTTCCCGGACCGGATGTTCCCGCCGCGGCTGCCCGACCTGCAGGACGAGATGGCCGCCCGTGCGCCGCGGTGGAGGCCGGAGTGGGTGCGTCTGCTGGACGACGAGATCCGCTACGCCCCGCCGACGGACGTGTGAGCGGCGGTACGGCTCCTTCGGGTCCGGGTCCCGCGGGCCGGGTTCCGACGGGTCCCGCGGGTGTCAGGCGAGGACGACGTTCCCGTCCTCGTCCACCCGCCATCCGGGGTTGTGCGCGATCTCCCACACGACCCCGTTGGGGTCCTTGACGTGTGCGTGGAAGACGCCGCCGAACTCGCCCTCCTGTGGTTCCTTGAGGACGCTCGCGCCGGCGTCGACCATCGCGCGCACGGTGGCCGCCACCTGCGCGCGGTCCTCGACGTTGTGCGCGAGCGTCACCCCGGCGGCCCCGGCCGTGCCGGTGACGCCGGCGTGGCCGCCCAGGTCGCGGTCGAACTTCTCGGCGTCGAACAGGCCCAGCAGTAGGCCCGGGGCGATCTGGAAGAAGATGATCTCCCCGGGGACGTCGAGGTGGGGCTCCCATCCGAGTCCGTCCCGGTAGAAGCCGCGGGCGGCGTCCAGGTCGGCGGTGGCGAGCGTGACGAAGTGGACCTGTTGCTTCAAGGCGTCTCCCGGTCGGTGTCGGTCGCACCCACATCCTGCCCGACCGTACCGACAGGGCCGGGGAACCCGGCCCCGGCGGGGCGGCTAGGGCGTGTGTGACGGATGCCGTCCGTCGCGAGCGGCGGAGCCAGTGGTGCTCTCACAAGGCCGAAGAAGGACTGCCCCTACTGTGCGGCTTCGCCGTTGTCGCACAGCGGGGGCCCGGCTGGTTCCCCTGTCGACTGATGAGAACGCAGTGATAGTGCCACTGGGGCGACGCGCAGCAGGACGAGTATCCGTCACACACGCCCTACAGGCCGTGCCTGCGGGCGACCATGCGCAGGATGAGCGAGCGGGGGAAGAGCCGGCGCAGCGCGAACACGACCGGGGCATTGCTGCCCACCGCGTACAGCGGCCTGGGCGGGCGTGCCTCGATCGCGCGCACGATGGTGGCGGCCACGGTGTCCGCCGGGATGCCCTTGTCCTGGTTGGCGTTGAGCGCGGCGAGCATGGTGCGGTACTCCGCGGCGAACGGCGAGTCCGTCCGGACGTACTCCGTGCGGCGCTCGCTGATGCCGGTGTTGATCGAGCCCGGCTCCACGGTCGCCACGCCGACGCCGTAGGGGGAGACCTCGCGGCGCAGGGCGTCGGCGAACCCCTTCATCGCGGCCTTGGACGCCACGTAGGAGGACCGGTAGGCGAGCGGGAAGCTGGCCAGCATGGACCCGACCATGACCACGCGGCCGTACCGGCGGGCGCGCATGCCCGGGAGCAGGAGCTGGGTCAGGCGCACCGCGCCGAACACGTTGGTCCGGAAGAGCCGTTCGACGGCCTCGGGCGGCAGTTCCTCCAGTGGGCCGCTCTGGCTCTCGCCGGCGTTGTTGACCAGGACGTCCACCGCGCCCGCGGCCTTCGCGCAGGCCACGATCGAGGTCTCGTCGGTCAGGTCCAGAGCCAGGTACTCCACGCCCGGCACGGGTTCGGCGACCGCCTCGGGTGCGCGGCTGGTGCCGTACACGCGGTAGCCGCGGCGTACGAGGGCGGCGGCGACGGCGGCGCCGATGCCCGACGACGCGCCCGTCACGAGCGCGGTCCTGGTGGTCTGGTCCGTCATGGGGCCTCTCCTGCCGGATCGGGGGGTGCTGTACCGGCCGGTAGGGGCCGGGGACACCAGTCATACTCCCCGTCCGGTCGGGGCGGAGCCCCGGGTCCGTGCTCTCCGGTCCGTGCCCCGGTCCGTGCCCCGGTCCGGGGCCCACGGCGGCCGGGCCCACGGGCGGGCGCCCGCCCACGCGAGGTGGACGGGCGCCCTGTCCCGGTGCGGCCACCGGGGGTAGGAGGTCGGTCAGGTGGTCACTGCACCGGCGGGTGGGCGTTGGCGAGCAGCTCCTGGAACTGTGCGGAGAACCAGTGGCCGGCGATGGGGGCGTCGGGCAGGGCGCCGCTCATGTTGTCGTTGTTGCGGGGGTTGCCCTCGTAGGTGGGGTCGCACATCCGGTCGAACCCCTTGCCCTCGTCGTTGTCGATCGGCTCGCTGGAGCCGTCCGACTCGCCCGGGGGCTTCATCCACACGTAGGCGTCGATCCCGGGCTCGGGCGCGGTGGTGGGCCGCTCACCCAGTCCGGCACCGGACTGGTTGCACCAGTTTCCGGTGTTGAACCGGCGGTCGTAGCGGCCGCCGTCCACGTAGGCGTTCACGTCGGTCTCCGGGCCGGGACCTGTGGGCCGGTCGGGGCCGCCCCAGCCGTTGCGTGAGGTGTCGATGAGCATGCCGAGGTTCGGGTCGAACCCGTGGTCGGAGATCATCATCTCGCGCAGGCCCTGGGCGAAGGTCAGCTCGTCGACGTACTGGTTCCAGCTGACCCAGTCCGACTGCCGCACCGGGGTGCCGGCGATGGTCTCGCCGATCGCGAAGTTCTCCTCCCGCAGTGCGGAGTAGTTGGCGGTGTTGGCGATGAAGCCGTGCACGTCCTCGGGGGTGGCCCCGGCGGTGTTGGCGGCCTCGGCGAAGATCTCGGCGGAGGCGGAGAGGTTGTCCTCCCAGCCGATCCAGCCGTGGTGGCCGGCGTCGATGTAGTTGTAGACGTTGTCGATCGCGCCGAGCTCGCTCAGCGCGTAGCCCACGCCCTCGACGTAGTTGCCGTTGGCGAGCATCTCGTCGCACTCGGGCGTGGCGGTCTCGCGCGGGGAGACGTTGGTGACCAGGTTGGGCAGCGAGTCGATCTCGATCGTGGTGACGATCCGCAGGTCGGCGTAGGCCGGGTCGGCGAGGATCTCCGCGATCGGGTCGATGTACTCGTTCTTGTACCGGTCGATCTCGTCCGGCCCGAGCTCACCGTTGGAGGCCAGCGCCGCGCAGTCGCGGCCGGGCAGGTTGTAGATCACGACCTGGAAGACGAAGGGGTCCCCGCCGGCCTGCTCCACGGCCTCGTCGAGGTGGTCGCGCAGGCCCATGTCGCCGGTGGTGGGGCTGTCGTTGCCCTCGATGGCGCCGATGCGGTCCATCCACACGCCGGTGGGCTGGTCGGCGATGGCGTCGCCGCCGGGCTCGGAGCGGGCGTTCTCGGCCCAGATGGGGTTGTTGTAGACGTCGGCGCCCACGTAGGGGTTGTCGACGCGGCCGTCCGGGTCCGGGTCGGGGTCCGGGTCGGGGTCCGGGTCCGGCCCTGGATCGACGGAGCCCTCGCACACGACGCCGTTGAGCGTGAACTCGGTGGGGGCGTCGTTGCTGCCGGAGTAGGAGGCGTTGAAGCCGAAGGAGACGGTGCCGTCCGTGGCGATCGAGGCGTTGTGCCCGCCGTCGGTGACCTCCACGGTCTGGCCGCTCTGCGTGTGGCTACCGTTCCAGATATTGGTGATCTGCTGGTTGCCGCCGTACTCCCAGCCCAGGGTCCAGCCGTTGACGGCGTCGCCCAGGTTGGTGATCTCCACGGAGGCGGTGAAACCGGAACCCCAGTCGTTGACCTGGTAGTCGACCTCACAACCGGTGGCCGCGTTGGCGGCGGTGGGTGTGGCGACGGCGAGGCTTGTGCCGAGGACAAGGGCGGACGCGACGGCGAGGCCGCGTCGTGTCCGCGCACGGGGATCCGCGGCGCGCGGGATCGTGCTCATCTCTTCTACTTCCTGTTGAAGGGGGGTCAGGAGGAGCGGTCAGAGTGGCTTATGGAGTTGTCTCGGGGATGGGGCAGGGGAAGGTGCTGAATGGTGAATGAGAAAGAATGCCCGCGTCTGAGCGGAGCCGAAAGGAAAAGGCAGGTGGGAGCGCTCCCAATCGGCGGTCAGCGGGGGGTGTAGGGGATGTGGGGGCAGTGGACACCGCAGTGTCAGTCGGGCCGGGCATGAGGGGGCCGGCGGCCCGAAGCGCTCACAGAACAGTAACGCCCGGTTTGTTGGGTGTAAATACTAAATCACGAACTCGTGTCGCCGCCGGTGTCCCACATCGCCATCCGCGAGCACTTTACTCCCAGGTCAACCGGGAAATTGCGCGTTCTTCGGATTGGTCGATCCGCCGCCGGACGAGCCGGGGTCCGGAGTCCCGAGGGCCGCCCGGGCCGGTCCCGCCGGCGGGGGTGGCGAGAGGTGGGCCAACTCTCTGGTTTGGGTGGGTGTGACGCGGGTAACTACGGCTTCGGGAGCGCTCCCACTCGGCTCGGCTGTCACAAGCCGAGACGTTTGGAGAACGTGATGCACACCAAGAAGGACACGGCAGGACACACCCGTTGGGCGGGCCGCGCGCTCGTCCTGGCCTCGGTGCCCCTGCTCGGACTCACCGCCCTGGCCGCGCCGGCGTCGGCGCACGGCTCGATCGTCGACCCGGCGAGCCGCAACTACGGCTGCTGGGAGCGCTGGGGCGACGACCATCTCAACCCGGACATGGAGCAGGAAGACCCCATGTGCGCGCAGGCGTGGGAGGACAACCCCAACGCCATGTGGAACTGGAACGGGCTCTACCGCAACGGAGTCGGTGGCGACCACCAGGGCCACGTGCCCGACGGCACCCTGTGCAGCGGTGGCAACACCGAGGGCGGCCGCTACGACTCGCTGGACGCCGTCGGCCCCTGGCAGACCACGCCGGTGGACGACGACTTCACGCTCCACCTGTACGACCAGGCCTCGCACGGCGCCGACTACTTCCTCGTGTACGTCACCGAGGAGGGCTTCGACCCCGCCACGGAGCCGCTGGGCTGGGACGACCTGGAGCTGGTCGAGACGCCCGGGTACCACGCGCCCGCCAACGACATCTACATCGACGTCAGCACCACCGGTCGGACCGGACACCACGTCGTGTTCACCGTGTGGAAGGCGTCCCACATGGACCAGAACTACTACCTGTGCAGTGACGTCGACTTCGGCTGAGGCACGTTCGCCCGAAGTACGTCACCCCTGAACGCCGGCCGGGCCCCGCCCCTCCTCCAGGCGGGCGCCCGGCCGGTCGGCCGTGCGCGGCGCCGTCGGCCTCAGCCCGCGGCCTGGTGCGCGCGCTGTCGGCGCAGCCGCTCAGCGAACTCCTCGGCCATCTCCAACTGACGGCGCAGGGCCGAACAGCGCTCGGCGAGGTCGGCCTCGACGGCGTCCAACCGCTCGCTCAGCGCGGCGCGCTCGTCCTCGCCGGTGGTGGGCGAGCCGAGCCGGTCGACGCTCTCCAGCAGTTCGCGGGTCTCCTCCAGGCTGAACCCGAGGGGCTTCATCCGCTTGATGAGCTGGAGCCGGTCCACGTCGGACTCGGTGTACAGGCGGAAGCCGCCGCGCGAGCGCGCGGAGGGCTCCACCAGGGCGACCTCGCCGTAGTACCGGATCGTGCGGAGCGAGAGTCCCGTGCGCTCGGCGACCTCGCCGATCCGCATGTGGTGCGCCTCCGGCACGGCGGGCCTCCTTGTGTGGTCGTGAATCCACCTCCACGTTAGACGCGTTCCCGAGCACCCCGGACCAGGGGCCGTGCGGGGCGTCCGGGCCGGACCGGGCGCGTTCAGTCGCCCAGGGCCCGCTCCAGGGCGAGGGCGAAGTCCTCGGGGTGGGACTCGAACCCCCCGTGGTCGCCGGGGAAGTCCGCGGGGTCGGTGGCCAGTGCCGCGGCCAGGGCAAGACCGATGCCGTGGATGGTCTGTCCGACCGACTCCCGGCCCAGTGCGACCACCACGCGCGGTGCGCCCGTGGCCAGGGCGGCGGTGTCCGGGACGTAGCGGGAGAGCGGGCGCAGGCCGTGGCCGAAGAAGTAGTCGAAGTTGCCGCTGACCCGGGCGAAGGTCGCGGCGGCCCCGGTGCCGTCGACGTCCCGGCCGTTGCCCTGGGAACCCGCGGAGTCCCGCGGGGCCTCGGCGCCGTCCGGGGCCTGCGGGTGGTGCGGGTCGTCGGAGTCCAGGCCGTGCATGCCCAGGAAGCGGGCGATCGCGGCCTCCACGCCGTCGCGGACGTAGGTGTCGTAGACCTCCTGGTCCTGGGCCAGGGCGTGGGAGGGATCCTCCAGCAGCATGAGGCACGGCGGCTCGTGCGCGACGACCGTGTGCACGAGGTCGGGGCGCAGGGCGGCGAGCGCCAGGCCGATCTGCGCCCCGCCGCTGGTGCCGAACACCCGCGCGGGGCCGCCGCCGAGTTCGGCCACCAGCCGCGCGGCGTCCTCGGCGTGGAGTTCGACGTCCTGGTCCCCGGGCTCTCCGTCCAGGGCGCTGCGGGAGTTGCCGCGCGGATCGTAGGCGACGGTGGTGTAGCGGTGGGACAGCAGGCGGGCGGGTGCGGCCAGGACTCCGGCGTCCTGCGGTCCGCCGGGGATCATCAGCAGTAGGGGGCCGCTTCCGCGGACCTCGTAGTGGATGCGGGCGCCGGGGACCTCGAGGACTCCGGTCTCGGGCTGGTGCATGGGGTGCTCCTCATGGGCCGCGCCGCCGCGGGCGGCCGGTGGTCGCGCGTCAGCGGTCGGTGATCACCATGCGGTTGCCCTCGCTGTCGCGGAACTCGGCGAAGGTGGTGCCGGGGGCCCACGGCGCGTCCTGGGGCTCGCTCACGATCTCCACGTCGTGGTCGCGCAGGCCCTTGACCGCGCCGGGGACGTCGGCGTCGACGAGCACCAGGACGGGGTCGTCGGAGGGCTCGTCGTTCTCGCGCCGCAGGAAGTGCAGGTGGGTCTCGGCGCCGGGGAAGGCGAGTTCGACCCAGCGCCATCCGTCGTCGCCCATGGGGGCGTCGGCCGCGACGGTGCAGCCCAGGGCGCGGGTGTAGAAGGCGATGGCACGGTCCTGGTCGACGACGGGCAGTTCGGCGAACTTGACGCGCATGGCGGACTCCTCGGGTGGTGGCCGCGGCCCAGAACGGAACTGGACCGTCCAGTACTCTTCTTGTGTCAAACTAGACCGTCCAGTACCAATGGGTCAAGTATGGGCGACCGACACCCGAAGGAGTGAGTGTGAACGTGCCGGACCAGGCCGCAGGGACGACCCGCTCGGCGCGCAAGCGCCGGGAGATCCTGACGGCCGCCCAGGGGGTCTTCCTCGACCGCGGCTACCTCGGCACCAACATGGACGAGATCGCCGCGCTGTCCGGGGCCTCGAAGCAGACCGTCTACAAGCACTTCGGCAGCAAGGAGGCCCTCTTCGTCGAGATCGTGCAGACCATGACCGCCGAGGCGGGCGACGCCGTGCACCAGCGGATCCCCGAACCCGAGCGCGCCGAGGACCTGGCCCCCTTCCTGGGCGAGTACGCCCTGCGCCAGCTCACGGTCGTCCTCACACCCGAGCTGATGCGGCTGCGGAGGCTGGTGATCGGCGAGGTCGGCCGGTTCCCCGACCTGGCCCGCGCGCTCTACGACGGCGGCCCGCGACGCGCGATGGCGGCGATGGCCGCGCTCTTCGCCCGCTTGTCCGACCGGGGCCTGCTCGCGGTGGCCGACCCGGACACGGCCGCCGCGCACTTCAACTGGCTCGTGATGTCCGCGCCGGTCAACGACGCCATGCTGCTGGGGGACGACGCGATCCCGGACGAGGCGGAACTGCGCCGCCACGCCGCCGAGGGCGTCCGGGTGTTCCTGGCCGCCTACGGCTCCAAGGACGGTTGATCGGCTCACCCGTGTCCCGCCTCGCCGCCGGCCGCGGCGAGGCGGAGACCGGCGCGCGGCTCGGGCGACGCGTCCCAGACCGACGGGCGGAGCGCGCTCACGCGGTGCCCGCTCACCTCGGCGGGCACGATCCGGACGCAGATCTCGCGTTCGCCCGCGCTCCACGGGCACACCGGTGCGGCGGCGTGCGCGGCGTGCGCCTCGCGGGAGTCCCTGATGAGGGTGGCCGGTCCCGTGACCAGGACGGTCCACCCCTTCCACGGTGTGCCGACGAGCCGGTCCGCCTGGAAGCCGACGTCGTGCGCGCCGCCGTCGTGGGTCAGGGCACGCGCGAGCGCGCCCACGGCGGACGCACGGAAGCACACGTCCGAGCCGATGAGGGCGTAGTGGACGGGCTGCACGAGGGGAACGCGGCCCTCGGGATCGACGAAGGCGACGCGTCCCACTCCGCCGTGCTCGATCAGGGCCATGCACTCGTGGCGGGTCAGGGCGACCACGAGCGTGCGCGTCCCGGGCGGCGCCGCCTGTTCCGGCGTCGCCTCGTCGGCGGCGCCCAGCAGCTGGTCGGGCGTGGTGCGCAGGGCTTGGGCGAGGCGGTACATCGCACTGTGGGTGAGCAGGGGGGTGTACTCCTCCACATAGGCCACGTAGCCGGGCGCCATGCCGGCGCGTTCGGCGACCTCCTCGCGGCTGAGCCCGATCTCCACGCGGCGCAGCGCCGCCCGGCGGCCGAGATCGCCCGTGCTGTGCCCGTTGCCGTGTGCGTCGACCATCGTTCTCATCCCCGACCGTACGAAGGGGCGGTCCGGTGACCACGGATGCGTGCCGAACCCCCTCGTGACCAGGCTCGCCTCCGGTGGGGAGCCCGGCGAGAAGTCGTTGGGCCGTCCACACGCGACGATGGTCCCGGCCCCGTGCGACCTTGGGCCCGGGGCGGCCGCCTTCGCCGCCGGCCACGGGGGTCGGGGCCGATGGTGCGGCGGCCCCGCGGGCGTGGCGGCGTGGCCGGTGCCGGTCAGGCCCCGGCGACCTCGGGGACCGCCGAGCCCAGCAGGGCGACGAGCTCCTCGGGGTCGGAGAAGCCCCGGCCGTAGACGTAGACGACGGTGAACCCGGTGGCGCGCAGGTCGAGCAGCCGCCGGACCAGGGCGTGGGCGGTGGTGCCGTGCTCCACGGCGAGCGTCGTGGTCTTCTCCACGCTCTCGTAGTCGCGGCCGACCTCGTCGCAGTGCCGCCGCAGCACCCGCAGCTTGTGCCCGGCCTCGGGTCCGGTGAAGATGTTGCAGGCGTCGGCGTACCGGGCGACCAGGCGCAGCGTCCTGCGCTCCCCCGACCCGCCGATCATCAGGTACGGGCGGGGGGCGCTGAGCGGCCGGGGCGAGTCGAGGGTGCGTTCGAGCCGGTAGTGCTCGCCCTCGAAGGGCTCCTCGCTCTCGCTCCACATCTGCAGGGTGATGCGCAGCGTCTCCTCCAGACGCTCGAAGCGCTCGGCCGTGGACGGGAAGCGGATGCCCAGCCCGCGGGCCTCGGCCTCGAACCACGCCGCGCCGATGCCGAGCCCCGCCCGGCCGCCGGAGAGCACGTCGAGCGTGGTGACCTGCTTGGCCAGCACCCCGGGGTCGCGGTGGACCACACCCGTCACCAGGGTGTGCAGCAGGACCCGGCTGGTGTGCGCGGCCAGGAACCCCAGGGTGGTGTAGGCCTCCGGCATCGCGTTCTCCACCGGTCCGAAGGCACCGCCGAGCTGCCAGAAGTGGTCCATGACGGTGACGCGGGCCAGCCCCGCGTCCTCGGCCCCGCGCACCGCGCGGACGAGGGCGGGTGCGAGTTCGGGGGTGCCCCCGGTCCAGGTGAAGTCGGCGACGTGCAGTCCGAGGTCCATCGGATCCTCCCGAATCGCGTGTGCGGTGCCTGTCCTGTCCGCCGACCGTGAGCCTACTGTGTCGAGGCCGTCGCGCCCCACCAGATGTTGACGTCGGAATCGACCGCCCACCGGTCGATGGCGCGCAACTCCTCCTCGGTGAAGTCCGGCGCCTCCACCGCCGCCAGGTTCTCTTCCAGTTGCCGGACGCTGGAGGCACCGATCAGCGCCGTGGTGACCGTGCGCGGCCCCTGGTCGCGCAGCACCCACGCGATCGCCATCTGCGCGAGGGTCTGGCCGCGTTCGGCGGCGATCGCGTCGAGGGCGCGGACTCGTTCCAGGACGTCCTCGGAGAGCATGTTCTCCCGCCAGCTGGGCCGTCCCACGCCGGCGCGGGAGTCGCTGGGCACGGAACCGTCCAGGTAGCGGGAGGTCAGCAGGCCCTGGGCCAGGGGGGAGAAGGCGACCACGCCCATCCCCTCCTCGGCCGCGGCCGCCAGCAGGCCGTCCTCGACCCAGCGGTTGAGCATGGAGTACGAGGGCTGGTGGACGACCAGGGGCGTGCCCAGGTCGCGCATGATCGCCGCCGCCCGGCGGGTCGCCTCGGGGGCGTAGGAGGAGATCCCGGCGTACAGGGCCCGGCCGGACACCACGGCGTGGTGCAGGGCCAGCATGGTCTCCTCCAGCGGGGTGTCGGGGTCGGGACGGTGGCTGTAGAAGACGTCGACGTAGTCCAGGCCCATGCGCGCCAGGGAGCGGTCGAGCGAGGACAGCAGGTACTTGCGCGAGCCGCCCTGCTGGTGGGGGCCCGGGCCCATGACCCAGCCGGCCTTGGTGGTGATGACCATCTCGTCGCGGTAGGGGCGCAGGTCCAGGTCCAGGATCCGGCCGAAGTTGGTCTCGGCCGAGCCCTTGGGCGGTCCGTAGTTGTTGGCCAGGTCGAAGTGGAAGACGCCGAGGTCGAAGGCGCGGCGCAGGATCGCGCGCTGTCCCTCCAGGCTCCGGTCGTCGCCGAAGTTCTGCCACAGTCCCAGCGACAGGCGCGGAAGCCGCAGCCCGCTCCTGCCGCACGCCCGGTACTCCAGTGACTCGTACCGGTCCTCGCGCGCCACGTGTGCCTCCATGCTCGGCGTCCCCTCCAGTGCTGTTCACCCGTCGTCCGCGGCCCTCGGCGATTGTGCCAGAGCACGCCGGGCGCGGGTGCGGGGCGGGGCGCCGCGACCGTGCGACCACGCCCGGTGGCCTTCCCGGACTACCCCCGGACGGTCTCCTCGGTGACGGCGGTCGAGCCCGAGCCCTACCTGCGACGGGCCGCCCGGGAGGGGGCCGCGCGGGCCGGGATCCCGATCACGGTCGTCGACGGGCTCGCCGAGGCCCTGCCCCTGCCCGACGCCTCGGTCGACGCGGTGGTGGCCACACTCGTGCTCTGCTCGGTCCCCGACCAGGACCGCGCGCTGCGCGAGGTCCGCCGGGTGCTGCGGCCCGGCGGGCGGCTGTGCTTCCTCGAACACGTGCGGGCCGCCACCCCGGGCGCGCGGCGGGTCCAGCGACTCCTGGACGCCACCATCGGGCCGCGCCTGCTCGGCGGCTGCCACAGCGGGCGGGACACACTGGCCGCGATCGAGGCGGCCGGGTTCGCCCTGGACCCCGTCGAACGCTTCCTCTTCCCCCGCGCCCGGACGCCCGTCTCCTCCCACGTGCGCGGGGAGGCCCGGCCCGCCTGAGCCGCACAGGCGCCATGTGTTCGCGCGACCGCATCCGGGTAGTGGGGGCGCACGGGCGCCCGCGCCCGCTCGGCGCCCCGCCGCACGGGGCCCGGCGCGGCGGGTGCCGGGGCCCGCCGGCCGAGTCGGTGAGGGGGGACCATGAAGGCGGTGGTGTGGCACGGGACCGCCGACGTGCGGACCGAGCAGGTGCCCGACCCGCGCGTCGAACGGCCCGACGACGTGCTGCTGCGCGTCACGAGCTCGGGCCTGTGCGGGTCGGACCTGCACTTGTACGAGCTCCTCGGGCCCTTCATGCACGAGGGCGACATCCTGGGGCACGAACCCATGGGGGTGGTCGAGGAGACCGGGGCCGACGTCACCTCGCTCCGGCGCGGGGACCGGGTGGTGGTCCCCTTCCAGATCTCCTGCGCCCGGTGCGCCATGTGCGCGGCGGGACTGCAGACCCAGTGCGAGACCACCCGGGTCGAGGAGCAGGGCACGGGGGCGCGGATCTACGGCTACAGCTCCCTGTACGGGTCGGTCCCCGGCGCCCAGGCCGAGTACCTGCGCGTGCCCCGCGCGGAGGCCAACGTCCTGAAGGTGCCCGCGCAGGGGACCGACGACAGGTACGTCTACCTCTCCGACGTGCTGCCCACCGCCTGGCAGGCGGTGCGGTACGCCGACGTGCCCGAGGGCGGATCCGTCGCCGTGCTGGGGCTCGGGCCGATCGGCGACATGTGCTGCCGGGTCGCGCGCCACCTGGGCGCGGGCCCGGTCTTCGGCATCGACCCGGTCCCCGAGCGGCGCGGGCGCGCCCAGGCCAGGGGAGCGCAGGTGTTCGATCCCGGGCAGGACCCGGTGGCGGAGATCCGCGAGCGCACCGGCGGGCGCGGACCAGACGCGGTCATCGACGCCGTCGGCATGGAGGCGGACGGGCACGGTCCGGTGCGCCTGGTACAGAAGGTCGTGTCGATGCTGCCCAAGGGCGCGGCCGCCTCGCTGATGGAGAGCGCGGGGGTGGACCGCCTCTCCGCGCTGTACACGGCCGTCGACCTGGTCCGGCGCGGAGGGACGATCTCGGTCGTGGGCGTGTACGGCGGTATGGCCGACCCGCTGCCGATGATGACGCTCTTCGACAAGCAGATCCAGGTGCGCATGGGCCAGGCGAACGTGCGGCACTGGGCGCCGGAGATCCAGCCGCTGCTGGAGGGGGGCGACCCGCTCGGCGTCGAGGACTTCGCCACCCACCACCTGTCCCTGGACGAGGCCGCACACGCCTACGCGATGTTCCAGAAGAAGGAGGAGGGCGCGGTCAAGGTGCTCTTCCGCCCCTGACCGCGCCCCGCCGAGCACACCGACGGAACCGGACCCGAGGGGGGAGTCCATGAGCGAGAACACGCCGGAGAGGCCGCAGGACCCGATCAACCCGGACGAGGCCGACTGGGAGGAGGCGGGGCTGCCCGCCCAGGAGGACGCCACCGAGGACGCCGCGCTGCCGACCGACCGCGAGGGTCCGGCCCCCATGGGAGGGACGGCGGACGTGTACGCCTCCGAGGGCGGGCGGTCGCTGGACGACGCGCTGGAACAGGAGGTGCCCGACCGGCCCGAGGCCGGGGGCAGTGCCGCGCCGAGCGAGGAGGAGGCCGCCGGTCAGGGCGGGGACGAGCGCAGGGCCGCCCACAGCGCGGAGGAGCAGGCCGTCCACGAACGGACCGAGGAGGGCCGCTAGGACATGTCCGGGGCAGGCCCGTCCCGCCGCGCGAGGCCCCGACGGCGCCCGTCGGCCACGGGCTAGGGGGGCTGCACGATGCGCCGCAGCGACCCCGACGCCGCGGGGATCACCCGGGTCCGGCGGGGCCGGGGGTTCCGCTACTACGGCCCCGACGGAGCGCCCGTCACCGATCCGGAGGAACTCGGGCGGATCCGCGACCTGGCCGTTCCCCCCGCCTGGCGGCAGGTGTGGATCTGTCCCGTGCGCGAGGGCCACATCCAGGCCCGCGGCACGGATGACGAGGGCCGCCTCCAGTACGTGTACCACCCGGAGTGGCGCCGGCGGCGCGACAGGGAGAAGTTCGAGGACGTCCTGGCCTTCGCCGAGCGCCTGCCCCGGATCAGGGCGGCGGTCGCCGGGCACCTGGACCGGCGCGGGCTCGACCGTGAGCGCGTCCTGGCCACGGCGCTGCGGCTGGTCGACCTGGGCCTGCTCAGGGCGGGCGGCGAGGCCTACGCGGCCCGCAACGATTCCTACGGGGCGGCCAGCCTGCTGCGCGAGCACGTGCGCCGCACGCGCGGGACGGTGGTGGTCGAGTTCCCGGGCAAGTCCGGGCGGATCTGGCGGTTCGTCTGTGCGGAGCCGGGTGTGCACCGCGCGGTGGCGGGACTGCAGCGCGTGCGCTCGCCGGGGCAGGGCCTGTTCGCCTACCGGGACGGCGAACAGTGGCGCGAGGTGCGCAGCGAGGACCTCAACGCCTATCTGAGCGAGGTCGCCGGGGCGGACCACACGGTCAAGGAGTTCCGTACCTGGCACGCCACGGTGCTGGCGGCGATCGGGGTGGCGGTGGCAGGGGAGGTCGGGGACGCGGCGGCGCGCGCCCGGCTGGTGGCGCACGTGACCCGTGAGGTGGCCGCCCACCTCGGCAACTCCGAGGCGGTGGCGCGGGACTCCTACATCGATCCGCGGGTCTTTCGCCTGCACGAGCGCGGTGTGACGGTCTCCGCGTCGCTTTCGGCGCTGGGGTGCGAGGCCGCCCCGGGCGAGCCCGCGACCCGGGGGCGCGTGGAGCGGGCGGTGCTGCGGATGCTGCGCGAGCACCCCGACGCCTGAGCGGGGCGGGCCGTGCCGGGGGAGTGGGTCGTGCCGCCGGGAGGGGGGACGCGCCACATGCGGCCACGGCTCCCACGTCCGATTTGAATGATCATTCATCTTCGTGCATACTTATTTCCATGTCCAAGGTACTCACCTCTCTGCCCGTCGGTGAACGTGTCGGGATCGCCTTCTCCGGAGGCCTCGACACCTCCGTGGCGGTCGCGTGGATGCGCGAGAAGGGCGCCGTCCCCTGCACCTACACGGCCGACATCGGCCAGTACGACGAACCCGACATCGCCTCGGTGCCCGGTCGCGCCAACGACTACGGCGCGGAGCTCGCCCGGCTGGTCGACGGTCGCGCCGCCCTGGTCGAGGAGGGGCTCGCGGCACTGGCCTGCGGGGCGTTCCACATCCGCTCCGGCGGCCGCACCTACTTCAACACCACCCCGCTGGGCCGCGCCGTCACCGGCACCCTGCTCGTGCGAGCGATGCTCGAGGACGGCGTGCAGATCTGGGGCGACGGTTCCACCTTCAAGGGCAACGACATCGAGCGGTTCTACCGCTACGGGCTGCTCGCCAACCCCTCCCTGCGCATCTACAAGCCCTGGCTCGACGCCGACTTCGTGCACGAGCTCGGTGGGCGCAAGGAGATGTCGGAGTGGCTGACCGAGCGCGACCTGCCCTACCGGGACAGCGCGGAGAAGGCCTACTCCACCGACGCCAACATCTGGGGCGCCACGCACGAGGCCAAGGCCCTGGAGCACCTCGACACCGGCATCGAGATCGTCGACCCCATCATGGGCGTGCGGTTCTGGGACCCCGAGGTCGAGATCCCCACCGAGGACGTCACCATCGGCTTCGAGCAGGGCCGTCCGGTGACCATCAACGGCAAGACCTTCGAGTCCGCCGTCGACCTGGTCCTGGCGGCCAACACCATCGGTGGGCGCCACGGCCTGGGCATGTCCGACCAGATCGAGAACCGCGTCATCGAGGCCAAGAGCCGCGGGATCTATGAGGCCCCGGGCATGGCGCTGCTGCACACCGCCTACGAGCGGCTGGTCAACGCGGTGCACAACGAGGACACCGTCGCGGCCTACCACAGCGAGGGCCGGCGCCTGGGCCGGCTCATGTACGAGGGCCGCTGGCTGGAGCCCCAGGCGCTGATGGTGCGCGAGTCGCTGCAGCGCTGGGTGGGCACGGCGATCACCGGCGAGGTGACGCTGCGCCTGCGGCGCGGCGAGGACTACTCGATCCTGGACACGGCCGGCCCGGCGTTCAGCTACCACCCGGACAAGCTCTCGATGGAGCGCACCGAGGACTCCGCGTTCGGCCCGGTCGACCGCATCGGCCAGCTGACCATGCGCAACCTGGACATCGCCGACTCCCGCGCCAAGCTGGAGGAGTACTCCAGGCTCGGCATGGTGGGCGACGACTCCCACCCCACGTCGATCGGCGCGGCCCAGGCCGCCTCGACCGGCCTGATCGGTGCCATGCCCGAGGGCGGTGCCGAGGCGATCGCCTCGCGCGGCCAGGGCTCCGAGGACGCCGACCTGCTGGACGCCGCCGCCTTCGACGCCGGCAACGACTAGCGCTGCCCACGCGGTGAGCACCCCCACCGACGCCCCGCCCGGACTCCGGGCGGGGCGTCGGCCGTCTGCGGGCTCGCCGTCGGCCGTCCCCGCGGTCGCGCCAGGGCAGGGTCCTGGCGGTCCTTCGGAGGGGTTCGCTCACCCCGGCGCGCCCTCCGGCGACTCACCACAGGCGCGGGGCCGGGCCGGTGGACTCGCGCCAGATGATCCGGTTCAGGGGCTCGGCCGAGAGCTTCGGCTCGGTTCCGCGGACCGTGGCGACCAGGCGTTCCATGGCCTCGGCGCCCAACCGCTCCCGGTCGACGTCGACCGTGGTGAGCGCCGGCGACAGGTACGCGCCCACCGGGTCGTTGTCCCACCCCGTGACACTGAGGTCGCCCGGCACGCTCCAACCGCGGTCGAGGGCGCCGCGGACCACGCCCGCCGCGACCACGTCGTTGCCCGCGATGACGGCGGTGACCCCGCTGTCGGCCGCCAGCATGCGTACAGCCTCGCGGCCGGACTCCGGCGACCAGTCGCCGTCGACCACGCCGTGCGACTCCAAGCCCAGGCGTTCGACGGTCGCCAGGTACGTGCGCTTGCGCTCCCGGGCCGAGGCGAAGCCCAGCGATCCGGACACGTGCAGGAAGCGCCGGTGCCCGCGCTCGGCCAGGCCCTCGACCAGGTCGGCGACGATCGAACCGTCGGCCAGGCCGCCGATGCCCCGCATGTCGTCGTCGAAGTCGGCGGAGACCACCACGGGCGCGCCGCCCTCCTGCGGCCGGTCGGCGTCGGGGGCGAGCGGCGCCAGCGCCAGGACTCCCTCCACCTGACCCGATCCGGCGAGTTCGCGCGTGCGTTCGGTGCGGGCCGCGGCGTCGCCGTCCACGCTCAGCACCTCGACCACGAAGCCCGCCGCGTGACCGGTGGCGATGGCTCCGGCCAGCGTCCGGTCCGGGCTGAAGGACCCCACGCTGGGCAGCAGGACCGCCAGGCGCCCGGTCCGGCGCGTGCGCATCGACCGCGCGATGAGGTTGGGGCGGTAGTCGAGCTCGCGGATCGCGGCCTCCACCAGCTCACGCGTCGACTCCTTGAGCCCTCCGTCGAAGCGCAGGTAGCGCGAGACCGTCTGGTGCGAGACCCCCGCGACGCGGGCGACCTCCTTGAGCGTCGGCCGGCGCTGCGGTGTGTCGGACGTGGCCATCGGACCTGCCTTCGTGGACGGGGGCACTGTTGACATCGGATGTGAACGATCACTATCTTAGGCCGCGCCAGAGATAGTGAACGTTCACTTTTCGACCTTCAGAGGTGCCCGTGCCAGATCCCAGTCCCCCGATCCGCGTGGCCCTCGTCGGGAGCGGCGGCATCGCCCGCGGCGTCCACCTCCCGGCGCTCGCCGACATGGGCGAGAGGGTCGAGGTCACCGCCCTGGTCGACCCCGACGAGGCGCTCATGGCCCGGACCGCGGCCGAGTGGCGCGTGCCCGGCCGCTACACCGACCTGCACGCCATGCTCGCCGCCGAGTCGCCCGACCTCGTCGTCGTGTGCGCCCCGCCCGCCGCCCACAAGGACACGGTCATCGCGGGCCTGGACGCCGGCGCCTGGGTGTGGTGCGAGAAACCGCCCGCCCTCTCCCTCGCCGAGTACGACGAGGTCGCCCGACATGAGGGCGGCGAAGGCGGTGAGGGTGGCGAGGGCGGCCCCTTCGCGAGCTACGTCTTCCAGCACCGGTTCGGTTCGGGCGCCGAAGGGCTGCGCCACCACCTGGCCCAGGGCACGCTCGGCCGCCCGCTCGTGGGCGTGTGCAACACCCTCTGGTACCGCGACGCGGCCTACTTCGAAGTGCCCTGGCGCGGCCGGTGGGACACCGAGGGCGGCGGCCCGAGCATGGGGCACGGCATCCACCAGATGGACCTCATGCTCTCGCTGCTCGGCGACTGGACCGAGGTGACGGCGGTGATGTCCACGTCCGCACGGGAGACCCAGACCGAGGACGTGTCGATGGCGATCGTGCGCCTGGCCTGCGGCGCGACGGTCTCCGTAGTCAACAGCCTCCTCTCGCCCAGGGAGACCAGCTACCTGCGCTTCGACTTCGAGCACGCCACGGTCGAACTGGAGCACCTCTACGGCTACGACAACGCGCACTGGCGCTGGACGGCGGCACCGCACGTCGACGACGGCGACGCGGCGGTCGCCTCCTGGCGGCCGGAGGAGGACGTACCCAGTTCGCACAGGGCGCAGCTCGCGGCCCTGCTCGACTCGATGGAACGGGGCGAGCGCCCCCGCGCCGGCGGACACGACGGGCGGCGCGCGCTCGAACTCGTCACGGGCATGTACCGCTCGGCGATCCGCGGCGAGACCGTGCGGCGCCGCGACCTGACCCCCGACAGCGGCTTCTACCACGCCATGCACGGGGGCGACCCGCGCGCCGCGGCGTCCGCCCTCACCCGAACGGAGACCGGAACCAGTGTCTGACGGACCCGCCCTCACCCGGACCGACGACGACCTCACCGTGACCGCGTGCGGGACCGAGATCGCCCGCTACGTCCTGCGGCCCGACGCCCCGGCCGTCGAGGCACCCAAACCCTTCCTCCACCCCCTGCGCACACTCAGCGGCGCGCCGCTGACCGCCGCGCGCCCGTGGGACCACCGCTGGCACAAGGGCCTGCAGATGACCTGGTCCCACGTCTCCGGACAGAACTTCTGGGGCGGACCGACCTACGTGCACGGCCAGGGCTACGTCTGGCTCGACAACGTCGGATCCATCCGTCACGAGCGCTTCGGGAGCGTCGAGGAGCACGACGGCGAGGTCGCCTGCACCGAGGACCTGACCTGGCTGAACTCCCAGGGGGAGCGGTGGATCACCGAGGTCCGCACGCACCGGTTCCACTCCGTGGACCGCGACCGCGGCCTGTGGGCCCTGGACTTCTCGACCGCGCTGACCAACGTGCGCGGCGGCGCGCTCGAACTCGGCAGCCCCACCACCGCCGGGCGCCCCGCCGCCGGCTACACCGGGCTGTTCTGGCGCGGCCCGCGCGCGTGGACCGGCGGCGACGCGGTCAGCTCGGCCGGGCACCGCGGCAACGACATCATGGGCACCCGGGCGGACTGGATCGCCTTCAGCGGACAGCACGACGAGATCGACGGCGGGGCGACCGTCCTCGCCTTCGCCGGTACCAGCACGGGCGCGGTACCGATCACGTGGTTCCTGCGCTCGGAGCCCATCCCCGTGTTCAGCCCCTCGCCGTCCTTCGACCGGACGCTCACCCTCGCGCCGGGCGACGTGCTCGCGCTCCGCCACCGGCTGGTGTTCGTGGACCGGCCGTGCGCCGACGAGGAGATCACGGCCCTGGCCGAGGAGTTCACGCCATGAGCACACCGCGCTTTCCCGGCGGCACCGCCGTCAGCGGCCTCCGGGTCTACGAGTGGGAGGCCGCCGACGGCCTGCACGGCGGCACGCCGCACATGCACACGGCGTCGACGGAGGCCTACGTGGTCGCCGCCGGGCGCGGGGAGGTGCACACCGTCACCGGGCAGGGGGCGCAGGCGGCGGAGCTGTCGGCCGGCACCGTCCTGTGGTTCGGTCCGGGCACGGTGCACCGCCTGGTCAACCACGGCGGGCTGGAACTCACCGTGGTCATGCAGAACGCCGGGCTCCCGGAGGCGGGCGACGCGGTGTTCACCTTCCCGCGCGAGGTGCTGGCCGACCGGGAGGCCTACGACGCCGCCGCGCGGCTCTCCCCGGACGCGTCCGAGGAGGAGCTCGGCCGACAGGCCAGGGCGCGCCGCGACCTCGCCATGGAGGGCTACCTCGAACTCGTCGCGTCGGTCGGGGCGCACGGCCAGGAGGCCCTGCGCGAGTTCCAGCGGCACGCGGCGGCGCTGGTCCGGCCCCGGGTCGCGGCGTGGCGCCGGATCTGGCAGGAGAACGTGGAGCGCGAGGCGGAGCTGACCCGGGACCAGCTCGCGGCGCTGGCACGGGGCGAGCCCGGCCTCATGCACGACGCCGCGCTGGTGCGCACCGAACCGCGTCCGGGGCCCAGACGCTTCGGCATGTGCGGACGGCTGCGCACCTGGCAGCCACGGGACGGCGAGCCGGAGCAGCTCTGACCGACCGCGGACGGCCCCGGGACTCCGGCCCCGGGACTCCGGCCCCGGGTCCGTCCGCGGCCCCACGTGCCCCACGTGCCCCCTCGCCCCCGCTCCCGGCTCGCCCTGGACCCGTGGCGCCCTCCCGGCCGAGTGATGTGATGACCGTGGCTACCGGCGCTCCGGCTCCCCGGGGCCGGGCAGAGTGACCGTGACCTCCAGCCCTCCGCCCGCGCGCGGACGCAGTTCCAGCGTGCCGCCGTGCACCGCGACCACCCGGGAGACCAGCGCCAGCCCCAGACCGTGGCCCTCACCGTCCCGCCGGGTGCGTCCCTCACCGCGCAGGAACGGCTCGGTGAGCCGGGCGGCGCCCGCCTCGGTGTGCACGGTGCCGGTGTTGGCGACCCGCAGGACCGCGCTGCCGTCGCCGGTACGGCCGGTCGAGCACCACGCGGTGCCGCCCTCGGTGTTGTGCCGCACGGCGTTGCGCAGCAGGTTGTCGGCCATGCGCACGAGCAGTTCGTCGTCACCGCGGGCCGCGGCGGGGCACAGGTTCCTCTCCAGGGCGACGCCGCGCCGCTCGGCCTCCGCCGCGATGTCGGCCATCGCCCGCCAGGCCGCGTCGGCCAGGTCGACCGGGCCGGAGGCGGCGGTGACGGCGTCCACGGCGGCCAGCCGCAGCAGGGCGTCGGTGAGGCCGACCGCGCGCTCGTTGACGAGGTCCAGGCGCTCCAGCAGCACGGCGTGGTCGTGGTCGGGATCGCGCCGGGCCACGTCGAGCATGGTCGCGGTGATCGCCAGCGGGGTGCGCAGTTCGTGGGAGGCGTTGGCGGCGAACCGCTCCTGGGCGGAGAAGGCGTCCTGGAGCCGGTCGAGCATGTGGTCGAAGGCGTCGGCGAGCCGGCGGAACTCGTCGTCGGGCCCCTCCCAGCGGATCCGGTGGTCCAGGCGGCCGGTGGCGGCGACCCGGACCGCCGCGTCGACCCGGCGCAGCGGGCGCAGGATCCACCCCGCCAGGAACCAGCCGCCGACCAGGCCGATGACGGCCAGGACCAGCAGCACCACCCCGGAGACCTGTACGAGGGCCGTCAGGATCTGGCCGCGGGAGGTGACGCCGAACTGCCGGCTCGGGTCGGAGGTGGTCAGCGGATAGGCGGGCAGGAAGCGCAGGACCGCGTACACCCCGGTCATCACGGTCATCCCGGCCAACACGAGGAACCCGGCCAGCGCGAGCGTGAGGCGCTGGCGGGCGCCGAGCCCGCGCCGCGCCGGCCGGTTCACGCCCCGCTCCCGGGGACCACGAGGCGGTAGCCGACCCCGGGCACCGTGATGATCGGATCCGGGGCGCCGAGGGCCTTGCGCAGGTGGGACACGGCGACCCGGGGCGCCGTGGTGAAGGGGTCGGCGTGCTCGTCCCAGACCTTCTCCAACAGGGTCTCCGCCGTGACGACGGCCCCGTCGGCGCGCAGGAGCGCTTCGAGGACCGCGAACTGCTTGCGCGGCAGGCGCAGCGGGCGCTCGGCCCGGTGCGCCTCCCGCCGGTAGGGGTCCAGCCGCAGGTCGCCGGAGACCAGCACGGGATCGACCGCGGCGGCGGGCCGCCGGGCCAGGGCGCGCAGGCGCATCACCAGCTCCTCCAGGGCGAACGGCTTGGTGAGGTAGTCGTCGGCGCCCAGAGTGAAGCCGTCGACCTTGTCGCGCAGCCGGGCCGCGGCGGTGAGCATGAGCACGCGGGTGCCGGGGTGGTCGCGGACCAGCACGGCGCACACGTCGTCGCCGTGCGTGCCGGGGATGTCGCGGTCCAGGACGACGGCGTCGTAGTCGTGGACGGCGATGCGCTCCAGGGCCTCGTCGCCGTCCAGGGCGAGGTCGGCGGCGATGGCCTCCTGGCGCAGGCCCGACTGGAGGGCCTCGGCCATGAAGGGCTCGTCCTCGACCACCAGCACGCGCATGCGACGTCCTTCCTGCTCACAGGCGCCCCGGCGGGCGACTCAGGGTCCGAGTGTAGGAGAGGACCGTGTTGCGTCAGTGTTGCGAGAAATCCCAACACTGGCGCAACACCCCTCCTGGTGGCCTGGTCGCTCAGCGCCGGGCGTCGGGCCCGGCCCGGAGTGGAGGGGGACGGTGTGGTGCGATCGCGTCGGTCCACGGTGGTCGCGGCCCTGGCGGTGACGCCGCTGGCGGTCGCCGTACTGGCGGGAGCCTGTACGGCGGGCGGCTCGGCGGACGGGAAGTCGGGCCGGGCTCACGGCGACGGAGGTCCCGGAGCGGCGCAGCGGATGCCGGTCACCCGGCTGACGCCGCTGACCGAGGCGGACGGCTACGTCCCCGAGGGCGAGGGCCTGGAGGTGTCGGCCGAGGTCCCGGCGCTGGAACGGCTCGACCCGGAGCTGTGGGCGGCCGTGCGCGAGGCGGCCGCCGCGGCCGAGGCCGAGGGCGTGGAGGTGGTCGTGACCAGCGGGTGGCGCAGCGAGCGCTACCAGCGGTTCCTGCTGGAGGCGGCCGTGACGACCTATGGGAGCGAGGAGGAGGCCGCCCGCTGGGTGGCCACCGCCGAGGAGTCCTCGCACGTGACGGGGGACGCGGTGGACGTGGGGTACACCGACGCCGCGGACTGGTTCTCGCGGTTCGGCTCGGAGTTCGGGCTGTGCCAGACCTACGCCAACGAGCTGTGGCACTACGAGCTCGCCGTGGAGCCGGGCGGGGAGTGCCCGCCCCCGGCCACGGACGCCGCCGAGGGCTCGTGAGGCCGGTGGCCGGCGCCCACGGGTGGCGTGACTCGGCATAAGGCGGTCCGGAGCCTGCGGGGCACGCGAACGTGTCGCGCCGCCGCGGAGCCGACACCGTTCTGCACGGGACCCCGTCAATCCGTGAGCGAGGTCATCGGGTCGCCGTGGACATTCACCGCACTCACCGTGACGGCCCCGTCGGGCGGGCCGTCGCCGCGCCGGGGCCCGTCCGCGGCCAGGACGGGGCCGTCCCCGCCCCCCTCGACCGCGCCCGACACCCGCAGACCGGCGACCTCGCGCGAGGCCGCCGCGAGGTAGTGCCACCGGCCGGCGTCCGACTGCCACCAGGTACCCGCCGCCACCTGGCGATTCAGGTTGCTGCACTCCCATCCTCCGTGGCGCTCCCCGGCGGTGATCGTCTCGGTGCCGTCCTCGGTGTCGGCGACCAGGACCGCGCGGACCAGGCCGCCGCCGTCGTGCGTGCCGTAGCGCACGCACACCCATCGGCCCGTGCCTCCGCCGGGCAGGTCCTGCTCGGCGAACTCCCACGCCGTCGCGGCGGACACGCTGCCGCTGGGCGCCTCGCCCGCGCAGGCCACCTCGCCCCACAGGTCGAAGCCGTGCTCGGGGTCCAGCACTTCGTGCGGGCCCAGACGGCGGATCGGGGTGGGCGGGGGCGGCATGTACCCCAGGTGGGCGGTGGAGCCGCCGCCCAGGTCGACCACGGTGTAGGGCTGTCCGTGCGCGACCTCGGGGGCGCGCAGCCGCAGGACCGGGCCGGTTCCACAGTGCTCTGCGACAGGCAGGGGGCCGGTCACGCCGTGCTCGTCCCACTCCGCGGCCGACCACCCGTCCTCCGCAGCGCCCAAGGACGCCCACGCCGCCTCGGTGACCCACGGAGGTAGCAGGTAGCGCGCGCCCTCGGCCGTCTCGGACAGGCGCAGCGCGGGCCAGTGCGCCACCCCGTTGGCGGGTTCGGCGAACACCTCGACCTCCGCGTCGCCCCCGTCCCGGGTGTACCTGGCGGTCCACGGGGCGTCGTGCAGCAGCACCACCTCGCGGCCGTCCACCCGACCGGCGAACACCAGTCGAGGGTCCCGCGGCGCCTGGCCGCGCTCGCTCCAGGCGGCCACGGCCTCGTCCACCAGGGCCTCGTCGCCGGTGGCGTCGCCTCTGGCGTGCCACACCGTCAGGTCGAGCCGGAAGCTCTCCCGCCACGCCCGCGTGTTCGTGAGCGCTGTCACCGTCACCTCCGGGGACAGCGGGTCCACCTGCCGCGCGGAGGGAGCAGAACCGGTCAGGGCCGCCGCCAGGCCCAGGGAGAGCCCGACGGCTCCCGCCATGAGCAGGAGTGGACGTCCTGGGGGCGCACCGCGCCCGCTCACGCGTACCACGGTGGGATCGGGCGGGCGGAAGCCGTCCGGAACGGCGACCGCCCGGTCCAGGGCCCGCTCGGGGTCGCTCACCCCGACGGACCGAAGGAGTGCGATCGCCCGCTCGGGCGCCAGCCGTTCGATCCGCACCAGGGCGAACCCCGCACGCGCGGCCGGATCGAGCCCGTCCAGGGGTGCCAGGGACGACGCGAGCGGTCCGGGACCGTCGACGGGGGCGACGCGGAGCCCGGTGCGGCGGTGCGTGCCCCGGAGGCGCAGGGCACGCCGCAGGACCCGGCGGCGGACCCGCGGGTACTCGTGTGCCCGGGGATTGCGCCGTCCCCACGGCAGGGCGGTGGTCACCGCGCGGTGCGCCTGTTGCAGCAGGTCGTGGGCGGGAGCATGCCCGGACAGGGTGAGCAGGGCGAGCAGGACCAGGTTCCGGTAGGGGTCACGGGGGAGGGGTTGCTCCGCTGGGTTGGGCATCGACGCTCCTCGGGGTCGTTCCGCCCGACCCTAGAGAGGTCGGGCGGTCCGCATCCGCGAAACGGAGATACCCGGGCCTTTGGCCGAAAGGTCCCACTGTGCCGGTTGTGCTCCTCCGGCGGTGGCGGCCCGGCGGCCGGCCCGGCGGCCGGGTCGGTGCCGCCGGGCGCCGGGCGCCGCGCCGAGGTCGGTCGGGAGGCCGGGCTGGGCGGACCTTCCGGTGTTTGATGGCGACTGTGCAGGTCACGACTTGATATGCAAGTACCCACTTGCCTATAGTGGGCGCATGGCCGACGACATCTTCAAAGCCTTGGCCGACCCCACCCGCCGGACGATCCTCGACGAGCTCGCCGAGCGTCCCGGACAGACGCTGTTCGAGATCTGCGCACGGCTGAGCATGAAGCACGAGCTCGCGATGTCGCGACAGGCGGTCTCGCAGCACCTGGCCGTGCTGGAGGCCGCCGGACTCGTCGAGAGCCGGCGGGAGGGGCGCTACAAGTTCCACGACCTGAACACGGCACCGCTGCGGCACATCGCCGAGCGGTGGACCAGGCCCGACGAAGGAGAGACCACACCATGAGGATCCATCTGACCAGCGTCTTCGTCGACGACCAGGACAAGGCCCTGCGCTTCTACACCGACGTGCTGGGCTTCGTGAAGAAGACCGAGGTCCCCATCGGGGAGGACCGGTGGCTGACCGTCGTGTCCCCGGAGGAGCCCGAGGGGACCGAACTGCTGCTGGAGCCGTCCGGGCATCCCGCGGTGAAGCCGTACCGGGAGGCGCTCGTCAACGACGGCATCCCGGTCACCGCCTTCGCGGTGGACGACGTGCGCGCGGAGTACGAGCGACTGCGCGGGCACGGGGTGCGCTTCACCCAGGAGCCGCTGGAGATGGGACCGGTCACCACCGCGGTGTTCGACGACACCTGCGGCAACCTGATCCAGATCATGCACCAGGCGTAGGCCGGAGCGGTCGGCCGTTACGTGTCGCAGCCCGGCCGTAGGCTCTGCGCGGATGCAGGGGCGCGGGTCCGGTCGAGGGCCCGGCCCCGGACCCGTACCCCCGCACAGGTTGGAGCCCCATGCTGGAGCACACGCCCGCCCTCGTCTTCCACACGGAACGGCAGCGGGCCGGAACAGGGGAGTGGCTTCCGGACCACCGGCTCGTCGTCCGGTTCGAACCGGACGCAGCGGTGCCCCTGGCCCAGCTCGGCTGGCGCGACCTCGACGGCGCCGAGGCCGTGGCCGGGTTCGACCCCGCCATGACCACCTTCACCGGTGCGCGGATCACCCCGCACGGCACCTCCCACGCGTGGCGGGGGCGCCTGGCGGAACGGCTCCCGGACCGCCCCGGCCACTGGTTCCGGGTCCAGGGCGGCGAGCGGGAGCCGGAGGAGCTGCGGCTGCTCATCGAGGACGGCGGCGCCCCCGCCGTGCGGGTCGCCTGGGCCGACCGCGAGGGTGGCGGCGGCGCCATCGTCCTGCGCACCCTGGACCTGGACGAGGCCCGGGCGGCGGGCGAGGTCACCGGCAGCGTGCGCGACGCGCGGGCGGGCAACGAGCACAGGGCGGCCGGTGAGATCGCCCTCAACCTCCTCGACGACACCTCCGCCAAGTGGCTCTCCTGGCGCGACGCCGACCGGCTGGAGTTCACCCTGACCGAACCCGTCCACGTCCGGCACTACGTCCTGGTCTCCGCCAACGACTTCGCCGACCGCGACCCGTGCGCCTGGGAGCTCAGCGGGTCGGTCGACGGGCACACGTGGGCCACCCTCGACACCCGCTCCGACGAGTTCTTCCCCGGACGGCACCTGCCCCGCGACTTCCACGTGAGCGGCCCCGAGGCGGACACGCCGTACCGTTACCTGCGCCTGGAGATCACCCGCAACTGCGGCGGCTCCGAACTCCAACTCGAGCGGGTGCGGTTCTTCTCCGCCGACCGCACCTACGAGTCCTTCACCGGGCACCGCTACGCCGCGGGCCAGGCGTCCGCGCCGTTCGCGGGAGTCGTCGGCGACCTGGTGACCGGCACCCCGCACTCCGTCGAGGACTGGCGGTCCTTCCTCGCCGAGTTCAGCGCCGACATGCTGCGTGCGCTGGACGAGGGCGACCTGTACACCACCAGCGAGGAGCAGCGCTCGGCGTCCTGGCTGGGCTACGACGGAGCCACCGGGGAGCAGATCGCGGCGCTGGAGCAGCGGCTCGGCCGCCCCCTCCCGCCCGGCTACCGCGCCTTCCTCGCCGCGTCCGACGGCTGGAGCACCATGGGCACGTTCATGTACAGCCTGCGCGGCACCGCCACCGTCGGCTGGCTGGCCGACCTGGCGGACGAGGCCCTTCCCGAGGAGTACCTGGAGGGGGAGGAGCTGGTCGGACCGGCGCTGCTGGTCTCCGACGAGGGCGACGCCCAGTACTGGCTGCTGGACGCGGGCGACGTCTCGCCCGACGGCGAGTGGGCCGCCTACGTGTGGGCGAGCTGGTACCCCGGGCTCGGTGAGCGCCACCGGTCCTTCGCCGACCTGGTCGTCGACGAGCGCGCCTCCTTCGAGGAGCTGAGCGGTGCCGAGGGGCGGCCGGTACGCCCGGAGGGCGCCGAGGAACTGCTGGCCCAGGGACGTCGCGCGGCCCTGAACGGCCGGGTCGACGACGCCCTGGACACCCTGCGCCGAGCCGAGGAGAAGGGGTCGGGAGCGGCCGCCTACCTGAGAGTGGTGCTCTCGGCGTTCCTCGACGCCCGCGCGACCCACCACAAGCTGCGCGGCCTGCTCCGCCGCCCGCACGTGGTGGCCGAGATCGGCACCGACCAGGTCCGTACCGAGGCGGTCCCGCTCTTCCTGCGCGCCGCCGGACAGGACGCGGCCGGCAACGCGGCCCACGCGATCCGGCTCCTGGGCGAGATCGTGCCCGACCCCGACCTGCCGGCGACCGTCCCCGACAGCGAGGCCTGGCTCGCCGCGCACCGCGCGCCGGAGCCGCCCGCCTTCGAGCGTGCCCTCGACACGGCACGCGACCTGGCCGCCCGCGGGGCCACGGACGACGCCTGGGCGGTCATCGAGAAGGCCCTGCCGGAGTGGTATCCGCCGGCGCCCCACCGGATCGCCCCGGTGGTGCTGCTCACCGACCCCGCCCTGAAGGAGGTGGTCACGCCCCGGCGGGCCCGGGAGGCGGTGTTCACGCCGAAGGGTGAACGGCCGGGGGCCGAGGGCTGAGGAGCGGACGGCGGGCCCACGTCCGGCGGGCGGGGGAGCGCGCGGACCCGCTGTGCGAGGATCGGACCCGTCCACACTCCGGAGGCCTGGTCACCGTGTACGTACCGAACGCACTCCTGGGCCGGCTCGTCGGTCGCCGGCTCTACTCGGTGCAGTTCGTGCTGGACCGCGTCCAGCTGTGGTTCGACGGCGAGGCCTCCGGAGACACGCCCTCGCTCATCTGTGACGTTCCGCCCCGCGTGGACGTGGACGGGCGGTGCCTCGGCCCGACGGACCCGGGGTGGAGGGACGCGCTGTGCGGCCTCATCGGCCAGGACGTCGTCGCCACCCACGAGGCGACGGGCAGCGGGCTCCGGCTCGACTTCGCCCGGGGCGCGATCCGGCTCCATCCGGCCCAGGAGGAGATCGAAGGCCCGGAGATCGCCCATCTCTCCGGCTTCGAGGACCGCTCCTGGATGGTGTGGCGGCCGGGAGAGGACACGTTCGAGGACCTGTGACGCCGAAGGCCCGGGCCGTGGCCGGCCGCGTGAGGCCTTCGGCGCCGACCCGCCGAGGCGGGCCCGCGCCGAAGGCCGGGCCGGTGCGCCGGTCAGGCGCGGTCGACCAGGAGTTCCCCGTCGGTGGCGCTGCGACCGCTCAGGCCGCCGCCGTAGTTGGCCTCCACCCGCGCGCGCTCGGAGGCGTTGGGATAGCGGCTGGTGCAGTCGACCCCGCCGGTGGAACCGGACATGAGCGACGAGCACGGGCCGGGCTTGGCGTCGGGCAGCCCCAGGCTGTGGCCGAGCTCGTGCGCGGCGATGCGCACCGCGTCGTAGCCGGCGTCGGTGCCCTGGCGGCCCATCCAGACGGTCACCTGCCCGCCGGGGCGCACCGGGCCCAGGTGGGCGCGGGGCCAGCCGTCGTCGGCGATGATGCGGATCTCGGCGCGCTGCCAGGCGGAGGCGGGCGCCAGACGGACGTTGCCGACGCTGGAGTTCCACACGCGCACGGCCGAGGAGACGGCGGAGGTGTACTCCGCGGCCTGGCTCGCGTCGTAGTACAGGACGGTCTGGCGCAGCGGCTGGGACCGCTCCGCGGTCGCGGCGGTGGCCGGGGCGGTGCCCACCAACGTCAGCGCGAGCGCACTCAGGGTGATCAGGAGGGGTGTGAGGATCCGTCTCAACATGGGGGTTCCCTGGGGGTGAGGGGGTTGATCTCATCGGTGACCGGGTGAGGTCGCCCCGATGCTATGTGTAGCGTCGTATCACCACAAGGAGTGCAGAACGCGCAATTTCGGCGTCCCGTCCACCCCCATGCGCCCTCCGGCCGGAGCCGGGTCCACACGCCACATCGCCCCCTTCGAATCAACTCATGGCCGACGAAGCGGTGGCCGTGCGGTCGTGCCGACCGCCCACCCCTGGGACGGCACGGCCTCCCGCACGGCCGGGAACGTCCTGGCCCGGGAGTCGTCCGAGAACGAGGGGTTCGGGATCCGTGTGGTGCCGGGGGCGGCCGTCGTCTCCACGATCGACTCCGGCACCATCACGTCCGCGGCGGTGGTCACCTGAGCCCCCGAGTCCGGTGTCGGACAGGGCCTCGGTCAGCGTGAGCGGTCCTCGGGGGTGAGGGTCCGCGTCCAGAGGGAGTCTCCGTTGGCGTCACGCAGGAAGACGGTGAGCTCCTTGCTCTGCCGGTCGATCTCGATCTCGCCGAAGTGCTGGAAGCCGTCGAGCGGCGAGGTGTTCGCCACCGGCGGCGCGTTCTGGAACACCACCTCGGGCCCGAAGGTGGGGTCGAGTGCGTTCGGCCCGAACGCACCGGCGTGCAGCGGCCCGGACACGAACTCCCAGAACGGGGTGAACTCGCGGCTGCTCGCACGCTCGGGGGAGTAGTGGTGCGCGGCCGTGTAGTGGACGTCGGCCGTCACCCACACCACGTTCCGCGCACCCCGGCGGTGCAGGCCGTGCAGCACCTCGTCGAGTTCGGCCTCGCGCCCGCGCGGCGCGCCGGGCAGGCCGTTGGCCACCGCCTCGATGTCCTGGCCGTCGCGCACGACCACGCCGAGGGGCATGTCCGAGGCGATCACCTTCCAGGTCGCGGTGGAGGCCGACACCCCGTCGACCAGCCAGCGTGCCTGCGCCTCGCCGAGGACGCGTTCGAAAGCGGCCGTTCCCCCCGAGTTGGCGTCCCGGTAGGGCCGCATGTCGATGACGAAGACGTCCAGGTCGGGGCCGTAGGACAGCTTGCGGTAGATCCTGCCGTCCACCGCCTCGGCCGGGACGATGGGCATCCACTCGTGGAACGCCCGGTGGGCCCGCCTGGCCAGCCGATCGACATCGGTCTCGGTGTAGCGGTCGTCGTCGAGGATCTCGCCCGGGTACCAGTTGTTGACGACCTCGTGGTCGTCCCACTGCACGATCTGCGGAACCCGGGCGGCGAAGCCGCGCAGTGCGTCGTCGAGCAGGTTGTAGGCGTACTGGCCGCGGTACTCGGCCAGCGTCTGCGCGACCGCCGCCTTCTCCTCGGTGACCACGTTGCGCCACGTGCGCCCGTCGGGCAGTACGACGCTCTCCTGGAGCGGTCCGTCGGCGTAGACGGCATCGCCCAGGTGGAGGAAGAAGTCCGGGTCGCGGTCGGCCATGGCGGCGAAGATCGGCATGCCGCCGATGTCGGGGTTGATGCCCCACCCCTGGCCGGCGACGTCTCCGGAGAACACGAAACGGATCGTGTCGTCGTCGGCGCCTCCGGCGGTACGGAAGCCGCCTTCGAGGACTTCACTGGAGTACCGTCCGCTTTCGGCGTGCACGCGCAGGTACACCTCCTGGCCCGCGTCGAGCCCGGTGATGCGGACCCGTCCCGTACCGTCACCGGCCGGGGTGAGCTGTGGCCCGCGGACGGTGCGTGCGTCGCGGAAGTCGGGCCGGGTGGCGACCTCGACGACCATCCGTGCGGGGCGGTCGGCCCGTGTCCAGACCACGGCACCGTCGACGCGGGGGTCGCCGAGTTGGATGCCGTGCGTCAGGACCGGGCGGTTGTTCCTGCCCTGGGCCAGGGCGGGACCGGCCCCGCCTCCGGCCAGGAGGACGCCTGCTGTGCCCGTGGCGCCCAGGCTGAGGGCGGATCGACGTGAGAGGTGGGTGCGCGGCATGGAGGCTCCTCGTTGCGGGGGAGTGGTCACCCACGGTTTCTATCGGGCACGTCCGTCCCCTGTTTGAACGAGAGCCGTCACCTGGACGAATACGACCCACGGCCGTCGGCCCCACCGCGGGCGCGCGGGCACGCCCGGTTCCCGCCGTCAGTGGAGTGTCTGAGCGCCGATGACCGAGAGCACCTGGAGCTTCTCGTGGCTCTCGGTGCCGGGGACGGCGGTGTAGACCATCAGATGATGGGCCTGGCCGGGGTCGACCAGCCGCTGGCAGTTCAACTCCAGCGCGCCGACCTCGGGGTGGACGAAGTGCTTGACCTCGTGGGGGCGGATCCCGATCTCGTGGTCGCCCCACACCCGCCGGAACTCCTCACTGCGTGCCAGCAGCAGGTCGGCCAGGTGGGCGGCGCGGGACTCGGGGCCGCGGAGGGTGACGAGCTCACGCAGCCCCGCGGCGTACATCCGCGTCAGGAACGGGTGTTCCTCCGGCGCGTAGATCCGCCGGGAGGCGGGGTCGGTGAACCACCGGTACCCCGCGCTACGAGCGGGCCCGGTGTACCGCGTCGTGTCGCCGGTCAGCGCGACGCCCATCGGGGACTGCCGCAGGGTTTCGCCGAGCTCGCTGGAGATCTCGGCGGGTGTGTCGTCCAGGCGGTCGAGCACGCGCAGGAGCCCGGGGCTGATGTGCTCGTTGGACGTGCCCCTGGCGGGCGGGTTGTGGCCGGCCAGGCGGAACAGGTGGTCGCGCTCGTCGAGCGACATGTGCAGGCCCTGGGCGATCGAGGCGAGCATCCGTTGCGAGGGCTGGGGGCCGCGTTCCCGCTCCAGGCGGGAGTAGTAGTCGGCCGACATGTGACACAACGACGCGACTTCCTCGCGCCGTAGCCCGTTCGTCCTGCGGCGCTGTCCGCGCGGCAGACCGACGTCCTCCGGCTGTAGTGCCTCACGCCGGCTGCGGAGGAACTCCGCCAACCCGGTGCGGTCGATCACGACGCCCCCTCTCGAATGCTGCCTCGTTTGCCATGTCTACCGCGAGCGGACGCCGGTAGCCACGACCCGCCGATCCCCCCATACGGAGCGCAGGGGCGGCCCGGCGAGCCTGTGATCGGGAGGTCCTGGATAGGTCCGTGCCGTCCGACGAGGATCGATGCCGAGGCCCGAACCGGCGCCGGGGGAGCGAGCGGACGTGTGGTCGCCGACCGCCCCGGACGTGGACGACCGTGACCGACGCCTTCGGTGGTCTCGACACCGTGGTCGCCCGCGCTGGAGTCCCCCGCGCCGAAGTCCTCGTGCGGTCGAAGAGTTCCGGGTCGCCCCGGCGAGGAGGGCTCGCCGGCGCATCCACAGTCACGACATCAAGGAGCAGGACCATGCCACGTGGAACCATCGACATCACCCTGCCGGATCTGACCGGCAAGCGCGTCGTCGTCACCGGCGCGAGCGACGGGATGGGCCTGGGGATGGCCAGGCAGCTGACCGCCGCGGGCGCCGAGGTGATCATCCCCGTGCGCAACCAGCGCAAGGGCGAGGCCGCGATCGCCGCGATCCGGCACGCGGTGGCTGGCGCCGACGTGTCGCTGCGCGGCCTCGACCTGGCCTCACTCGACTCGGTCGCCGCCCTGGGCGACACCCTGCGAGAGGAGGGCAGGCCGATCCACATCCTGATCAACAACGCCGGCGTGATGAGGCCCCCGAACCGGCAGACCACGGCCGACGGCTACGAGATCCAGTTCGGTACCAACCACCTCGGCCATTTCGCCCTGGTGGGCCACCTCCTCCCGCTGCTGCGCGCCGGCCGGGCGCGGGTGACCTCGCAGATCAGCATCGCCGCGCGCCGTGGCGCCATCAACTGGGACGACCTGAACTGGGAGCGTTCCTACGACGTGATGCGCGCCTACGGCCAGTCCAAGATCGCGTTCGGACTCTTCGGCCTCGAACTGGAACGCCGCAGCCAGGCCCACGGGTGGGGCATCACCAGCAACCTGTCCCACCCCGGGGTCGCCCCGACCAGCCTCCTGGCCGCCCGCCCCGAGATCGGCCGCGGCGAGGACACCCCGCACATCCGCCGGATCCGGGCCCTGTCGGCGCGCGGGATCCTGGCGGGCACCGTCGAGACGGCGAAGCTGCCCGCGCTGATGGCCGCGACCGGCCCCGACGCCAAGCAGGGAGCGCTCTACAGCCCCAGTGGTCTCGGCAGGCTGGGCGGCCCGCCGGCCGAACAGCGCCTGTACCCGCCGCTGCGCAGCGCGGAGGAGGCCGCGCGCGTGTGGCGGGCTTCGGAGCAACTGACCAAGGTCTCCTTCCCCGCCTCCTGACCGCCGCCACGACCACCTCACACTTGACGGAGACCGCATGAGTACTGTCGCCCCCCGCATGTCCAGACCGAGGAGTCCCTGGTGGGTGATCGTCGGCAGCGGTACCGCCAACGCCGTCGGCCCCGCGGACAGACCACGCGCCGAGGCCCGCAGGTGTCCGACTCGGGAGGACGCATAATTCCTAGGCTGATCGCCCAGTGGACGACACCGCGTCACAGCACACCCTGGTCCGATCGGGCTGCCGGATCGCCTGCCCCACTGCGGGCGCGCGCCGCACCGTGACAGTCGGCGGGGCTGCCGCCGATCCATGTGCACGGGCTGCGCCACGGGGCCGCCTCGCTGGCGCTGGCCGCGGGGGCGGACGTGAAGGTGGTCTCGGGAGAGCTCGGCCATGTCACCACGCACTTCACTCAGGACACGTATCGGACGGTGTTCCCGGAGGTGGCTCGGGCGGCGGCCGAGGCGACGGCGGCGATGCTCAAACCCGTGAGCCGGTAGTGCGGTAGCCGGACCGGCGAGCACACCAGGAGCTATACGGCCCTTTCAGGCCCCAGGGCAGACCACGGGTTCACCCCGGCTGGCCTGGGGCTTCCTCGTCCCCGGAGCCGGTTTCCGACCGGATCAAAGGTCCTATGGTTCGTTGTGTCGAATTCGCACCTCAGATTATAGTGACGTCAAGGTAATTAGATCAGACTATCTCTGGTAGCGCCTGAAGGCGCAACCAAGAGCGGTTAGTGTGCTTCGTGGGTGCAATAATGTCTTTTCAAAGGAGTGGAATATGGTAGATGGCGCTAGTCGGGAAAATCTATTGAATTATGCGCGAAGGCTATCTGCTGACATTAAAGCGGATATGGATTGGCACTCCTCGGGACACGGATCTGGAGGCTACTGGACGGTTGCAAATCACGCCGCGCTGTCCAAGGTGATGGCAAAATCTGCAGCTGCTCTGGAGTTCTTGCGTAGGTATGCTGGCGACGAGAGTTCTTGGACTCACCGGGCTAACGCTATATATGACAGCAAAGGGGATGGGCAGTCCCTTGAGTCCGGTGCGCACGCGGTCGGTGATCTTTTGGAGGAATGGATTAACCAGGTTGAATCGGGGGCAAATGAAATTTTGGGGGAGCGTCAGTGGAGCGAAGTTTCGCTCGTGGGTACGGATATAATGAGTCAAGTTCGGAGGCTTTTGGAGGAGCCGAGGTCTCATCCTGCTGCGCCAATTGTCCTGTGCGGGGCGGCGCTTGAGACGGCGCTTCGTTCTGCTGTCGATGCTCATGGTCTGGAGCTGAGAAATAGGCCGTCTGTGGCTGCGTATACCTCTGCTTTGCGCAGTGCAGGTCTTATCACTGCTCAGGATGTGAAAGATATAGAGATGTGCGCTGGCCTGAGAAATTCTGCCGCCCATGGACAATTCGAAGGGCTTAGTCCTGAGCGCGCAGGCCTAATGGAGCAGATGACGAACCTGATTCTTCGTCGATTGGCAGATATTCAGCTAGTGCAAGGAGATTTTCCCGGTCGGGGGTGAAAATAATTCCACTTTCATGCGATAGTATCAACTATTTCTTGCGAAAGGGGAAAAGAGAAAAGAAATAAAAATCAGAAAATTTGATCAGGGGGTGAATCCTGGTTCTCCCGACATTGGGCGTGGAGTCCCAGTTCCCGTCTCCTGGCCTGCTGCAAGCCCGTCCTGGTCCTGCGCTGGTTCCGCGATGGAGCCCCATCGAGGCTCTCGCCAGAAAGAACCACATCTCCTTCGCCACCGGCCACCGCTACATCGACGAGGGCGTCGCTGTCAAAGTACCGCAACGACAGGTTGCTTTCCGTGTGCCTGCGGTAGTGACTCACATGGGCAGGCTGCTGGGAGCGGAGTCTGAACAGCGACCACGCCCCGACCGGGTGTGAGATCTGAGCGCAGACCCAGTTGAACAAACGGCGGAGGGATGCGGTGGAGTCAGCGAAGGGCCGCGACTAGGTGTCGAGATCAGTGATGACCACGCACGACTAGTCACTTCTTGTGTTCGTCCCATTGCAATCTGTTTGCAGTACTAAGTGTGGCTGGATTATCAGTAGAGGCGTCGGTGGGTGAAGACAATATCCTGCACGCGTTCTACGGCAGACGGCGCTAGGCGGGCCAGGATCGGCAGAGCGTGGTACCAGCCGTCGCCCGCGAGCGCAGCGGCCGCGAATGGCACTGCCGAATCGATTGTTTGTGCCGCGTCGGGAGGCATTTGTGAAAGAGTTAGGGAGCGAAACGTCTGAGAGAAAGCTGCGCCGGTAGATATTGAGACATCTCGTATGACTACTGGCGTTCCCGTAAGATAGCCGGCCACAGCTGTGAACGCCTCAGCACGGTCGTATGAAGAGTTGAGGTTATTCACGGAGTTCATGGCAGACTCGCAGTCCCCGAGAGCCGCATGCGCGATTGCTATGGAAGCGATCGGAAGATGCCAGGGCGGGACGTCCGCTCTCTTATGCTCCCACTTGGTCAGTGTTTGGTGGGCGCTTTCGTCCTGATGTCGAGCACCCATGACCAGGAGCACCAGAAGATCCTCCGCGTCCAGCGGTGTATTCGAAGCTCGGATTCTCGAAAAAACTTGCTCGACCGCCCTAAGAATGCGACCAGTGCACTCCGCATCCACACCGCCAATGGCAACGAAGAGCTCGGAAAGCTCGGCGATAAGTCCTTGCGAGCCCTGCGGTGAGACCTCCATGGCCAGGAGGTTTTTGCGTTGGCGGTCGATGATGTCTGCGGTGGTGGCCGGTTCGTGGGAGCGCAGTCCGGCCGCGACCGATACAAGTGCGCTCCACTGTTTTTTGCTACCCGCACTTCCCGTTTCCTCGACGAGCGACAAGGCCCGGTCTTTTTCGCCGACGTGAGCAAGTGCCTGCGCGGCAGCACCCATTGCGGCCGTCACATTCATCCCTAGAGCACCTTCGAAGAAAGAGGAATTGCCAGTGTCTTCGAGCGCCTGAGTGAGGTCAGCAGCCTCGCGCGCCAGCCGCCGAGCATCGGTGACATTTCCTGCTTTCATCGTTGAGATGGCCGATGCCGCCAGTGCCTGCACTTGCTCAGCTGCGCCGCTTAGACTACGGGCCAATTGCGCACTCTCAGTGTGTCGGCCGATGGCAGCGAGCGCTGTGCACAGAGGAATGAGCCAGGTCTCGCGTGGCCGAACACCAGGCTGGGGAGATCCGAGCGCTTCCAATGCCTGACTCAGTCGGCGACTCGCCTCAGCTGGCCGGTTCTGCTCTGCGAGACTGCACGCCTGCTTGGCTAACGCTTCGATAGACGATTCCTCGTCTGGATTGCCGAGAGTCTCGGCGATCAGGGCCTGGGCGTCGGTGCGTACGTCCGTGCCAAGCAGGCCAATGCGCCGTGCTTCGGGTACGAGAGCCATGAGTTGGCAGGCCTGGTCCACAGAGCCGGTGTCCACCAAGGCGCGCACGACATAGGTAAGCATGTGGCCCAGAAACATGTTCAGATCGGCTACGTCATCGGTCGGCAACACTTCAGGGGCGCGCAGCGCATGTTCCAGGTTCCGTGTCGCCTGTTGAGCCAGGGATTTCGCCTGTTCAGGGCGATTTGCGACCAGGGCGGAGGCCGCGGCAGCATGGACCATGCAGGCCAACAACTTTGACGGGAAATCCTTTGCGTACTGGCTGATCCGTTCGTTCAGCCGGGCGGCTCGCATGTCATCAGCGGCGACGGCGACGGCGACGGCGGACCATGCGGTTACCGGTGCGCTCGGGTTTGACGGGGAGCTGGATGCGACTTCGTCGGCGTACTCTTCGGCCAGGCTCAGCAACTTCTCAGCTAGCGCAGGGTTGTAAGGCCGGGCAGCAAGGGCTGCCTCCGCTGTGGCCACACAGCTGAGGGTTTCGTCACCGGCCCATCTGGGAGCGCTGAGCGAGGTGAGTAGCTCGAGTCCTTGCTTGTGGTCGCCAATGGCGATCAGCGCAACGGCGGCCTCCCCTACAGCGGCCTCGGCATCATACTCGTCCCCGTTTGGAGGGGATGCTTCATCACGGGCACGCCCGGCCCAGCGCGCGGCCTCCCGCGCCGCTTGGATGGCATGCTGATCGTCAGTGCCAGCCAACGCACGGGCCACCTTCGCCAGGCAGACAGCCTTCAAAGCAGGATCGGGCGCGGCCAGCGCAAATTCTATGGCGCGTTGAGGATATCCCAGCCGAGCGAACGCAACCGGGAGGCTTGGTGGCAAGGACCTGGCTCGTTCGGTGAGCATGGCTGAGCAAGCAGCGAGCGCTGCCAGATCCCCTAGGTCGCCTGGTCGACGGTCGCGGACCATCTGGGCGCTCAGCTCGATTTCGGAGTACGCCGTATCGAGTGATGCGCGCTCCAGTAGGGCACGTTGACGATACGGATCAAGAACAATCGCAGTTAGCCGCTCGCTGTCGCCGGAGCTGTGCAGCATGCGCGGGTAGTCGTACAGGAGGTAGGACGGGGTGTCAGACGGCCAACCTTGGGCGCGGTAGTCCTCCGCCCAAGCGTGCAGCTGCTCCTCGAACCTGGTCACGTCGCCCAGGGCAGTCAGTGCCTCCCTGCGCAGCTCTTCGTGTCCCAACACGTGGGGATGCTTGCCGGTCGGCAAATCAGAGATCAGGACTTGGCCGTGGGTGCCGGGGATGAAACTACGGCCGGTGATTCCGCGCAGCAGCCGGTCGACCCGATACGGACGTAATCCGACAAGGCGGGCCAGGTCTGTGGCCGTCAAGCTGCCTCGAGCCGCCACTAGTAGACCGAGGAGAGGAACCCCCGCCTGTTCGTCATCCAGCAGCCGGTCCAGCTCTCGCCGGGCCAAGGAGCTGATTCCTGCCGCGTGAGGCCACGGAGCAAGGGCACGGATGATGCCCGGAGCGCGGAGGGGGTGGTCGGGGGGAACGTCATCCGGGATGGGCGGGCTAGGCCGACCGGTGACCACGATGCGCATGCTCGCTGGCGGGTTTCGCGGTAGCAGGGCGGCAATACTCAATCCGCCGGAGCTGGCTCCTCGGTCTTCGTCCAGCCCGTCAACCAGCAGCACCAGGCGCTGGCCGCGGTCCTGGCATGCTTTCGCGGCTGCCTCACACAGTTCGGGGAAGTCCTCCGGACGGATGCGTGTAGTCCCGGCATCTCGCCCGGCCAGGGAGGCCAACTGGCGTGTCACGGCCCTAAGGAAGTCTTCCCGGTCGTTGCGGCCCAACCGATCGGTGATGAAGTAGCTCGCGATCTCCACCCCAGGTGGCCGGTGTCGTAGCACGAAGTCGGAGACCAAGGCCGATTTGCCAGCCCAGGGGCCTGCCTGCCACCACACATACGCGGACGTGCCCGGGAGGTCCGCCCCGATGCAGAACTCGGTCAGTTCTCGCAGCTCATCCTCCCTGTTCAGCAACCGTGAAGGCAGGACGTGTTGCTCGATCCAGGCGCTGTGCTCAGTAAGTACCGGTTCCGGTGCCTGTGCGGACGGGGCGGGTGAGCGGGAAGGCTGGGCTTGGTCTAGCAGGGTCCGCCACCAGCCCTCAACACATCGTTCCCCTGCCCACCCACTCCAGAGTCGGACCACTGCGATCAGTTGTTCGCTACTGTCCGGGCGCGGTGTCTTCGCCTTTTCCCAGGTCGGGTTAAGCCACTCTGTAAGGCGTCTGTCCAGCGACGAACCGGGATCGTCGGCCTTTCGGGCAACCTCACGACGCGAGTACCTCTGACCGGTTTTTCGGGTGTAAGCGGTTTTGGCTCTTTCTTCCAGGGACCGCAGGGCGTCGTACAGGGTACGGGCCTCCGGTGGCTTATCCATCCACCTCCCCTTCTCTCATGTGCCCACGACTGCCCGCCCGCCCGCATCGGGCATAGCGGGCACGGCTATGACCTGGAGTGTAGAGCGAGATTGCCCGCAGTGCCCGCCCTTGCGGACAACGTCCACCTGCTCGCGGCACAGTCGTCCTGCCCGGCCGCTCAGGCCGACGGTAGCTAAGGAGAGGAACGTATGGACAAGACCAGGACGATCAGCCGCAAGCTGGGCCGTGCCGCGCTTTTCAGTCTGGTGCGCGGCGCCTGCTGGGCCGTGGGCTCCGCGCTTGTTGCGGGCATCGTGTGGTGGGTGCAGCACTTGTAATCCTAGAAGACGCACGCGTGGGGCCCGGCTCGACTTCGGGCCTCACGTTCTGGCTGGACATCAACCGGAGGCTTCCCCCTGAAGTGTTACGTGCAGGGTGTGATGGAGGCCTTGCCCGGTGGACACACTTCACGCTCACAGGGTCACGGGAGGGCAAAATGCTCCGCGAGGTCCTCGCCCGCGTGTACGGGACCTTGCACTGGGGAGCACACATGGAGCATCTCAGGCCCGGATCCGGGCCTCGCGCCTCGTCTGTTCGACTCGCGCACCCCGTTTGAACTGGGGTTTTGTGGCGCACCCGGCAGGATTCGAACCTGCGGCCATCGGATTAGAAGTCCGGTGCTCTATCCACTGAGCTACGGGTGCCTGATTCAATTGTCGCCCGCTGTGGCCGGCCGCGATCACGTCGTTACCCGTGGTCCGCTGGTGTTTCCGCATGTCGGAAGCGCCGGGGGCTGGGGTGCGGCCTACGGTCGGGAGGATCCCCGTGTCGTGGCGCCTGTGGCGTACTGGTCAGACATTCTAGGGTATTCGTCAGATCTCGCCCACAGGCGGGCAAAGCCTCACCAACTACGGTGATTCGTAGTTGTCTCTCGTTACCACTCGCGTTCCACCAAACCGGTCGCTAAGGGCCCCGCGCACCACGTTACCGGTGATTAACTCCTGGTGCTGCGCTGCCCCGCTGGCGTTTCGTGATGTGTTCGGCCTGGCTGGGGGGCGGTGGGTCGAGAGGGTCAGAAGAACCACCACTGACCTGCAAGGATGACGGTGAGGATCCACATGTGCAGCACGCGGAGCCTCCCGTGATTGGCTGACTACTCTGTGTTTTGTAGTGACTACACAGAGTAACAATTCTGGGATTGCCAGGCATGGGGGCTGTTCAGGGGTGTTGCCGGCGCGGCTACCGTGGTGGCGTGCGAAGTCTGGGTTTGGTGGCGGGATTCCTGCTCGACGCGACGGTGCCGGATCCTCCGCGGGGGCATCCGGTGGCGCTGTTCGGCCGTGCCGCCGGTTGGTGGGAGCGGCGGATCTACCGGGATGACGAACTCAGCGGGGCCGCCTATGCGGTGTCGGCGGTCGCTCCCGTGGTGGCGCTCGGGGCGATGGCCGAACGCGGGGGTGCCCCCGCCACGGCGGCCGCCACGTGGGCGACCCTCGGCGGCAGCATGCTCGCCAGGGAAGCGGAGGGGATCGCCCGGGCTTTGGAGTCCGGAAACCTGGAGGAAGCCCGAGCACTGGTGCCGCGGCTGTGCGGACGCGATCCCGCCGGGCTGGACGAGGCGGGCATCGCACGCGCCGTCGTGGAGTCGGTCGCCGAGAACACCTCGGACGCGGTGACGGGTCCATTGGTGTGGGGTGCCCTGGCCGGCGTGGGCGGGTTGGCGGGGTTCCGAGCGGTGAACACGCTGGACGCCATGGTCGGCCACAAGAGCGCGCGCTACCGGCGGTTCGGGGCCGCGTCGGCCCGACTGGACGACATCGGCGGCTGGGGACCCTCGCGGCTGACCGCCATGCTGGCGGTCCTGGCGGCTCCCGTCGTGGGCGGCGACGTCGGCCGGGCCTGGCGGGTCTGGCGCAGGGACGGCCACCGGCACCCCAGTCCCAACTCCGGGCAGTGCGAGGCCGCCTTCGCCGGGGCACTCGGGCGGACGCTGGGCGGGGTGAACGTCTATCAGGGGCGTGAGGAGCGGCGCCCGGTGATGGGGGAGGGGCCCGTGGTGGACACCGCCGACATCCGGCGGGCCGTCCGGCTGGCCCGGGCGGTCAACGTCGGGGCGCTGGCGGTGGCGGCCGGCGTGGCGCACGGCCGCGGGTAGTCCTCACACCGACGGCCTCACCTCCCCCGAACCACACCCACGACTTCACGCCCACCACACCGCACCCCCACGCCTACGACGCCACACCCACGCGCCCCCGGGCCCGACGGCCCGGGGAGGCGCGGGTCACGCGGCGAGGCTGCGCGCGTAGTTGACCTGCTGGTTGATGTGGAAGGCCGCGCCCGGATTGCTGACCGGGATCGAGGTCGCGTGGTAGTGGCCGTGCCCCTGGACGGTCACCTGCACGTGGCCGGACGTCTTCTGGTCCTTGACCAGGAGGAACAGCAGCCCCAGGAGGCAGGTCCACCAGAAGATGAGGATGGCGACGATGACCGCCCAGGTCGGCGTGCTGCGCTCGGTGCGGCTCATGTCCGTGACCGTCCACACGGTTCCCCTGATGGGGAAGCGGCCCGCCGGGGTGATCACCATGTTCTGGGAGATGGCGATGTCGCCGATGGTGGCGACCGGTGTTTCGTCGGGCATCGGGTGTCCGGCCGGCTGGTAGCCGCCGGTGCCGTAGGGCTCGAGTGCGCCGCCGTGGTGCTGTTCTGGGGGAAGGCCCCATCCGGGGGTCTCGCCGCCGGGCTGCTGCCAGGGCTGGCCCGGGCCGGGTTCGGGGTGCTGGTTCATGCGCCGATTGTGTCAAAGAGCCCTGAGCTGTAGGGCGGTCCCGCGCGAATCGTCGGTGCGCCCGCCCAGATGGGCCCAGGTGCGGCGCCGAAGTCGTGGCCGGATGTGGCCAATCACGACTCCTCGTGTCGGTGTCGGCGCGTGCGGTGCCGGCGCGATCGCGGCTGGATGTGGCGCTCGTCACTTCAAACCGGCGGATTCTCCCGTCGCCGGACCTGGCCCGGCAGGAAACGTGAAACTCTTTCGCAGTTTGCCTACCCGTACGTAATATTCCGCTGATCCATCGCCCGCACCCCCAGGTGGTGAAGCACGTGAGACCCCCGTACCCCCGACGGCTCCGCACGGGCGCCGCAGGCGCCGCTCTGCTCGTGGCGGCGGCGACCGCCGCCACGCTTCCGAGCACGCCCGCGGCCGCCGAACCCCCACCCGACTACTGCGCCCCCCACGGCTGCCACGACATCCTCCCCCCGGGGCAGAACGGCAGCGCGACCCTCGTCGAGATCCTCGGCCACCAGGCCTTCGGCACCCGCCCCCGGCACTCCTCCAGCCAGCTCGACATGTACGACGACCTCGTGCACCACTACGACGGCCTCACCGAGGAGGGCCTGGACGACTTCTTCCTCGACGCCGGCTTCGGCGTCGACTCCGACGACGTGGGCCGCCGGTACCAGCCGCGCGAGGACGTCACCATCACCCGCGACAGGGGCCACGGCATCCCGCACGTCGAGGGCACCACGCGCGAGGGCACCATGTACGGCGCCGGCTACGCCGCCGCCGAGGACCGCCTCTTCCTCATGGACGTGCTCCGCCGTGTCGGCCGCGGCGAACTCACCCCCTTCGCCGGGGGCGCGGAGGGCAACCGGGCCCTGGAACAGGACCTCTGGCGGACCGCGCCCTACACCGAGGAGGACAAGCAGGCGCAGATCGACCGCGTCGCCGCGTCCGGCGACCGCGGGGCCCAGGCCCTGGCCGACGTCGACGCCTACCTGGAGGGTGTCAACGCCTACATCGAGGAGGCCGACGGCGACCGCACCTTCCCCGGCGAGTACGTCCTGACCGGCCACAAGGACGCCATCACCAACGCCGGCGAGATCGAGCCCTTCACCCCCACCGACGTGGTCGGCATCGCGGCCATGGTCGGCGGCATCTTCGGCGGGGGCGGAGGCGGCGAGGTCCGCGCCGCCATCGTGCGCGCCAACTTCCTGGACCGCTACGGCCCGGAGGAGGGCGCGGAACTCTACGCCGCCTGGCGCACGGAGAACGACCCCGAGGCGGTGGTCAGCGTCGACGGCGAGTTCCCCTACGCCCAGACCCCCGACGACCCCGTCGGCGAAGTCGTGCCCGATCCCGGGTCGGTCGAGCCCTACGGCATCGTCCACGACGAGCACGGCTCCGCGGCCGACGAGACGACGGCCGAACCCCTGGCCGACGCCGTCGACGAGCCCGCCGCGCCGGAGGACCCGGCCGAGCCGCCCACCTTGGACGACCTCAGCGCCGCCGACCAGGACGAACTCGACCAGATGGTGGAGGACGGCGACCTGTCGGAGGCCGAGGGCCTGTTCAACGACGGCGTCCTGCCCGACGGCTTCCTCGACCCCCGCGGCATGTCCAACGCCCTCCTGGTCTCCGGCGAGCACACCGAGAGCGGCAACCCCGTCGCCGTCATGGGCCCGCAGACCGGGTACTTCTCGCCGCAGCTGCTCATGCTCCAGGAACTCCAGGGGCCGGGCATCAGTGCCCGCGGCGCCTCGTTCGCCGGGGTGAGCTTCTACGTCCAGATGGGCCGCGGAGTCGACTACGCCTGGAGCGCCACCTCGGCCGGCCAGGACCTCACCGACACCTTCGCCGTGGACCTGTGCGAGACCGACGGCTCCACCCCCTCCACCGACTCGCGCGGCTACGTCGACTCCTCCGGTGACTGCGTCGCCTTCGAGGAGCTCAGCGTCACCAACGAGTGGTCGCCGACCGTCGCCGACCAGACCCCGGCCGGCGGCTACACGCTCACCTCCCTGCGCTCGGAGTTCGGACTCGTCGAGTCGTTCGCCACCGTGGACGGCGATCCCGTGGCGTTCACGTCGCTGCGCTCCACGTACCGGCACGAGGTCGACTCCATCATCGGCTTCCAGCGGTTCAACGACCCCGGCGAGATCACCTCGGCCGCGTCGTTCCAGGACGCCGCGCACGACATCGGCTACGCCTTCAACTGGCACTACGTCGACGACGAGGACATCGCGTTCGTGAACTCCGGCGCGAACCCGGTCCGGGTCGAGGGCACCAACCCCACGATGCCCATCGACGCCTACGCCGGCGCGGGCTGGTCGGGCTGGGACCCCGAGACCAACGACGCCGACCTGCACCCGAAGGAGGACCACCCGCGGGCCGTCAACCCGGACTACATCGTCAACTGGAACAACAAGCCCGCGCAGGGCTACACCTCCGGCTGGTCCACCGGCTCGGTCCACCGGGGCGACCTGCTCGACTCCCGGGTGTCCGCGCTGGTCGAGGACGGACACGCGTTCACCACGGCCTCCCTGACCCGGGTGATGATGGAGGCCGGGACGGCCGACCTGCGTGCCCAGGAGGTCCTGCCGCGGCTGCTGGAGGTGATCGACGCCCAGGAGGTGGACGATCCCGACCTGGCCGCGACCGTGGCGGAGCTGCGGGCCTGGCACGAGGCGGGGTCGCTGCGCCGCGAGCCCCGGCGCGACGCCGGGTACTACGAGCACGCCGACGCCATCCGGGTGATGGACGCGTGGTGGCCGGAGCTGGTGCGTGCCCAGTTCGAGCCGGGCCTCGGCGAGGACCTGTACGCCGAACTGACCCGCGCGGTCCAGGTGGACGAGTCCCCATCGGGCTCGATCGGCGGCGGTGAGGCCGGCAGTGTCAACCAGGCGCAGCCGCACCGCGGGTCGGCCTTCCAGTACGGCTGGTGGTCCTACGTCGACAAGGACCTGCGCACGGTGCTCGGCGAGGACGTCCAGGGCCCGCTGGGCGGTGAGGCCTACTGCGGGGACGGCGATCCCGACGCGTGCCGCACCGTCCTGCTGGACAGCCTGGCCGAGGCCGCCGCGGTCCCCGCGGGCGAGGTCTACCCGGGTGACGCGCACTGCTCGGCCGGTGACCAGGTCTGCGCGGACGCGGTGATCCACCAGGCGGTCGGCGGGATCGGCATGTGGCCGATCGCGTGGCAGAACCGGCCCACCTACCAGATGGTCTACCAGTTCTCCGGTGGCCGTTAGGGGGCGGTGCGGCCGTGGCCGGGTCCCGTGGAGGACCCGGCCACGGCCTTCTGTATCGCCTAGGCGTCGGATGTCGACGGCGCACGGGATTCAGGTGCTTCGTCGGGCTTGTGTGGGTAGCGTAAGGATTACCCGATACGTAGCGGGAGGGCCCAAGGACAATGCCCGCTTGGCTGATCTGGATCATCCTGGCCGTCGCCCTCGGAGTCGCCGAGGCGCTGACGCTGACGTTCGTGCTGGGCCTCGTCGCGGTGGCCGCCCTGGTCGCCGGACTCCTCGGTGCCATCGGCCTGCCCGTGGTCGTGCAGATCATCGGCTTCGCGGCCACGTCCGCCGCCGGCATCATCCTCGTCCGGCCCATCATGCAGCGGCAGATGCGCAGGGAGCCGGACGCGCGCTCGGGAACCGCCGCGCTCATCGGCCGGTCCGGGGTCGTGCTCCAGGAGGTCGACGGGGACAAGGGGCTGATCAAGCTCTCCGGAGAGGAGTGGTCGGCACGGTGTATCGACGAGGACCTCGTGATCCCGATCGGCGCGCACGTGGACGTCATGGAGATCGACGGGGCCACGGCGGTGGTCTACCCGCGTGAGGCCCTGCCCGAGTCCCACACTCCCGAGCCATAGCCACGACCCCGAGACCAGGTGTCCGACATGATCGATCCGGCAATCCCTCTCATCATCCTCGCCGTCCTCTTCGTCGCGATCGCGCTGTCCGCGATCAGGATCGTTCCGCAGGCGAGGGCGTACAACATCGAACGGTTCGGCCGCTACACCAGGACGCTCAACCCCGGCCTGAACTTCATCATCCCGGGGGTCGACCGGGTCAACACCAAGTTCGACCTCCGTGAACACGTCTTCACCTCCCGGCCGCAGCCGGTGATCACCGAGGACAACCTGGTCGTCAACATCGACACCGTCCTCTACTACCAGATCACCCAGCCCAAGGCCGCGGCCTACGAGGTCGCCAACTTCCTCCAGGCGATCGACCAGCTCACCGTCACCACGCTGCGCAACGTCATCGGCTCGATGGACCTGGAGAAGACCCTGACCTCCCGCGAGGAGATCAACACCCGGCTCCGCGGCGTCCTGGACGACACCACCGGCAAGTGGGGCATCCGCGTCAACCGGGTCGAGATCAAGGCCATCGACCCGCCGCCCACCATCAAGGAGGCGATGGAGAAGCAGATGCGGGCCGACCGCGACAAGCGGGCGGCGATCCTGCACGCCGAGGGTGAGCGCCAGGCCCGGATCCTCAAGGCGGAGGGCGCGCGGCAGCAGGCGATCCTGGAGGCGCAGGGTGACCAGCAGGCGGCGATCCTGCGGGCCGACGGTGAGGCCAAGGCCGTGGAGCGCGTCTTCCAGGCCGTGCACGCCAACAACGCCGACGCCAAGCTCCTGGCGTACAAGTACCTGGAGACGCTGCCCAGCCTGGCCCAGGGCGAGGGCAACACGTTCTGGGTCATCCCCGGTGAGCTCACCGAGGCGGTCAAGAACGTCACCCACGCCTTCGCCGGGGACGCCGCGCAGGCCCGACCCTCCACGGAGAAGGACGGCCGGGAGAGGGAGGAACGCGGCCCGGCCGAGATCACGGGACCGGACCCCGCGCAGTCCGCGTCGGCCCAGGCCGCCGTGGACGCGGCCGAACAGGCGGAGAAGGCGGTGGCCGACGCCCGCGACGACGTCCGCAGGGCGGGCGCCAGGGCGGGGTCGATGCCCGAGCCCCGCGAGGAGCCCTAGACCGAGGAATCCTTGGCCGGGGCGCCCTGGGCGAAGAGCCCCGGCCGGGGTGCCGCGGCCTCCGGGCGGGGTGACGGGCGGGACCGGCCGGGCGGCGTGCGCCCGGCCGATCCGTACCGGGTCAGGTGAGCAGCAGCTTGCCGGTCGTGCGCCGCTCGGCCAGGTCGGTGTGGGCCCGGCCCGCCTCGGCCAGCGGGTAGCGCCCGCCGACGCGCACGTCCAGACGCCCCGCGCCCACCAGCGCGAACAGGTCGCGGCACCGGCCCAGCAGCTCCTCGCGATCGGCGACGAAGTAGGCGAGCGAGGGCCGGGCGAGGTACACCGATCCCGCCGCGTTGAGCCGCTGCGGGTCCACGGGCTCCACCGCCCCGCTGGCCTGGCCGAACAGCGCGAGCATGCCGCGCGGGCGCAGTGACGCCAGGCTCGCGTCGAACGTGTCCCGTCCGACGCCGTCGTACACCGCGGCCACGCCCTCGCCGCCGGTCAGGTCGCGCACCGACTCGGCCACCGGGCTCTCGGTGTAGCGGATCACCTCGTCCGCGCCCGCCGCGCGCGCCACGCGCTCCTTCTCCTCCGTGGACACGGTGCCGATCACGCGGGCGCCGCGCTCCTTGGCGAGCTGGGTGATCAGAAGACCCGTCCCACCGGCGGCCGCGTGCACCAGGACCGTGTCGCCCTCGGCCACCGGGTGCACCGAGTGCGTGAGGTAGTGCGCCGTCAGGCCTTGGAGGAACAGGGCCGCCGCCTGGTCGGCGGAGACGTCGTCCGGCAGCGGAACGAGCAGGCCGGCGCTGACCACGGCACGGTCGGCGTATGCGCCGGGGGCCATGGCCCAGCCGACCCTCTGGCCCACCGACAGGTCGGTGACGCCCTCACCCACGGCGGCGACCACCCCGGCGGCCTCCATGCCCGGGACGAACGGGAGCGGGACGTCGTAGGCCCCGCTGCGCTGGTAGATGTCGATGAAGTTGACCCCGCGCGACTCCACGTCCACGAGGGCCTGGCCGGGTCCGGGGGCCGGATCCGGCCGCTCCGTCAGCCGCAGGACCTCGGGTCCGCCGTGTTCCTCGATGACGATGGCGCGCATGGTCCACCTCTCCTCGTCTGGTCCGTTTCCCGCATCATGGCAGTACGGACGGCTCGCCCGACAGTACGGGCCGCCCGACAGTACGGCCCCCGCGTCCGCGGCGACCCGCTCTGGCCCCGGTCCTACTCCTCCGCCACGATCTCGTGCACCGAGAAGGCCGTGTAGAGCACCCCGAGCGGTTCGTTGCCCGGACCCGGCCGCGAGACGATACCGACGCGGCGGCGGTCCTCGGTCTCCTCGGCGTCGTCGGGCAGGGGGTCGGTGTCGACGGTCGTCAGGGCGTGCTCGCCGTTGACCCACATGGACAGTTCCATGACGGTGTCGCCCTCGTCGCTCTCCTGCAGGGCGCACGAGAGCGAGACGGTGTTGGTGGAGACGGACTCGACGTCGAAGTCGTAGGGGCCACCGCTCGCCCCGTCCCCGACCTGGTCGCGCGCCGACTCGTCGAAGAGGGGGTAGGGCTCGTAGGCGGGCACCTCGGTGGTCTGGCTGAGGGTGAGGTCGCCCTCGCCCTCGTGCATGCGGCGGATCTCGGCGCGCTCGCCGTCGTAGCGCAGCAGTGCCTCGTACTGGCTGCGGTACTCCTCGCCGTCGTTGTCCCAGCAGCGCACCCCCACCGTCGCCTGCTCGGGCCCCTCGACCACGTACGCGGTGGCGCTCACCAGCACCTGGTCGGGCAGGGGTTCGTCGCGCTCCAGCGGAACCACCTCGCCCCGGCTGGGCCCGTCCTCGGGGTCGAGCGTCAGCACCACACCGCTCTGCTCGGCCCAGTAGCCGTCCGATTCCCCGACCTCGAACTCGTTGGTGGTCCAACCGGGATCGGTGGTGAAGTCGGTGTTGTAGATGGAGACGGTGTTCTCCGGGACCGGGGTGTCCTGACTGACCCAGAACACCGTTCCCGCCGCGGCCACCAGGACGAGGGCTCCCACGGCCCCGCCGACCACCACGAGTCTCCTGCGCGCGCCACCGCTACCGGACCGGGGGCCGTCCCCGCCGGGACCGTTCGGCTGTCCCGGGCCGCCGGGGCCGCCGCCCGGGCCGCCGGGACCGACCGGGCCCGCGTGGGAGGAGAAACCGGTCTGTCCGTACGGAGGCGACTGCGCACCGTGCATCGGCTGGGCCACGGGCGGAGCCGGGTGCCCGCCCGAGGGCCCGTAGTACCCCGGCTGCCCCTGATAGCCCGGTTGAGCGTGCTGGGACTGCTGAGCCGGCTGACCCTGCTGAGCCGGGCCGCCGTACTGCCCGCCGGGCCCCTGCGGCGGGTGCCCGCCCTGGCCCCGGAGCTGCTCAGGCCCCGAGGGAGGCCGGCCCTGCGCGTGCTGCTGAACAGGGTGGACGGGGGAAGCCGGGGCGAGGGCGGGATCCGCGGCAGCGGACCGCTCCTGTACCGGTTCGATCCGGGTGGGCCGCTCGTGCGGCTGCTGCGACCGGGTGTCCTGCCCGCCGGACCCGCTCACGACGGGAGGCGCGGGCTGTTCCGACAGGGACCGCTCTGCTCGGGGCTCCGCCGCTCGGGGGCCGGCCACCGGAGAGACACCGTCCCGCGACTCCGCCGCCCCCGGCTCCACCGCTCCGGCGTCCGCCACCGGCGGCTCCGCTCCTTGTGACTCCGCCGCCTCGGACGCCTCCGGCTCCCGGCCGCGCGTCGCCGTCTCGGGCGGGGCGCCGGGGACAGGGGTGGAGGAGGGCGGTGCCCACGAGGTCGTGATGGTGCGGCGCACCTCCGCCTCCACCGGGTCCTCCTGCCCGACCAGCCGGGCGAGGATCTGCTGGGAGCTCGGACGGTTCTCCGGCTCCTTGTCCAACGCGGAGGAGACCAGGTCGTACAGGCTCGGGTCCAGGCCGTCGAGCCGTGGCGGCGCCGAGGAGATGTTGTGCAGGACGGCGGGCACCGTCGCGGCGTCGAAGGGCGCGCTGCCCGTCCCGGCGAAGGCGACCAGGCAGCCCCAGGCGAAGATGTCGCCCGCGGGGGTGGGCTGCCGACCCATGATCAGCTCGGGCGCCATGTAGGAGGGCGTGCCCATCAGCTGGCTGGAGCGGGTGACCGCGCCCCCGGTGCCGTCCAGGGCGCGGGCGATGCCGAAGTCGATGACCTTCGGCCCGACCGGTGAGAGTAGGACGTTGGCGGGCTTGAGGTCCCGGTGGATCACTCCGGAGCCGTGGATCGCTGTGAGGGCGGCGGCGACCCCCATCGCCAGGCTCTCCAGGGTGCCGCCGGCCATGGCCCCGTCCGCGCGGACGGCCTCGTCGAGGTTGGGGCCGGGCACGTACTCCGAGACGATGAAGAGGGGGTCGCCGTCCAGGCGCGCGTCGATCACGCCGGCGGTGGAGAAGCGGGCCACGCGGCGCGCGGACTCCACCTCACGGGCGAAGCGGCGGCGGAAGGCCTCGTCGTCGGCCAGGTCGGGGTGGATGAGCTTGACGGCGACGGTCCGGTCGGCGGCGTCCTTGGCGAGGTAGACGGTGCCCATGCCGCCGCGGCCGAGACGGCTGACGATGCGGTAACCGTCGAGTTCGCGCGGGTCCCCCGCGCGCAGGGGTTTGCCGCTCTGGTGGCCGTTCGACGTCACAGGTGGGGTCCCTCGTATGGATCGGGTGATGCGCGGCTAACAGCGTACCGAGGCCGACACGCCGTCTCGCTTCTGGTCTGGTGCGGATGGCAGGGGGTCAGCCGGTGAGGATCTCGTCCACGGCGAAGCTCTTGAAGAGGACACCGACGTTCTGGCCGATCGGCCCGGCGTCCATCACCAGGCCGAACTGGCGGACGGCGTCCGCGTCGGCGGCCTCCGCCGGGAGCCCGTCGTCCACGGCGTGCACCACGAGGCGGTCGTTGACCCAGGCCGACACCTCCACGCTGGGCGATCCGTCCTGCTCGTCCTCGACGTACTCGCACGCGAACGCCAGATTGTTGGTCACCTCGGGACCGTCCTCGCCCCGGAGCGCCGGGAAAGCCCGGTGGTCCCGCGCCGCGGAGCCGTCCGCCATGTCCTCCCAGGACTCGCTCTCGGCCGACCACCGCTGGACCGTCGCGCGCTCGCCGTCGAGGTTGACGAGCACCTGGTAGCTCCCGGAGTGGACGGGATCGTCCTGGGGGCCGTACCGCTCCCAGCAGAAGAGTCCGTACCGCGCCTGGCCGTAGCCCGTGACGGCGCGGACGTCGGTGCGGGCCATCAGCCGCTCGGGGACCGCGTTCTGCAGCGGCGGCGCCCAGGCCGTCGCGCCCTGGCTGTCGTGCACCTCCGGGTCGCGGACGAGCATGATGCCGCCCTCCACGGCCCAGTACCCGGATTCGTTGCTGTTCTCGGGGTGGTACAGGCCGAGGCCGGTCCAGTCGGGATTGTCCTCGAAGTCGTACTCGTGGATGGGGGCGGTGTCACTGGGCGGGCCGTCGCGGTCGACCAGGAGGAGGCCCAGTGCCGCGACCAGGAGCAGGACCGCGGCCCCGGCGGAGCCGGCCACGAGCAGGCGGCGGCGTCGAGCGTTCGAAGAGCCCGTGCCGGTGCCGGAGCCGCCTCGGTCCTCTGAGGGCTGTGAGGGCGACGAAGGCTGTGAGGACTGCGTGGGCGGTGATGGCTCGGAGACCGGCGGGTGCGCCGAGGGCTGTGAGGGCTGCGGGCGCTTGGAGGGCTCGGAGGGCGCCGGAGGCGGCGGATCCTCGGGCGCCGGGCGCGGTGGGGCGTCGCCCTGCGGTGGGCTCGGCGGGCCCGTGGAGGACCCCGCGGCGTTCGGAGACGGTGCGGCCTCAGGGCTGATCGGACCTTCGCCGGCCCTCTCCGGCCCGGAACCCGCGCCGCCCTCGGCGCCGAGCCCGGGCCAGGAGACGCCGATCGTGCGGGCGACGTCCGCCTCCGCGGGATCCGCCCATCCGACCAGCCGGTCCAGGAGCTGCTGCGAGGTGGGCCGGGACCGCGGGTCCTTGGCCAGCGCGTCGGCGACCGTCGCGCGCAGTGCCGGGTCCAGGCCGTCGAGCCGTGGCGCGGCGCTGGAGATGTTGTGCAGGATCCCGGGCACGGTGGCGGCGTCGAAGGGCGCGCTGCCGGTCCCGGCGAAGGCGACCAGGCAGCCCCAGGAGAAGACGTCGCCCTCCGGGGTCGGCGGCTGGCCCGCGATCAGCTCCGGTGCCATGTACGAGGGCGTGCCGATCAGCTGGCTGGACCGGGTGAGCCCGCCCCCGGCGTCGTCCATGGCGCGGGCGATACCGAAGTCGATCACTTTCGGACCCACGGGCGAGAGGAGGACGTTCGAGGGCGTGAGGTCGCGGTGGACGATGCCGGAGCGGTGCACGGCCGTCAGCGCCGCGGCCACGCCCACGGCCAGGGACTCCAGGATGCCGCCCCGCATGGGTCCGTCCGCGTGCACGGCCTCCGACAGGGTCGGCCCGGGCACGTACTCGGAGGCGATGTAGAGGACCTCGCCCTCCATCCGGGCGTCGACCACGGCCGCGGTGGAGAAGCGGGCCACGCGGCGCGCGGACTCCGCCTCGCGGGCGAAGCGCGCGCGGAAGGCCTCGTCCTCGGCGAGGTCGGGGTGGATCAGCTTGAGCGCGACACGGGTGCCCGTGGGGGACTCGGCGAGGTAGACGGTGCCCATGCCGCCCCGGCCGAGGCGGCCCAGGACGCGGTACCCGTCCAACTCGTGGGGGTCGCCCGCTCGCAGGGGTCCGGCGCTGTTCGACATCTGGGTGGGGGCCTCACAGGTCGTGGGGGTGCGGCCCAGCGTACTGACCGAGGAGGACACGCAGGGGGTTCTCGGGGCCGCGGACGGATCACCAGAGGTGATGCCGCGTGTGCGGAAACGGTTCCAAGCGCCCCTCGATTTCGCTAGTGTTAGAACACATGTTCGAAAGCTGCGGCGAACTTCCCCACGAGCAGTGTCCTGGCGGTGTGCGCCGGGTGCGGGAGTCGGTCGGTGTCGAGGGGAAGCGGGGAAGCGTCGTGGGACGGTACTACGGGTCGACGGTCTCGGTCGTGGAGGACCAGGGGCGTCCGCTCCGCTTCACGTGGAACGGCAGGGTGTACGGCGTGCGCCGGATCATCGACCACTGGGTCACCCTGCGGATGGACTGGACCCCGACGACCGAGCCCCAGGTGCCCGAGCGCCGGCACTGGCGGGTGGAGGCGGGCGCCCTGGAGGCGCAGGGCGTGTACGAACTGCTGCACGACACCGTGTCCGACCAGTGGCTGCTCTCGCGGGTGTGGGACTGAGCGGACTCAGAGCAGGTCGGCGGGCAGCAGGCTGTAGACGGCCAGGTGGGTGCGGCCCTCGTGCAGCGGCATGGCGTTGCGTTCGACGCCCTCGGGGGAGAAGCCGGCCCGGACGGCCACGCGCCGCGAGGCCGTGTTGCCGACCGCGGCCTTGAGCTCCACTCGCTGGAAGCCCTGGTCGACGGCCCAGCGGGAGACGGCCACGGCCGCCTCGGTCGCGTAGCCCCGGCCCCGTGCCCAGGGGGAGACGGCGTAGCCGATCTCGGTGATCATCGCGGGCCACTGCGTGCGCAACAGGCCGAAGGCGCCCACCAGGCGGCCGGACGCCTGTTCCACGGCCGCCCACTGCTGACCGTCACCGCTCGTCCGCAGCGCGGGCGCGGCCTCGCGGCACCAGTGCTCGGCGATCTCCCGGGTGTAGGGGACACCCGGGGCGGGGATGGGGACCCACCGCTGCACGGCCGGGTCCGAGTAGGTGCGGAACACGTCGTCGATGTCGGCCTCGACGAACGCGCGCAGCCGCAGTCGCTCCGTCTCCAGGATCACGGACGGCATCATCGGTCTGGTCTGGGTGTCGGTCACGCTGGCGGTCTCCCGGAACGGCGATGGGCTGCGCTCACGATACGCGGGCGGCCCCGGTGACCTGGCACGGGGCCGTCCCGCCAAGGTGGCGGCCGCGCAGGGCCCGGGAGACGGCCGTGATCGGTCCGCCACGAGGGCCGCCGCCGAGCGCGAGGGCGCCGCGGCCGGGCGGAGCGGAGCCGGGGAGAGTAGCCCTGCTGCCGGGGCGGAGCGGGGCCGGGGAGAGCGGCCCCGCGGCCGGGGCGGAGCAGGGCCGGGTCAGCCGCGGCCGCGGCCGGCGACGCGGTCGCGCACCAGGGCGTCGAACTCGGCGGCGAACGCGTTGCCCGGGCACTCGGTGGCCAACCAGTCGCGGTGCCGGGACAGGGTGTCGCCCGGCGTCCGGGCCCCGGTGTCGGGGTTGACGTAGGTGATCTCCGCGGCCGGGTCCAGGCCGGTGACCGCGCACAGCACGCGCAGGACCGCGACGAGCGAGTCCTGCGCCGCCCGGGTCGGGAGTGCGTCGGTGAAGTCGCCGAGCAGGCACACGCCCACGTTCGCGTGGTTGTAGCCGTACACGTGCCCGGCGGTCACCGAACGAGCGTCGCCGGGCCAGGGGCGGCCGGAGAAGACGGGCACGCCGTCCGGACCGGAGTGCCGACCCTCGTAGACCACCCCGTCCGGGTCGATGAGCACGTGGTAACCGATGTCGCCCCAACCCAGCTCGGCGGCGTGGTAGCGGTACACGCCGCGTACGTCGGCCGCGTGGTCGTCCGTGGTCGCCATGGCCGTGTGGTGCACCGTCAGCAGCTGTACCCGGTGGAAGACGGGCGCCCACAGGTCGTTGCCGTCCTCGTCGAAGCGCAGGGACTCGTCCGCGCCCCAGCCCGCCCGGGTCCGGAACCGCACCGGTCCGGGGGAGCGGCGCGCCCGCTCCGTATCAACGTCGGCGGCGACGGACAGTGTCGTCCGCTCGGGGCCGCCGAAGCGCAGCGGCTCGCCGTCGTGGAGATTCAGGGCCGACGTCCGGGCGTCCCCGTCGACCTCGTACCCGATCGCGCCCTCCGGCGCGCGGACGAGGGCGGAGGCGGTCGGCTCGCGGTCGTCCCGGCCCATGGTGTGCGGGTCGAGCGGTCGCCAGGGGCCGAGGCCGTCGGCGGTCTCGAACCGGATCGCGCCCGCGGGCGCGCCCACCGCACGCGCCACCGTCACCAGGTCGAAGCGCCGGTCGGGGCGGACGAGGCCGTCGCCGGACGCCGGTTCCGACAGGACACGGGGTACGGCCCGGTCGTCGGCGGCCGCGGCGGGCGAGGGAGCGGTGACCGGAGCGGCCACGGTGGTCAGCCCGGCGGCCGCGGTGGCTCCGGTGAGGAAGGTGCGTCGTCGCATCAGGACTCCGTCTCGTCGTGGCCGCTCCAGGGCCGCCGGGGCAGGGGAGGCGCTGTCAGACTGCCACAGCGCGGTGACGTGGGGTAGCCCCCTGGGGTGGATGGGAGCCGGGTTCGCCCATGAGAGTGCCGCCCCGGCGTGCTCTGGCACCACGACGCCGTCCTCTCCCGCCCGACCTGCGGTGGGCGGCGTGTGGTCCGTGGGGCGGAATGGGCTAGTGTGCCCTCGTTTCGAGGGGGAGTGTGGACATGGGCTATGACCTGCGGCATCACGGTGACGCCGAGACCGGTGACGGACTGCTGGACTTCGCCGTGAACGTGCGCGGGGCCGCGCCTCCCGCGTGGCTGGGGCGCCGCCTCGCCGACTCCCTGGCGCATCTGGGGGCCTATCCGGACCAGAGCGCGGCCCGGGACGCGGTCGCCCGCCGCCACGGCCGGGGCGCCGACGAGGTGCTGCTCACCGCGGGCGCCGCCGAGGCGTTCGTGCTGCTGGCGCGTGCTCTGGCCCCGGTCCGGGCCGTGGTCGTGCACCCCCAGTTCACCGAACCCGAGGCCGCCCTGTGCGCCGCCGGGCACACCGTGGGCCGGGTCCTGCTCGACCCCGACTTCACCCTCGACCCGGCCCTGGTCCCCGACGACGCCGACCTGGTCGTCCTGGGCAACCCCACCAATCCGACCTCCGTGCTGCACCCGGCCGGGACGCTGGCCGCCCTCGCCCGGCCCGGGCGTGTGCTCGTGGTCGACGAGGCCTTCGCGGACTGCGTCCCGGGTGAGCCCGAGTCCCTGGCCGGGCGCCGTGACCTGCCGGGACTGGTGGTGGTCCGCAGCCTCACCAAGACCTGGTCGCTGGCGGGGCTGCGCGCCGGGTACCTGCTCGCCGAACCCGCCCTGACCGCGCGCCTGGCCGCCGCCCAGCCCCTGTGGCCGGTCTCCTCCCCGGCGCTGGCCGCGATCGAGGCGTGCTGCTCCCCGTCGGCGGTCGCCGAGGCCGAAGCCTGGGCGGTGCGCCTGGCGGAGCGGCGCGAGGACCTGGCCGACGTGCTCCGGGCGGCGGGACTGTCCGTGCTTCCCGGCGCGCGGGGATCGTTCCTGCTGGTCAGAACGCCTGGAGCGGATCGGTTGCGCGAACGGCTGCGCGATCGGGGCGTGGCCGTCCGGCGGGGCGACACCTTCCCCGGGCTGGGGCCGGAATGGCTCAGGGTGGCCGTCCGGGAACCGGGGACCCACCGCGCGCTGGGGCGAACTCTGGCACAGTTGGTGGTGACTTGAGGCGCTCGGCGACCGTGCCGGGCCCGGTCGTCGGGGTCCGGGGGGACCCGTGCGGACGGGACGAACACCGCACACTACGCTTGACGGTCTCTATGCGGAGCAAACGGACCAGAGCGTGCGGGGGCGGTGAAGGGTGACGGTCGGCAGCATCCGGCGCGGCCACCGCGTGGCCGAGGACCTCCCTCGGCCGGGCGCCTCGCCGTCATCGCGCGGCGGGGGCCCACCTGGTTCGGCTGCGGCCCGAAGAGATGACGGGAGTCGTGCCGGGGCGCCGCACACCAGGGTGAGTATCCGCCGAAGACGCCCTCAGGGCAGCCGACACACCTCCACGGGGAGCGATCATGACCAACGATGACCGTGAGGACGCCAGGCGTGGCGAGCCCGCGCCGACGGCCGACAGCGGCCTCGGCGGGCTGCTCGACGGCCTGCCGGAGAGCGGCCGCGGCACCCGGGCCCAGCGCCCGCGCACGTCCGCCGGACCCGCCAACCCCTTCCGCCGACCGTCCGCGGCACCGGCCGAGCCCGTGCGCCCGGCGCCCAAGCCCGCCGAGCCCCGGGGCGCGCCGGCCCGTCTGCCCCTGCCCGCCGAGCCCACACCCTTAGCCGCGCCTGCCCCTGAGCCCGCGCAAGAAGCCGCCCCCGAGGCCGCACCCGCGCCCACCTCCGCGCCGGAGCCCCCTGCTCAGGCCGCACCCGCGTCCACCTCCGCGCCGGAGCCCCCTGCTCAGGCCGCATCTGCCCCCGAGACTGCGCGGCAAACCGCACCCGCGCCCGCCGAGGCCCCCGGAGCGCCTGCCCCCGCGCCTGAATCCGCTTCCCAGCCGGTGCCCGCCTCCCCGTCCGAGCCCGAAGCCGCGCCCGCGCCCACCCGTGCGTCCGACTCCGAGCCCGCCTCCACCGCTCAGCCCGCGGCTGCCGCTGCCCCCGCGCCCGCCGCCGCGCCGGAGGCCCCGCCCGAGCCGACCCCCGCTCCCACCTCCCGGCCCGCTCCTGGAGCCACGGCCGCCGGTGGGGCCGACCCGGCCGCACCGCCGTCCCACACGTCCCCGTCTCCCGCGCGGGGACCCGCCGTGGCGCCGGTGAGCGCACAGCGGCCCAACGTCATCCCCTTCCGCGGCGGCGACCGCGAGCCGGCGCCCGAGACCCGGGCCGCCGAGCCCGTTCACCGCCACCACCCCGCCTCGGCGCGCACCACCGCCGAACGGACACCGCCACCGCCCGACACAGCACCCGAGCCCGCGCGGACACGCGCCGCGGCACCCGAGCCGGAACAGAGCATGTACGCACACGAAGCAGCCGCGCCCGTCGACGAGCGCACCGGACCGCCGAGCCGTACCGGACCCCGGGCGGTCCCCGCCGAACAGGACCCGACCTCCGCGTCCCCCGCCGCCGGGCGGGCCGCCCCGTTCGACGACTGGGCCGGGCACGCCTTCGACGACGCCGAGCGCGACGCCGTCTACCGCGCCATCCGCGAGCGGCGCGACGTCCGCGTCGGGTTCCGGTCCGACCCCGTACCGGACGACGTCCTCACCCGTGTCCTGGAGGCCGCCCACCAGGCGCCCAGCGTCGGCCACGTCCAGCCCTGGGACTTCCTGGTCATCGACTCCCCCGACCTGCGCGCCCGCGTCCGCGACCTCGCCCAGGCCGAGCGCGACGACCACACGCGGTCCCTGCCCAGCATCCGCGCGCGGGCCTTCTCCGGGCTCAAGGTCGAGGCGATCCTCGACTCCCCGCTCAACATCGCCGTCACCGTCGACCCCACCCGCGGCGGCCGCCACGGCCAGGGCCGCCACGCCCAGCCCGCCAGCGCCGCCTACGCCGCGGCCCTGGCCGTCGAGAACCTGTGGCTGGCCGCCCGCGCCGAGGGCCTGGGCGTGGGCTGGGTCGGGTTCGTCGACGAGCGGGACGTCGCCGACGTCCTCGAACTGCCCTCCCACCTCGACGTCGTCGCCTACCTCTGCGTCGGCTACGTCGAGGAGTTCCCCACCGAGCCCGAACTCAGCCTCGCGGGCTGGGCCAAGGGGCGCCCCCTGTCCTGGGCGGTCCACCGCGACCGGTACGGTCACCGCGGTCTACCCGGCCAGGAGCCCACGAGCCTGCTGGAGGAGACCATCACCGCCATCGGAGGCCTGAACCCCCGTGCCGTGGAGGAGGCGAGGGACCGCCAGAACCGGATGACCAAGCCGCCGGGCTCCCTCGGGGTCCTGGAGGAGGTCTCGGTGCAGCTGGCCGGGCTCGCCGGGGAGTGCCCCCCGCCCATCCCCGAGCCCGCCGCCGTCGCCGTCTTCGCCGGCGACCACGGCGTCCACGCGCAGGGGGTGACCGCCTGGCCCCAGGAGGTCACCGCCCAGATGGTGCAGAACTTCCTGGAGGGCGGCGCGGTCGTCAACGCCTTCGCCGAGCAGGTCGGCGCGGAGGTCACCGTGGTCGACGTCGGCGTGGTGGGGGACCTGCCCCGCGCCGCCGGGCTGCTGCCCCGCAAGGTCGCGCGCGGCACCGCCGACTTCACCCAGGGTCCCGCGATGACCCGCGCCCAGGCCCTCCAGGCCCTGGAAGGCGGCATCGAGGTCGCCCGCGACCTCGTCTCGGCCGGGAACCGGTGCCTGATCACCGGGGACATGGGCATCGCCAACACCACGCCCGCGGCCACGCTCGTGTGCGCGCTCACCGGTGCGGACCCGGCCCGGGCCACCGGCCGCGGGACCGGTGTGGACGACGACATGCACGAGCACAAGGTGGAGGTCGTGCGGCAGGCCCTGGCCGCCAACCCCGTGGACCGCTCCGACCCCATCGGCGTCCTGGCCGCGCTGGGCGGCCTGGAGCACGCCGCCCTGGCCGGGTTCGTCCTCGGCGGTGCCGCCCTGCGCGTGCCCGTGCTGCTGGACGGCGTCATCGCCGGAGCGGCCGCGCTGGTCGCGTCGGCGATCTCGCCCGAGTCCATGTCCGCGTGCTTCGCCGGTCACCGCTCCAGCGAGCCCGGGCACACGATCGCGCTGGAACACCTGGGGCTGCGCCCGCTGGTCGACCTGGAGATGCGGCTGGGCGAGGGCTCGGGCGCCCTGCTGGCGCTGCCGCTCCTGCAGGGGTCGGCCCGCGCGCTGCGCAACGTCGCCACCTTCGACGACGCGGGCGTGTCCACCGTCCACTGACGGCCGGCACGACGGATCGCCGGAACCCGTCCGCGCCCGTCGGCCACGCGCGGGCCGGACGGGTGCGGGCGGGGTCGGGTGCGGGCGGGGTCACACTCGCCGTGCCGATCCGTTTACGCGTCCGTAATGGCGCTTTGACAAGGTAATTTGTAGCAATCGCGAAACATCGCCGGCGGCGCGGAGGACCCTCCGCCGCGCGCCCCGCCGTCGCCGCCGGGGAGCCGGCACGGACGACCGAAGGGGCGCGAACCATGACCTATCTCCTTGGTCTGCGCATGCAGGGCCGCGACGTCCTCGTCGTCGGCGGGGGCAGAGTCGCCCAGCGCCGGGTTCCAGTGCTGGTCGAGGCGGGTGCGCGCGTCACCCTCGTGGCCCCGGCCGTCTCCGCGGCGCTGGAGGACCTCGCCGCCGCGGGGCACATCACCTGGTCGCGCCGTGCCTTCGCGCCCGGCGACGTCGCCGGGGAGGGCGCGCCCGCCTACTGGCTCGTCCACGCGGCCACCGACGACCCCGACGTCAACGCGGCCGTGGCCGCCGAGGCCGAGGACGCGCGCGTGTGGTGCGTGCGCGCCGACGACCGGCACGCCTCCTCGGCCTGGACGCCCGCCAGCGGCAACATCGGCGACATCACCGTCGGCGTCGTCGCCTCGGGCGACCCCCGCCGGTCGGCGGGCCTGCGCGACGCCATCGCCGACGGTCTGGCCGACGGCACCCTCGACGCCCGGCGCGGCCGCGAGCGGCTCACGGGCGTGGCCCTCGTCGGCGGCGGCCCGGGTGATCCCGGTCTGATCACGGTTCGGGGACAACAACTGCTGTCCCAGGCCGACGTCGTGGTCGTCGACCGGCTCGCGCCGACCTCCCTGCTGGACCGTCTGGCCGCCGACGTCGAGATCGTCGACGCCGCCAAGATCCCCTACGGCCGGTCCATGACGCAGGAGGACATCAACGCCGTCCTCGTCGACCGCGCGCGCCAGGGCAAGTTCGTGGTGCGGCTCAAGGGCGGCGACTCCTTCCTCTTCGGACGAGGGGGAGAGGAGGCGGCCGCCTGCGCCGCCGCCGGGGTCCCGGTCATCGCGGTGCCGGGTGTGACCAGTGCGCTGGCGGCTCCCGCCAGCGCCGGGATCCCCGCCACCCACCGGGGCGTGGCCCAGGACGTGCACATCGTCTCGGCCCACGTGGCCCCCGACGACGAACGCTCCACCGTCGACTGGAAGGGCCTGGCCGCGGCGGGCGGTACCGTGGTGGCGCTCATGGGAGTGGAGCGGATCGAGGCGATCTCCGCCGCCCTCATCGCCCACGGCCGTTCGGAGGACACGCCCGTCGCCGTGGTCCAGGAGGCCACACTGCCAGGACAGCGAACAGTGACGGGTACGCTTGCGGGCATCGCTTCCGCGGTGCGATCGGCCAACGTTCGGCCCCCGGCGGTGGTGATCATCGGAGAAGTGGTCAAAACAGCGCGGGATCTTGACATACTGCACACGGGAACCCAGTTCGAGACCCATCGACAGGTGACCGGGCGCGATCTCCAGTGAGACCTCAGCCGGCGGTGTTCGTCGCCCGGACCGGCGGGGACCGTCAGCAGCGTTGAGGAGGGCAGACCGACATGACCCGGCCGTCGGCCGCACCGGACACCTCCGGTTCTGGTGCCTCGGACCGGTTCGCAACCGGACCGGACGCCACCTCTGACCAGCCCGATCAGGGCCACGTACCCATGCCCTCCGCGGGCGGCGGGGACGCTGCCCGGGGCGGGGGCCCCGGCCTCCACCAGCCGGGCCGGCCCGTCGAGGCGGACCCGGCCAGGCACCCGGCGCCCGCCCCCGACGGACGCCGGTTCGAGCAGATCCTGGAGTCCCTGCGCGGCCATGTCCGCGACCTGGAGTTCTCCGAAGGCCTGCCCGGCGCGGAAGAGGGCCGCGCCCTGCAGGCGGACGTCCTCGCCCAGCTGTCCGACTACGTCCTGCCGCGCGTGCGCCGCCCCGACATCCCGCTGCTCATCGCGGTCGCCGGGTCCACCGGCGCGGGTAAGTCCACCCTGGTCAACAGCCTCGTGGGCGAGCAGGTCACCACCACCGGCGTGCGCCGCCCCACCACCAACAGCCCGGTGCTGGCCTGCAACCCCGCCGACGTCGACTGGTTCAGTGAGGCGTCCTTCATCCCCACACTGCCCCGTGTGCGCCAGCAGGGGCTGGCGATGCCCGGCAAGGACGGCATGCTCGTGCTCGCCGCCAGCGAGGCGATGCCCCCGGGCGTGGCCCTGTTGGACACGCCCGACGTCGACTCCGCGGTGGCGGCCCACCACGAGTTCGCGGCCAAGTTCCTGGACGCCGCGGACCTGTGGGTGTTCGTCACCACCAGTACCCGCTACGCCGACGCCCGCGTCTGGGAGTTCCTCCAGGTCGCGCGGGACCGGGACACCTCACTGGCCGTGGTCCTGTCCCGGGTGCCGCGCAAGGGGCGCCGCCAGCTGCTCGACCACTTCGGCGCCATGCTGGAGGCCAACGGGCTCGGTAACGCCGCCCGTTTCGCCATTCCCGAGACCGACCAGATCCGCGGGGAGCGCTTCACCTCCAACGTCGCCGACCACATCCGCGAGTTCCTCGCAGAGGTGGCGGGGGAGGCCGACCAGCGCGACCGCGTCTCGCGCCGCACGTTCGTCGGCGTCATCGACAGCTTCCGGTCCCGCGTGCCCGAACTCGCGCGCCAGGTGGAGACCCAGATCGAGACCGGGCGCGCGCTCGGCGCCGCCGTCGACGACGCGTTCGCCACCGCGAGCCGCCGTATCGACACCGGGCTGGGCGACGGATCCCTCCTGCGGGGATCGCTGAGCGCCCGCTGGCAGGAGGTCGCCGCCAGCGGCGACCTGGCCAAGAGCCTGCGCATGCGCGGCAAGCGCGGCCGCAAGGCCCGCAGCGAGCAGGCCGAACGCGGCCAGCGGGTGGCCTCCCTGGAACGGGCCGTGCGCGACGCCCTGGAGGCCCTGGTGGTCTCCTCGTGCGAACGCGCCGCCGACCAGGTGGAACAGGCCTGGCGCGGCGTCACGGGCGGCGCCCGGCTCGTCGTCCGCGCCCAGGAGCACCCGACGGCCGACCTCGCCAAGCGGATCCGCAAGGAGATCGCGGAGTGGCAGGACGAGATCGCGGGGATGACCACCGCCAGCGGTGCCACCAAGCGGTCCGTCGCCCGATTCGTCACCTTCGACCACGACATCGTCGCCCTGGTCCTGATCATCGACCTGCTCGGCTACGAGCGATCCCACTCCGGAGGGGGCGCCCACGCGGCCGACACCTCCGGTCCATCCCCACAACGCCTGCTCAAGGGCTTGTTCGGTGCCCAGTCCCTGCGCAGCATGGGCGGGACGGCGCGGGACAACCTGCGCCGGCGCGTCCTCGGGCTGCTCGCCCACGAGCGCGTGCCCTTCGACGGCGCTCTGGCGTCGGCCGGCATCCCGACCGAGGACAGCGCCGTCCAGCTCTATCAGGCCACGTACAACCTTGAGATTTCACGATGACGACTCAGTGGAACCCCGCGCAGGCCTACCGGGCACCGCACGCGGCCGATCACCAGCCCGACGGTGAGGAACGCGAGAGCGCTCCCACCGGCTCCGGGCCCTGGAACGACGAACGCCCCGACACGGGCGGGGCGGCGCCGACCGAGAGCGGCCCCTGGCGCGGCTACACCATGCCCGTACCCGAGCACCCCGACCACGCGGACACCTCCGGTGAACCCGCCCACGACGGGATCTCGGGCTATCCCGACCCGACCGAGGGCGCGGCTTCCGAGGCCGGCCGCGGCGGGGAGGCCGGTGCGCGGGAACCGGCCGCCGACCGCGAGCGGCCGGAGCCCGCACGGCGGCCCGGGCGGCACGCCCGGCCCTCCTCGCGCTCGGCGAGGGCGCACGCCGCCGCGGCGGCCCGGGAAGCCAGGGCGGCCCAGGAGGGCGGCGAGGCGGAGGGCACGGCGCGGTCCCAGGGGACACCCGAGCACGAGGTGAAGCCGCCGGGAGCGACCCAGGGCGCGGCGAAGGCCGAGGCGCCCGCGAAGCCCCAGGGCGCCGACGCGGACCACCGTGCCGCGCGGGCCCCGGCCGCCGCGCGACAGGACGCGGACCGTGCCGAGGACACCGGCCACGACGACGACCCGGAAGGGCTCGCCGGGTGGGTGGGCAGCCTGGCGGAGGCGGCCGAGGACGCCCAGATCGCCGGGCGCACCACCGGCTCCTTCCCGATCGTGGCCCCGCAGGCGGCCGGCGGCGCGCCGCGTTCGGTCCGCGACGCCCACGACGACGAGGACGAGACCTCCTCCGACGCCACCGGGCCCCGCCCGCGTCGGCGGACCATGGCCGAGACGGCCGCCCGGGACACGGCAGACGACCCGGCCGAGGACGCCGGCGCCGACGCCGACCCGTCGGCCCCCGAACCGCTGCCGCGCCGCGTCCCCGGCCCCTCCGCCGTCTCCGGAGCCTTCCGGGCGGTGGGCCCCGAGACGGCCGCGCCGTCCGCGGGCACCGACGACGGGGATCAGGACGGGAGCTCCACCCGGGCCGAGGCCCGCCCGGCCCGCACACCGGAGGAGGACGCCGACGGCGACTCCTCCGCCGCGCAGGAGGACGAGGAGTACCGTCCCACCACCCACGACCACTGGCGATCCACCTCGTCGATCACACGTGCCGAGCTGGTCGAGCGCCTGGACGCGCTCTCCACACTCACCGAACTCGGCCAGGACGACCTGCCCGAGGAGCTGGTCGCGCGCTCCGGCCAGTTGCTCGACCACGCGGGGGCCCGTCTGCGCCTGTCCGCCGAGCACACCGTCGTCGCACTCGCCGGCGGTACCGGCAGCGGCAAGTCGTCGCTGTTCAACGCCCTGTGCGGACTGGAACTGTCACAGACCGGCGTCACCCGGCCCACCACGTCCAAGGCCCACGCGTGCGTGTGGGGCCACGAGGGCGCCGACGCCCTTTTGAGCTGGCTGGGCGTGCCCAACCGGTACCGGCACTCGCGCACGAGCGTCCTGGACGCGGGCAACTCCGAACTGACCGGGCTGGTTCTGCTCGACCTGCCCGACCACGACTCGGTCCGCAGCATGCACACGGCCGAGGCCGACCGCCTCATCGGCTCGGTCGACCTGCTCGTGTGGGTGCTCGACCCGCAGAAGTACGCGGACGCCGCGGTCCACCACCGCTACCTGGCCCAGATGTCGGGGCACGGCGCGGTGACCATCGCCGTCCTCAACCAGGTCGACAAGGTCGCTCCGGACGAACTCGAGGAGCTGCTGACCGACCTGCGGCGCCTGCTGGAGTCGGAGTCGGGCGTGCATCCACGGGTGATCACCACGTCCACCATCACTGACCAGGGCATTCGCGACCTGCGCGAGTTCCTGGCCGAGACCGTGGGGGAGCGGCGGGCACTCGTCGACCGGCTGGCCGCCGACCTCGACCAGGTCATCGAGCCCTTCGGGGAGTTCCGCGGCGACGCGCCGATCCCTGAGGGTGTCCCCGCCGACACGCGCAGGCGGATCGAGAGCGGCCTGGCCGACGCCGCGGGCGTCTCCGCGGTCGCCGACGTCGTCGAGACCAACGACGTCCGGCGCGGCAGGCGCCAGGTCGGCTGGCCGGTGGCGCGGCACTCGGCGAAGCTGCGGAAGGACCCGCTGGCCGCGGTCCAACTCGACTTCCTGCGCCGCGACGGCGAACAGGGCGTGAGCGGTCCCGTCGACGCGCACGAGGCCGAGCTGGAGACCGTGCTGGGCGACGCGGCCGACGCCGTGTCCGAGGACATGCCGGGGCCGTGGCGCCGACGGATGCGCGCCGCCGCGCGCAGCGCGATGTCCGACCTGCCGGCCGAGCTCGGCGAGGGGGTCTCCGGCGCGGTCGGCGATCCCGGTCAGAGCCCGGCGTGGTGGAAGGCGGCCCGCGTCGCCCAGTTCGCGCTGCTGGCCGCCGCCGGGCTCGGCCTGGCGTGGGTGGTCGTGTCGCTGGTGAGCTGGCTCGGTGGAGGCTTCACGGGGCTGCGGATGTTCGACGACCCGGTGTTCCTGGCCTACGCCGGTGCCCTGGTCGCCGCCTCGCTGTTCGTGGGCTGGCTGACCGGTGTGGGTTGCGGCAACCTCGTGGAGGTGGCCGCGGTCCAGCGCCGCGAGGAGGTCGAACGCGCCGCGCTGGCCCGGGTCAAGGAGATCGCCGGAACGCGCGTGGTGGAGCCGATGGAGGCCGAACTGGGGCGCTACCGGGCGTTCCGTGCGGCCTACGAGGTCGCCGCGCGGTCGGAATGACCGGCGGACCCTGCCGGGGGCGGGCGGCGTCCGTGCCGCCCGCCCCGGTCCCTCCGCGGTGCCGGTGCGCCTAGATCCAGTGGATGCCGCTGCTCATCTGACTGCTCCTTCGTCGGGGTGCCGAGGGATCCGGAGACCGGTGTGCCGAATTCGGGCACTCCGTGTGACGTGATGACTACAGGAACCGGATCCCATCGCCAGGATGCCGTACTTCGCGCCCGACGCCAACCCTTGGTGATCGATTGCCTGCGATCGGTGACGTGACGATGTGTGTCGCGCCGTGACCGACTCCGGCCACGACGCGCCCCCGTGCACTCGTCGGTGGCGCCCCGCGTCCGGTCTCCGGAGTGTCGGCGCGGGGGTCGTTTCTCCGTGGTGCCTCGTGCCGGTGCGAGCGAGGAGCCGCTCCCCTCTGTCCTCCTGCCTGCGTTGATCGTACAATCAGCAATTAAGCTATTACCCAAAGTAATGTAAAGTTGCGGGTGGCGTCTGCGGCGGTGAGTCCCACTGGCGTAGTGGCGTCGACCCAAAAGGCGTCGTAACCGAGTGGCACCGTGGGGGAACGCGGGGCGAATCGGACCCGTCGAAGGGAGAACCGTGGGGGGCGGTGAGCTCATCAGAGACGGGTGTAGGGAACTGGGGGCAGAGAGTGACCGAGGGAGGGAGGGACAAGCCGTGAGTATCTCGGAGAAGCCGATGGCGGCCCGGGGGAACCCCTCTGGGGAGCGGGGCCGGTGGCCGATTCTCCAGCAGCCCCGGGGCCTGCTCGTCTACATGGGGTTCCTCCTCTTCGCCGTGCTGTTCCTGTTCGGGGCGACCATCGCGTTGACCGACGTGCTGCTCACGGATCTGGCGACCTTCGTCGCGCTCGTCATGAGCGCGTCGGTGTGCGTGGAGGCGATCCGTCGGCTCGGGATGCCCGCCGGACTCACGCGCGACCTCCTGGGCGCCTGGTGGTTCCCGGTGGTGGTGCTCCTGCCGCCGCTGTACTCGCTGTTGATGCCCCTGCCCGTCTACCTCATGCTCCAGCTCCGCGCCCGCCCGGCCATGGCGCACCGGCGGGTGTTCAACGCCGTCTCGGTGGCGCTGTCGGGATTCCTGGCGTCGGTGGCCTGGCACGCCTACTGGGGCGGGGGGCTCCTGGAGGGCTTCAGGGGGACGCAGGACGCGCACGAGAACCTGGCCAGCGGGGCGGGGGTGGTCGTCGCGCTGCTGTGCTGTGCGGGGTTCACCGTCCTCAACACGCTCATCGTCGCCGTGGCGGCGCGGATCAGCAGCGGTCCCGGGCACAGCCTCCGGCCGATGTGGGACAGGGAGGCGTTCATCGTGGACGCCGTCGAATTATGTGTCGGCGTCACGGTCGCCATCCTCGCCCACCTGACCCTGTTCCTGCTGGTCATCGCGATTCCTCCGGTGGTCCTGCTCCAGCGGAGCCTGCTGTACCAGCAGCTCCAGACGGCCGCGCGGACCGATCCCAAGACGGGGCTGCTGAACGCTCCGACATGGGAGCAGGAGGCCGCGATCGAGATCGCCAGGGCCCGCTCCTCGCGGAGCCGGGCGGCGGTGCTGATCGTCGACATCGACCACTTCAAGCGGGTCAACGACAACCACGGCCACCTCTTCGGGGACCAGGTGCTGCTGGGTGTGGCGACGACGATCGCCCAGCAGCTGCGCCAGTCCGACCTGCTCGGCCGGTTCGGCGGGGAGGAGTTCGTGGTCCTGCTGCCCGGGTCCGACACGACGGAGGCCTGGCAGGCCGCCGAGCGGCTGCGCTCGCAGGTGGGGCGGATGGAGATCTCGGTGAACGACGTCCCGGTGTCGATCACCATCTCGATCGGCGTCGCGGTGATCGGCGACCACGGCAACGACCTGGTGGAGCTGTTGACCGCCGCCGACCTCGCGCTGTACCGGGCCAAGGAGACCGGCCGCGACCGCGTGTGCCTGCCCGCCGGGCGCCCGGGCGTCAGCGGGCGCATCCCGGGGCCGCGGGAAGAGGAGATCCCCGAACCCCCGGACGCCCTGGGCGCCTGAGCGGTCGGGGCGCGTGGGCGCCGGGTGCGTGTGCCCGTGTGCCGGGTGCCGAGTGGGGGCGCCCGGGCGGTCGCAGATCCGGAACGTCTGATCGGCCCGGGGAACCCGGGCCATCGGGGATCCCTGAGGTGCGCCAGGAGCCTCTGGCGGTCCTGCGCGGACGCGGAGCGCCGGTGCCGGCGTGTCGGACGGGTGTGGGTCTTCGAGTGGGCTGGGAGTACCCGGTGGGCCGGGTCTCGGGGGCCGCGCGGGCGCGCCGCGGCCCCGCTCGTCCACAGGCGTCAAGAGGCCATTGCGGACGAGCGTTGCGTCACGCACCGTGAGTATATGGACGCAGAACAGCCACGTTCCTCCCGCGAACCCTCTCCTACCTCCCGCGCCTCCGACGACGACCGACCCCATGAAGCCACGTCCGACGGCGGACGAACCGCCGACCCGGGCGCGACCGACGACGGTGAGCGGACTCCGACTCCACCCGGGGCGGTCGCGCCACTCCGGGAACGGACCACCCACGGGCACGCGGAGCAGCCGGAGCGCGCGGGTGCCGTACCCGCGCCGCGACCACCGGCCGACAACGCGTCGACGGCGCTGACCCTGGGCACGCCGACCGACGTCGTCGCGGCCCTGCCCTACCTGGTCGGCGAACCACCGGACCCCGGCATCGTGGTGGTGGCCCTGCGCGGCACCCGTGCCCGGGCGGCCTTCGTCGCCGACCTCGCGCGGGTCCCCGGCGGTCAGACCCCGCTGGAGCGTTCCCGGACCGTCGTCCGGCTGGCCGCCGAGGAGGGGAGCACCGGGCTGGTGGCCGTCGGACTCGGGCCGGTGGAGGTGGTGGGCCCCTACCTGGACGGCGTGGTCGGCGCCGCCCGGGAACACCGGTTGGACGTGCACGACGCCCTGCGGGTGGCGGACGACCGCTACTGGTCCCACCTGTGCCACACACCCGGCTGTTGCCCGCCCGAGGGCCATGCCCTGGACACCGGCCGGTCCACGGTTCCGGCTCAGGCGGTGCTCATGGGGATCGCACCCGCCGAGCCCGTCCGGCGCCCGGGGGAGGGGTGGGCCCGGCTGCGCGCGCTGGTGCCGAAACCGGACGACGCCTCCGCGGCGGTGATGGAGGGTGTGACGGCCGCCGTGGAGCAGCAGGCCCGGCGGATGGCCGCCGAGATGGGGGAGGCCGCACTCGTGCGCCGGGGTACCGCCGAGCTGCTGGCCGCGGTGCGCAGGGAGAAGGAGGGCCGCGGGGTGACCGGCGAGGACGACCTGGCCTGGCTCGGCGTCCACCTCACCCGGGTCGGCGCCCGGGACCGGGTATGGGCTCGCCTGACCCGGGAGGAGGCGGCCGTGCAGCAACGCCTGTGGGCACGGCTGACCGGACGGGTCTGCCCGCGGTACCGTCCGGCCCCGGCGTCGCTGCTCGCCGTGGCCGCCTGGCAGCTCGACGACGAGCCGCTGGCGCGAGCCGCTCTGGACGTGGCGCTGGCCGCCGACCCCGGCTACGGGATGGCGGTCCTCATGCGCCGAGCTCTGGACCTGGGCCTGCCGATCCAGCGTTGGCGGGCGCACGCGCCCACGTGGCTCGACCGCCCACCCGACAGTCCGGGGCCCTCCGAGTCCATCGCTCCGCCCGACTCCTCCAGCCCCACTGATTCCTCCGGCTCCTCCGGTCCTTCCGGCCCCTCGGGCTCCTCCGGGGCTTCTGGCCCTTCTGGCCCTTCCGGCCCCTCGGGCTCCTCCGGCCGCTCCGGTCCTGCGCGGGCGCCCGGAACACCTGATCCGCCGTAGGGCGGTCGTCGCGGCGACGGGGCGCGGAACCGCCGAGCGCGCCCCCGGCCGTCGGAGAGTGCGGCCCCGTCCGTCCTCGGGAGGCGCGGGCGGCCGGGCCACCGAGACCGGTCCGGGTGTCCCGTCAGCGGGCCGGTGCCCGGGATCGCCGGAACCGCCCGGAGCAGAACGCGCGGGAGAGTACAGAACGGTCGTCCGTGATGCGCTGTGTGGTCTCGGCAACCGACGGGACCCCGTAGCCTGGGAGGCATGCCGGAGTACATCTACACAATGCAGAACGTGCGCAAGGCGCACGGCGACAAGGTCGTCCTTGACAACGTTTCGGGGTCGTTCCTGCCCGGAGCCAAGATCGGTGTCGTGGGCCCCAACGGTGCGGGTAAGTCGACGCTGCTGAAGATCCTGGCCGGCATCGAGCAGCCGTCCAACGGTGAGGCACGGCTCATGCCGGGATTCTCCGTCGGGCTGCTCGCACAGGAGCCCGTCCTCGACGCCGACAAGACGGTGCTGGAGAACGTTGAGGACGGAGTCGCCGACACCAAGGCGATGATGACCCGCTTCAACGAGATCGCCGAGCAGATGGCGACGGACTACTCCGACGACCTGTTGGAGGAGATGGGCAAGCTGCAGGAGCAGCTCGACCACCGCAACGCCTGGGACCTCGACAGCCAGCTGGCCCAGGCCATGGACGCCCTGCGCTGCCCGCCCGGCGATGCCGCCGTCACCCAGCTCTCGGGCGGTGAGAAGCGCCGCGTCGCCCTGTGCAAGCTGCTTCTGGAGCAGCCCGACCTCCTCCTCCTCGACGAGCCCACCAACCACCTCGACGCCGAGAGCGTGAACTGGTTGGAGCAGCACCTGGCCAAGTACCCCGGCACCATCGTGGCGATCACACACGACAGGTACTTCCTCGACCACGTCGCCACCTGGATCCTGGAGCTGGACCGCGGCCAGTTCTACCCCTACGAGGGCAACTACAGCACCTACCTCGAGACCAAGCAGACCCGTCTGAAGGTCGAGGGGCAGAAGGACGCCAAGAAGGCCAAGCGCCTCAAGGACGAGCTGGAGTGGGTGCGCTCCAACGCCAAGGCGCGCCAGACCAAGAGCAAGGCCCGTCTGCAGCGGTACGAGGAGATGGCCTCCGAGGCGGACAAGACCAGGAAGCTGGACTTCGAGGAGATCCAGATCCCGCCGGGCCCGCGTCTGGGCAACACCGTCGTCGAGGTCAAGAACCTCACGAAGGGCTTCGACGACCGGGTGCTCATCGAGGACCTGAGCTTCTCCCTGCCGCCGAACGGCATCGTGGGTGTGATCGGTCCCAACGGTGTCGGTAAGACGACGCTGTTCAAGATGATCATGGGGGAGGAGACCCCCGACCAGGGCAAGATCAACATCGGCGAGACCGTCGAGATCTCCTACGTCGACCAGTACCGCGGTCGGATCGACGACTCCAAGAACGTCTGGGAGACCATCTCCGACGGCGAGACCTTCATCGAGGTCGGCAAGGTCGAGATCCCCAGCCGCGCCTACGTCGCCGCCTTCGGCTTCAAGGGTTCGGACCAGCAGAAGCCCTCGGGCGTGCTCTCCGGCGGTGAGCGCAACCGCGTGAACCTCGCGCTCACGCTCAAGCAGGGCGGCAACCTGCTGCTCCTGGACGAGCCCACCAACGACCTGGACGTCGAGACGCTCGGCTCGCTGGAGAACGCGCTGCTGGACTTCCCCGGCTGCGCCGTGATCACCTCCCACGACCGGTGGTTCCTCGACCGGGTCGCCACGCACATCCTCGCGTGGGAGGGCGACGCCAACTGGTACTGGTTCGAGGGCAACTTCGAGTCCTACGAGAAGAACAAGATCGAGCGCCTGGGCCCGGACGCCGCGCGTCCGCACGCGGTCACGCACCGCAAGCTCACCCGCGACTGACACGCGGGAACAGCACTCGCGCGCGAACCCCGCCGGCCGGATCCGTCCGACCCGCGGGGTTCGCCCGTGTCCGGGCCCGATACGGTGATATTTCCTGTACGGGCCCGTGCGGGCGCGGCTAGAGTCCCGCCATGACGATGCTGAGCGTGCCCTATCACCTGGACGAGTACCTACCGGACTTCCGGCTCCCGTGGCGCGGACACACCGAGACGGTGGCGGAGGAGCTGCCGGACTCCGACCTGTGGTCGCGGATGGCGGTCCTGCACGAGGCCGTCGCCGCCCGCGTCGCCGACGAGATCCGGGCCGGTCGGACCCCCACGGTCCTGTCCGGCGACTGCATGGTGGCGCTCGGGACCGTTGCCGGAGTCCAGCGGGCGGGCGTGGACGCCGCCGTCGTGTGGTTCGACGCACACGGTGACGTACAGACGATGGAGACCAGTACCTCCGGCTACGCCGGGGGCATCCCCCTGCGGGTGCTGGCCGGCTACCGGCCGGACCCGGCGATGGACCGGCTCGGCTTGCGGGCGATCGCCGAGGAGCGGCTGCTGCTCGTCGACGGGCGCGACCTGGACCCGCCCGAGGCCGAGTACCTGGACGCGTCCGAGGTCCGGCGCTCCGCCGTCGCCGATCTGGGTGCCGGGGACCTGCCCGAGGGACCGCTGCTGCTGCACGTGGACCTGGACGTCATCGATCCGGACGAGGTGCCGGGCATGCTCTTCCCGACACCCGGCGGCCCGAGCGGCGGCGCCGTCGTCGAGGCCGTCCACCGTGTCCTGGACACCGGCCGCGTCGCAGCCGTGAGCGTCGGCTGCACGTGGCGGCCGGACCGGGACGAGGACCTGCCCGGCGGTGTCCGGGCGAAGCTGCTCGCCGCGCTCCTCCGGAGGTGAGCACGCTCCCGGCCGGGGGATGCTGAGGCGCCGTCGTGCCCGGGAGGAAAGCGAACGCGACCTCCCGCGGATCGGTGGACCGATGGCCCTGGCTCTCGCCCGGGGCACGGCCTGGTTCGACCTACCCGGCCCCCCGGACCGGTGGGCCGATGGCCCTGCCCGGCGCCTGCGGTGTCGCATACGCTGGTGGGCGATGACTTCCGCGCGAGATGACCAGCAGAGCAGGGACGAACAGCCGGTGCGAATGACGTTCTACGAGGCCGTGGGCGGAGAGGAGACCTTCACCCGCCTGGTCCGCCGCTTCTACGAGGGTGTGGCCGACGACCCCGTCCTGAGGCCCATGTACCCGGAGGAGGACCTGGGCCCGGCCGAGGAACGCCTGCGTCTCTTCCTCATCCAGTACTGGGGCGGCCCGCGCACCTACAACGACCAGCGCGGCCACCCCCGCCTGCGGATGCGGCACGTACCGTTCCGTATCGGCGCCGCCGAGCGCGACCGCTGGCTGGCGCACATGCGCGCGGCCGTGGACGCCATCGCGCTGCCCGCGGCCCTGGAACGCCAGCTGTGGGAGTACATGGTGATGGCCGCGCACAGCATGGTCAACGTCGCCGAGGACGCGGCGCCCCCGGCCGTGGCCGACCCCACCTCCTTGTCGGTGACGCCCAGCGACGGCGGCGATGACGACGACGGCGAGGCCGTCACGATCTCGCTGAATTGAATGCTCCCCTCCCGCCATGAGAACTGCGGGGATTCGCGGCTCAGGCCGCCTGGCCGTCCTGCGGACGACCAGGTCTTGCGCCCTCGGCACCGCCCGGGATCAGACCGGCCCGGACCAGCACCACCTGCGCGGAGTTCTTGTCCCGTGGTCGGGACACCCCGCACGCGGTACAGGTGTAGATGCGTTCGGACAGCGGTAGGCGGTGCTTGGCTCTCGCACCGCAGTCCCCGCAGTCCATCGTCGTATACGCCGGATGGACCAGGCGCACGTCCCGGCCGTGCTTGCGGCCCATCTCGACCAGCGCTTGTTTCGTGGCGCCGATCGCGGCGTCAGCGGCCTTGCGCACCATCGTGCTCTTGGCCAGGAACCTCGGCTTGAAGTCCTCGACCGCGATCGCGTCGTGGTCACGTACCACGCGTTTGGCCCACTTGCGGGCGGTGTCCTGGCGCTGCCGGGCCACCTTCTGGTGCGCCCTGGCGCGCAGCCGCTTCGCCTTGCGGTACCCCTTCGACGCCTTCTGGCCCTTGGGCGGTTTGCGGCGCGCCATCATCCGGTCGTAGCGGGCCAGTCTCGCCTGGGCCTTCTTCCCGTGCTGGGGGTGGGGCAGGTCGTGGGCGTCGGAGGTGGTGGTCGCGATCTCCTTGACACCCCAGTCGATACCGATCGCCCTCCCGGTCGCGGGAAGGGGGTCGGTCCGGGCGGGCACGACGAAGCTGGCGTACCAGTGCCCCAGCGCATCCCGGTACACCCGAACGCTCGTCGGTTCGTCCGGCAGGTCGCGGGACCATACCACGGTCAAGGTGATGCCCCCGGCCAGGTGCAGGCGCCTGTCCCTGAGCCGGAAGCCCCGCCGGGTGTAGTTCAGGGTGGGGGCCGCTTCGGCCTTCTTCTTGAACCTGGGCATCCCCGCCCGCTGCTTGACGGGCAGGCGGTTCTTGATGTCCTTCTGGGCCTTGGCACGGGACTTGGCGAAGTCGCGGATGGTCTGCTGCTGGGGCACCGACGCCCCCCACTGCAGCCACTTCTCGGTCGCACGGTGAGCATCGTGTCCAGCCGGGCCGGGCCGCACTTCTCACCCGCCCGGCAGGCGGCCCGGGACTCAGCGACGCACTGGTTCCACACCCACCGGCACCGGTCCCACCCGGCCAGCAGGCCCCGCTGGGCGGTGGACGACACGCGCAGCCGGAAGGTGTACCGGGAGTGCCCGGCCTCCTGGTCCGCTCGCGCTGGTGTCGTCATGACCGGAAACGTAGCGGGGAGGTACGACAGGCGAGAGCCTCTGGCCTGTGCGGGCCCGATCACCCCGGGTGGACGCCGCATCGCCTGGCGGCGCTTCGGCGTGGCCTGCCCTGCTCCGCAGGAGGCCGGATTCCTCCCCGCCCTGAAGGACGGGGCATCCTCCGGGAGGTTCGGTGAACCGTTCCCGGACGGCGGCCGCCTCGATGGCCACGGCCACAGCCGCGGCGACCGCCACGATCCGGGTTCAGGCGTAGGCCGCGAGGAAGGCGCGCTCCCGCTCGTTGAGGCGGCGGGCGCGCTGGGTGTCGACGTTGAACCCCACCAGCACCGTGCTGGCGCGCAGGAACACCGTCGTGTCGTCACGGATCTCGTAGGCCAGCGTGAAGCTCGCGTTGCGCACCTCGGTCACCCACAGCTCCACCCGCACGGGCGTGGACCTGGGCAGCAGCGGCGCCACGTAGTCCGCCTCCTGACGGGCCACGACCATGGCGCCGAACACCTCCTCGCCCTCCTCCACCGCGCCGTCGTAGCGCAGGAACGAGATCCTGGCGTCCTCCAGGTAGGTGAGCATCCGGACGTTGTTGACGTGGTGCTGCGGGTCAAGGTCGGCGTAGCGGACCTGAGCCAGGTGCACATGCCGCCGGGGCTGTGTCCCGGTGTCCGGGCCGCCGGCCTCGATCTGTGTCACGTCCTGGTCCTCTCGTGGGTGTTCTCCTGGGGAGCGTGTCCTCCATTGTCCCAACGCTCCCCAGGAGATCTCGCGGCCGCCCGTGCCCGAACGCTGTGGCATTGCTCTCGAGCGGACCGGATCAGGGCAGGACGAGCCCCAGGTGGTGGGCCAGGAAGGCCAGCTGTTCCGCGCTGAGCGCCACACTGCGGCTCACCGACCGCGCACTGTGCCCGACCTCCGACTCACGGCGCAGCAGGATCGGGGCCTCCTCCAGCGGCGCCGAGGTGGCCGACTGCAGCAGCGCGCAGAGCTTGCGCGCGTGCAGCGGGTCCACCCGGGTGTCGTTGTCGAACACGGTGAAGAGCGTGGCCGGGTACCGCGTCCCCTCCCGGACGTTGTGGTACGGGGAGTAGCCCAGCAGCCAGCCCAGCTGCTCGGGATCGTCGGCGCTGCCGTACTCCACGTTCCACAGCTGGCCCAGGCCGAACCGCTCGTAGCGCACCATGTCCAGCAGCGGGGCCGAGCACACGGCCGCGGCGAACAGGTCGGGGCGCTGGGTGACCATGGCGCCGACCAGCAGGCCGCCGTTGCTGCCGCCCATCACGGCCAGCCGCCCGGGTGTCGTGACGCCGGTGGCCACCAGGTGCTCCGCGGCGGCCGCGCAGTCGTCGAACACGTTCTGCTTGCGGTCGAGCATTCCGGCCTCGTGCCACTCCTCGCCCTCCTCCAGCCCGCCGCGCAGGTTGGCGACGGCGTACACCCCGCCGGCGCGCACCCACGCCAGCGTGGCCGCCGAGTAGGCGGGGCTCAGGGAGATGCGGAAACCGCCGTAGCCGTAGAGGATGGTCGGCCGCGGGCCCTCGGCCTCCTCCGCCGGCGACACCACCAGCATGCGCACGGCCGTGCCGTCCTTGGACGTGAACGTGACCTGCTCGGCGCGTACCGGCGGGACGTCGACCTCGCCGGGGGCCTCGTCCCACAGGGTCACCCCGCCCGTGGTGGCGTCGTAGCGGTAGACCGCGGACGGGTGCACGCTGTCGGTGTAGCCGAACCAGCACTCGTGGCCGCCCTCGGGGCGTTCGCTCAGCCCGCCGATCGTGCCCAGCCCGGGCATCGGCAGCGCGCCCAGCCGTTCGCCCGTGGCCAGGTCGTGGCGGGTGACCTCGTCGATCGCGTGGCGGCTCCAGGCCACCAGCAGCTCGGGCCGCTCCATCCCGGGGCCGTCGAGGATCGCGAAGTCCTCCAGCACGGCCTCGGGGTCCTCCGCGACCAGAGTGGTCCAGTGCTCCGGCCCGGGCACGGTCGGATCCGCCACGCACAGGCGCCCGCGCGGCGCCTCGCGGTCGGTCTGCAGGTACAGGCGGCCGTCCCGCCCCACGTGGGTGTCCAGGGCCGCCACCATGCCCTGCTGGACGGGGACCAGCCGAGGCGCCTCCGGGCCGCTCTCCGACAGGTCGGCGATCCAGGCGTCGGTGCCCGGCGCGGTGCCCCGCACGGCGCTCAGCATCAGCCACCGCCCGTCACGGCTCACCGAGGGGACGAAGTACTCCGTCTTGTCCCGGTCGGAGCCGAAGACCAGGACGTCCTCGTCGGTGGGCGTGCCCAGCCGGTGCAGGTAGACCCGGCGGTGGTAGCTCTCCTCGCCCTCGGGGACCTCCTCGGGCGGCAGGCGGCGCACGTAGTAGAAGGCCGAGGCGTCGGGGAGCCAGGCGATGGGGGAGTAGCGGGCCCGGTCGATGGGGCCGTCGACGGTCGCCCCGGTGTCGACGTCCATCACCCGCAGGACCGACTCCTCGTCCCCGCCCTCGGAGAGCTGGTAGGCCAACAGGCGGCCGTCGCGGTCGGGCCGCCAGGAGTCCAGTGTGGTCAGGCCGGTGGAGTCGAGCGCCCCTGGATCCAGCAGGACGCGCTCGGGGCCCTCACCGTCCTGGACGTAGAGCACCGCGTGCTCCTGGTCGGCGGTGCGCCGCATGTGGAAGCGGCGCTCACCGCGCCACACGGGCGAGCCCACGGTTCCGGCGCCGAGCAGGGCGCGGACGTGGTCGGTGAACCAGTCACGGCTGTGGAAGCGGGTGGCGAAGCGCGCGTAGAGGCCGTCCTGGGCGGTGGCCCATTCCTTGGTGGCGGCGGAGTCCGTGTCCTCCAGCCACCGGTAGGGGTCGGCGACGGCGCGGCCGTGCAGGGTTTCGAGGAGGTCCAGCCGTTCGGCCGGCGGATAGCGGAGTTCACGCATGCTTCGCACCCTATCCACCGCTATCCACCATGGAGTGTTCGGCGCGGCGCCAGTGTGATTCCGGGTTCCGAAGGAGCACAATGGGGCGCAGAAAGCGGAGTTCACGCGTTTCTGGGGTTCCCGACGTAAATTGGGGTGGCGCCGAAGCGGTCCGACCACGCAAACTGAATGCGGGACGCAACTCGGCGGGACCACCGGGAGGTCCGTGTGGCAAGGCGAACGGAATCACTGATCCTCGGGTCAGTGCACAGGGAGGTCTCCTGGCTGGCCGAACGGCTGGCCGGGGAAGAGACACGGCCGACGGCCGGGGCGAGGCCATGAGCGCCGCGCGCAGCAGGGAGGGCGGTCCAGGCACCGCCCGCCGGCACGTGTTGCTGCTCAACGCCAGCTTTGAACCACTGACGACGCTGCCGCTGCGCAGGGCGATTCTCCTCGTCCTGCGGGAGAAGGCGGAGGTCGTGCACGGAGACGACGCCGGAACCGTGCTCCACTCGGCGACACGCGCCTACGACGTGCCGTCGGTCATCCGGCTCAGACGTTACATCAGCGTCCCGTACAGCCGCAGGGTGCCGCTCACCCGCGTGGCACTTATGCGTCGGGACCGACACACCTGCGGTTACTGCGGGAAGAAGGCGGAGACGATCGACCACGTCGTGCCGAGGAGCCGCGGCGGCGCGCACATGTGGGAGAACGTGGTGGCGGCCTGCAAGCCGTGCAACCACCGCAAGGCCGACAAGTTCCTGGACGAGCTCGGATGGGAACTGCGCATCACTCCCAAGGTGCCGAAGGGTCCCCACTGGCGGCTGATCAACGGTGACCTGCACGGCGACCCCCAGTGGGAGCCGTACATGGCCCACCTGGCGGCCTAGCGGCGCAGGGTCCCGCGGGCCGCCCGGACACGGGTGCGCGCGCAGGACCGCGGGAAGGACGACGGGGCCGGGACCAGGCGTCCCAGCCCGGCCCCCGTCGCACCGGTGGGAGTCCGTATCCTGGGCCCATGCCCAGATACGACTTCCGCTGCCGCGAGTGCGGCGACACGTTCGAGCTCTCCCGCCCCATGTCCGACTCGGACACCCCGGCCGACTGCCCCCAGGGGCACGGCGACACCGTCCGACTGCTGTCCACCGTGGCCGTGGGCGGACGCGCCGCCGCCCCCGCGCCCTCCGATGGCGGAGGGTGCTGCGGGGGCGGCTGCTGCTGAGGTTCGGGGCGCTTCACGCCGGGTCCTTCGTCGTCGCCCGCGCCTGCGCTCGTGCCTCGCTCCGGCTCGGCTCCTCCTGCAGGCACCGGCGCGCCCCTCACCCCTGTGCTTTCTTTGGGCCTCCGCTCGTCCCTCGCTTTGGCCCGGGGCGCTTCATGCCGGGTCCTTCGTCGTCGCCCGCGCCTGCGCTCGTGCCTCGCTCCGGCTCGGCTCCTCCTGCAGGCACCGGCGCGCCCCTCACCCCTGTGCTTTCTTTGGGCCTCCGCTCGTCCCTCGCTTTGGCCCGGATCGACCCCCTGTGGTGACGGTGGGGCTGGACCGCTGACCTCTAACCCCCTGGGGTTCCCCGGGCCCGTACGTGCACGTTCAACCCCCAGTGGTTCTGCGGGACGACGCGTGCGCGTTCGACCCCGGTGGTCCCGGGGCGCGGGACCACCGGGGTCGGGTGGAAGACGGGGTCCGTCAGCCCTCGATCTGGGACACGTCGCGCGCGGCGCCGGTCGAGGCGGAGGTCGCCATCGCGGCGTAGGCGCGCAGCGCGGCCGTGACCGGGCGCTGGCGGTCGCGCGGCTTGAAGCGGCCCAGCTCCTTGAGCAGGCGCTCCCGGCGCGCGGCCAGCTCGTCCTCGGACACCTCCAGCACCAGGCCCCGGTTGGGGATGTCGATGCTGACCATGTCGCCGTCCTCGACCAGGGCGATGTCGCCGCCCGCGGCCGCCTCCGGGGAGGCATGGCCGATCGAGAGCCCGGACGTGCCGCCGGAGAAGCGGCCGTCGGTGATCAGCGCGCAGGCCTTGCCCAGGCCGCGGCCCTTGAGGAAGCTCGTCGGGTACAGCATCTCCTGCATGCCGGGGCCGCCCTTGGGGCCCTCGTAGCGGATGACGACGACGTCGCCGGGCTCGATCCGCTTGTTGAGGATGCCGTCGACCGCGTCCTCCTGGGACTCGAACACCTTGGCCGGCCCGGAGAAGGTCCACAGCTCCTCCTCCACGCCCGCGGTCTTGACGATCGCGCCGTCGGGGGCCAGGTTGCCGAACAGCACCGCCAGGCCGCCGTCCTTGGTGTAGGCGCTGGGCACCGAGCGGATGCAGCCCTGGTCGCGGTCGGTGTCCAGGGTGTCCCAGCGGGTGCTCTGCGAGTAGGCCTTGGTGGTGCGCACGCCACCGGGGGCCGCGTGGAAGAGCTCCACGGCCTCGGGCAGGACGGAGTCGGAGACGATGTCCCACTCGGCGATGAACTCGCCGACCGTCTTGCCGTGCACGGTGGGCAGCGAGGTGTCCAGGAGGCCGCCGCGGGCGAGTTCGCCCAGGATGGCGGGGATGCCGCCGGCCCGGTGGACGTCCTCGATGTGGTACTTCTCCGTGTTCGGCGCCACCTTGCACAGGCAGGGCACCCGGCGGGAGACCTCGTCGATCTCGGGGAGCCCGAAGCCCACGCCCGCCTCGGTGGCGGCGGCGAGCAGGTGCAGGATCGTGTTGGTGGAGCCGCCCATGGCCACGTCCAGGGCCATGGCGTTGCCGAACGCGGCGGGCGTGGCGATGGACAGCGGCAGGACGGAGTCGTCGTCGTCCTCGTAGTAGCGCTTGGCGGCCTCGACGACCCGGCGTCCGGCGTCCTCGTACAGCGCCCGCCGGGCGGTGTGGGTGGCCAGGACGGTGCCGTTGCCCGGCAGGGCCAGGCCCATGGCCTCGGTGAGGCAGTTCATCGAGTTGGCGGTGAACATGCCCGAGCAGGAACCGCAGGTCGGGCAGGCCGCCTCCTCCATCTCGTCGAGCTCGGCCTGGGAGACGCTCTCGTCGGCCGCCGCGATCATGGGGTTGATGAGGTCGAGCTTGCGGACGGTGGTCGCGGTGCCGTTGACGACGGTGACCTTGCCGGCCTCCATGGGCCCGCCGGAGACGAACACCGTGGGGATGTTCAGCCGCAGCGCGGCCAGCAGCATGCCCGGGGTGATCTTGTCGCAGTTGGACACGCACACCAGCGCGTCGGCGCAGTGGGCGTTGACCATGTACTCCAGCGAGTCGGCGATGAGCTCGCGGCTGGGCAGCGAGTAGAGCATGCCGCCGTGGCCCATCGCGATGCCGTCGTCGACCGCGATGGAGTTGAACTCGCGGGGGACGCCGCCCGCCTCGCGGATGGCGTCGGCCACGACCTCGGCGACCTCGCGCAGGTGCACGTGGCCCGGCACGAACTCGGTGAAGCTGTTGGCCACGGCCACGATCGGCTTGCCGAAGTCCTCACGCTCTACGCCGGTGGCGCGCATGAGGGCGCGGGCGCCGGCCATGTTCCGGCCGTGGGTCACCGTGCGAGAGCGTAGGGCTGGCATGGGGAGACTCCCATCGATTCGGGTGTTTCCCCCTGATGGTAGCTCCCTCGCGGGACGGATGTGGTCTCGGGACGGAAGACCGCCTGTCCGCATGCTGAGATGATCGGCCTTCTCCGCGCCCCCGGGCGCGGAGAAGGGTTCAGTACCGCGGCGGCAGGGCCCGCTTGGCCGCCTGGTAGATCTCCTCGATCTCGGTGTCGGTCAGCCGGTCCCGCCCGCTGCGCAGCCACTTGCGCACCTTGGTGCCGGTGATGATGTCGACCCCGCGCAGTCGGTGGCTGTCCCAGGGCATGCCGGGTCCGTAGATGGCCAACGACGCCCGGACCTTGATCTCGCGTCCCAGCTCGGCGTTGATCGCCTCCTCGGCCCGTTTGGCCTCCTCCAGTGCCTCGTCGATCCGGTCGTTCTTGTTGAAGCGGCCGTGGTAGAGCTGCTCCAGCTTGTTGCGCAGGGGGAGGCGCTTGTCCCACGACTCGGAGTCGATGGCGAACGCGCCGCGGCGGCCCACGATGAAGTGGTCGATCTGGCCGTTGCCCCCGGGCACCGAGCGCGCGTGCAGGACGCGGTAGCCGAGCTGCTTCATGACCTTGAGCTGGGCCTCGGTCTTGCGCTGGGCCGCACCGGGTTTGCGCCACCGCGGGACCTCGGACTCACGCCGCGACTTGTACACGGCGATCCCGACCAGGGTGAGGATCGCGAAGGTGGCACCGATGCGCCAGTCGGTGGCCAGCAGGCCCGTGGCGAGGCCGACCGCCAGGGCGATGCCGGATCGGACCGTCCATCTGCGCGCGCTCTCGCTGGACCTGAGCGCACCGTAGAGGGCCCGGCCGCCGGAGACGTTCCGGGTGTTTCTCTGGTTGGGGAAGAAGAGCGCTTCAGGCCTGTGCGGCCGCGCGTCGTCGGGTGATGGGCTGGTGCCGTTCACTCTGGTTGCCGATTCCACGTCGGTCAGATTAGTTCCATCCATATCCGAGTCCTAGTGCATGACTTCTCACACTTTTCTCACCCCGTTTCGTGCCGCGAACAGGTGTCAACGGCACGCAGACAGGGAAAGTCATCATGTTCCGCCGATCTCTCTAGAGAGGTTCCGCCATCCCCGTGGTGCCCGGTGTCGTGCCCGTTAACCTGGGTCGGTATGACCCGGATTCATGAACTCTCGGTGCACCGACTCGCAACGTTGGTCCACAGTCGTGAGCTGTCCCCTGTTGAGATCACTGAGCACTATCTGGAACGCATCGAGCGGCTGGACGGCCGGTACGGGTCGTACATTACGGTCACTCCCGAAAAGGCTCTTGAACAAGCCCGTAATGCGGAGAAGCGGGTGATGGCCGACACGCCGGACACACTGCCGCCCCTCCTCGGCGTTCCCGTCCCCGTGAAGGACCTCGACCCGGTCGCCGGCGTACCCATCACCTTCGGCTCACGGGTGTTCCGCGACACCACCGCGTCCTTCGACTCGGACATGGTGGCCGCGCTGCGCGCCGCCGGGACGATCCTGCTCGGCAAGACCAACACCCCCGAGTTCGGCTCCTCCTGCTACACGGAGAACACGATCGCGCCGCCCACCCGCAACCCCTGGGACACCGCGCTCACCCCCGGCGGATCCAGCGGGGGCGCGGCCGCGGCCGTCGCCGCCGGACTCGCGCCCGCCGCCCAGGGCAGCGACGGCGGCGGATCCATCCGCATCCCCGCCGCCGCCTGCGGGCTGTTCGGGCTCAAGCCCACCCGGGGCCGGATCTCCGGGGCGCCCGCCAAACCCGACCTGCTCGGACTGTCCACGGCCGGGCCCCTCACCCGCACGGTCCTGGACGCCGCCCTGCTGCTGGACGCGATGGCGATCAGCCGCCCGGGCGACTACTTCACCGCCCCGCCCCTGCCGCCCGGCCGCACCTTCGCCGACGCCGCCCGCCGGGAGCCGGGCACCCTGCGCATCGGCCGCTACGCCGACACCGGAGAACTCGCCGTGCCCGTCCACCCGGAGGTCCTGGCGGCCTACGAGGAGGCCACCCGCCTGCTCACGGCACTGGGCCACGAGGTGGAGGAGATCCCCGAGCCGCAGGACGCCCACTTCGGGGGCACCTTCGGCCGGGACTTCGCGGTGGTCTGGGCGGCGATGGCCGCCGCCACCCCGGTCGAACCCGAGCGGGAACCGGAGCTGGGTCCGCTCAACCGTTGGCTCCGCGAGCGGGCCCGCGCCACGCCGGTGCCCGACTACATCGCCGCGTGCGCCGCCCTGCAGAGGGGCGTGCGCTCCATGGTCGCCGCCACCGCGCCCTACGACGCCGTGCTCACCCCGACCCTGGCCCTGCCGCCGGTCCCCGTCGGACACTTCGGCGAACAGGGGCCCGAGCGCGAGTTCCGGCTGATGACCGAGTTCACACCGTTCACCTCGGTGTACAACGTCAGCGGCCAGCCGTCGGTGAGCGTCCCCCTGCACTGGTCGCGGGAGGGACTGCCGATCGGGGTCATGCTCTCCGGCCGGATGGGCGGAGAGGGCACCCTGCTGGCGCTGTCCGCCCAACTGGAGGCCGCCCGGCCCTGGGCACACCGGGTGCCGCCCGGACTCTGACGCGGGTCAGCGGGTCAGGAGACGGCCCGCTCCGACACCGCGACCGTGTCGGCCCGGCGCCGGACGGCGAACAGGCTCAGGACCGACGCCACGAGCAGGGCGCCCACCGTGGCCGCGGCGCCACCCGCGATCCCGAAGCCGTCGATGAGGCCGCCGGCCAGCGGGCCCGCGATCGCGGCGCCCACGCCCATGGCCGTGGCCAGCCACCCGAAGGCCTCGGCCCGCCGGTCGGAGGGGGCGCTGTCACCGATCCGGCCCATCACCGCGGCCAGCGTCGGCGCGACCGCCAGTCCGGCCAGGAACAGCACCGGAGTGGCCAGCAGAGGCGTGGGCAGGTGCGTGATCGGCGGCAGGAACGGCAGCACGAGGGCCAGCCCCAGTGTGGTGGCGAAGCAGCGGCGCACCAGGTGCGGCGGCCCCTTGACGGCACCGGAGACCATGCCGCCGACCAGGGAGCCCAGCGCCCACACCGACGCCAGCACCATCACGTACTCGGGCGCGTCGAGCTCGTTGGCCCACGCCACGATCATCAGGTCCGTGCCGATGATCCCGGCGATCATCAGCAGGCACATGGCGAAGAGCAGGCCCAGGACCGGGTGCAGGACCAGGCTCCGCCGACGGCCCGGTGCGGACCCGGTCCCGGAGGCGCCCGCGGTCGGCGCCGTGCCCGGCTCGGCCGGCGCGGGCCCGGTGACACCCGCGCGCCGCAGCGCCAGCGCGAACCCGATCGAGCCCGCCAGCGCCAGGAGGGCGAGCAGCAGGAGCGACCAGCGCGGGCCCCAGTACGCGACCACGCCGGCTGTCAGGATCGGGGAGAACACGAACAGGAGTTCCTGCGTCGTCGCCTCGGCCGCGTAGATGGCCTGGCGCTCGGGCCCGCGGGTCAGTCGCGGCCACAGCGCCCGCACGATCTGGTTGGCCGGCGAGCCGAACAGGCCCGTGGCCAGGGCCAGCGGGACCGCGAGCCACCACAGGGACGCCGGGAACAACGCCAGCACCACCAGCCCCGTGGCGAACACCGCGCCGCACACCAGCACCAGGCGGTCGCTGCCACCGCGGTCCGCCATCCGGCCGCGCAGCGGCCCCACCAGAGCCATCCCCAGAGTGAACGCGCCCGCCACCACACCCGCGTAGGTGTAGGACCCCGTCCACTCCACCACCAGGAAGGTGACCGCGATCATCTGCCCCGGCATGTAGAACCGCGCGACGAGGGACCAGCTGAGGAGGGACAGGACGTGGGGGACGGCGAACAAGCGCCGGTAGTTGGACAACACGCGCTCATTATCCACTCGCGACCGACACTCGGCGATCGGTTCGACGGACCGTCGGATTCCGCGACGGCGGGTGCGCACCGTGTGACGCATGATGCGGGCGGCACGGGTGGGTGGACCGGGCGCCGCATCCGCCCACGAACTGGCCCCACGCCGGGTCGTCCTGCGGTGTACACGGCTCCCGGTAGGGCATGATCGGTGTCTGTGAGGGACGTTCAGCTGGCCCGCGTGGCCGAGCAGTACGGGATCGCGACGAGCTACGAGGACTGGCGGGGCAGACGGGTGCCGGTGAGACCCGACACCATCCGCCATATCCTGTCGGCGCTGGGGGTGGACCCGGACCGGCCCGAGGAGGACTCCGCTCCGGGGCCGCTGCCGCCGGCCGTCGTCGTCCGCGAGCACAAGGCGCCCGACCTCGTCCTGCCCGAGGGCGCCCGCAGCAGCGTCGAGACCGCCGACGGCTCCCTGCTGCCCTTCGATCCCGGCCTGCCCCTGGGCGTGCACACCCTCCACGTCACCGTGGGCGGGACCGAGCACGACGCGCCCCTGCTCGTGGTCCCCGACCGCGTCGAGCCGCGTGCCCTGCGCCGCGACCGGCGCCTGTGGGGCCTCATGACCCAGGTCTACAGCGTGCGCTCCCGCGCCTCCTGGGGCATCGGCGACCTGCGCGACCTGGCCGAGCTGGTCGACTGGAGCGGCCGCGACCTGGAGGCCGACTTCGCCCTCATCAACCCGGTGCACGCCACCGAGCCGCTCCCGCCGCTCGAACCCTCGCCGTACCTGCCCGTGAGCCGCCGCTACGCCAGCCCCCTCTACATCCGGATCGAGGACGTGCCCGAGTACGCCCGCCTCGACCCGGCCCAGCGGGAGGGCATCCAGCGCCTGGCCAGGCCGCTGCGCGAACGCGGGCGCACCGCCGACCTGCTCGACCGCGACGCCGTGTGGGAGGCCAAGCGCTCCGCCCTGGAGATCCTCTTCCAGGTGCCGCGCGCGCCGGGCCGCGAGGCCGCGCTGCGGACCTACCTCGAACGCGAGGGGCAGCCGCTGGTGGAGTTCGCCACCTGGTGCGCGCTGGCCGAGGAGTACGGGGCCGACTTCCGGTCCTGGCCGGCGCCCCTGCGCGACGTCTCCGCCCACGCCGTCGGCCAGGAGGCCCTGCGCCGGTGGCCGACCGTGGAGTTCCACCGGTGGCTCCAGTGGCTGCTCGACGACCAGCTCTCCCAGGCCCAGGCCACCGCACGCGCGGCGGGGATGGACGTCGGCATCGTGCACGACCTCGCCATCGGGGTGCAGGCCGGCGGCGCGGACGCCTGGATGTACGGCGACGCCCTGGTGCCGGGGCTGCACGTGGGCGCGCCGCCGGACGAGTTCAACCGGAGCGGCCAGGACTGGGGCCAGCCGCCCTGGAACCCGCGGCGGCTCGCGGAACTGGGCTACGCGCCCTTCCGCCAGATGATCGCCCAGGCGCTGCGGCACTCCGGCGGCGTACGGGTGGACCACGTCATGGGGCTGTTCCGGCTGTGGTGCGTCCCCGAGGGGGCGTCCGCCGACGAGGGCACCTACCTGCGCTTCGACCACGAGGGCATGGTCGGCACCCTGGCGCTGGCCGCCCACCGCGCCGACGCCGTGGTCATCGGCGAGGACCTGGGTACGGTGGAGCCCTGGGTCCGCGACCACCTGCGCGACAGGGGACTGCTGGGCACGTCCGTGCTGTGGTTCGAACAGGAGCGGGACGGCACCCCGCGCGCTCCGCAGGACTGGCGCACGGACTGCCTGGCCACGGTCGCCACCCACGACCTGCCGCCGGTGGCGTCCTTCCTGTCCGCCGAGCACGTGGAACTGCGGGACCGGCTGGGCCTGCTCGGCCGCCCCGTGGAGGAGGAGCGCGCCGACTCCGAGGCGCGGGTCGAGCGCTGGCGCGCGCACCTCGTCGACCTCGGACTGCTCGATCCCGGCGTGGACCCCGTGGCCGACCCGGCCGCCGTGGTCGCCGCCATGCACGCCTACCTGGTGCGGACGCCGGCACGCATGCTGGGGGTGGCGCTCACCGACGTGGTGGGGGAGCGCCGGATGCAGAACCAGCCCGGCACCAGCACGGAGTACCCGAACTGGCGGATCCCGCTCACGAGCGCCGAGGGCGAGCCGGTCCTGGTGGACGAGCTCCTGGCCGACCCGCGCATGGTCGCGCGGATCCGCCGGACCCTGGGTCCGCTGGGCCGCGGCGGGACGGCCGAGGACACGCCCTGACCCACCGACGACGGCGGCCCCGGGGAGGACTCCCCGGGGCCGCCGCGCGTCAGGTGACCGTCAGGCGCGCTGCTGACCCGTGGCGATGTCCATCGCCCGGGCGCGCAGTGCGCGCTCCACGCCGGCGCGTCCCTCGATCAGCAGGCGGCGCAGCGCCGGGGCCGGGTCCGCCTCCTCGATGTAGGCGTCCGTGCGCTCCAGCGTCGCCTCCTCCACCAGGGCGCTCGGGTAGCACATCTCCGCGAACGACTGGGCGAACTCGCCCGTCCACTTCTCCCAGGCCGGACCGAGCTGCGCGAAGTACTTCTCCATGTAGGGCCGGTACAGCTCCGCCTGGCCCGGCTCGGTGAAGCCCGTCAGGGTCGCGCGGAACTCGGCGTTGGCCAGTTCCGAGCCGACGATCCGGTCCCACGCGGCGGCCTTGGCCTCCGGCGTGGGGATCGCGGCGCGGGCGCCGGCGGCGTGCCGGTGGCCGGTGGCCGTCGGGTCCCGCTCCAGCTCCGCGGTGATCTCGTCCTCGCCGGCCTTGCCCTTGGCGACCAGGCGCCGCAGCAGCGTCCACCGCAGGTCGGTGTCCACGGTCAGGCCGTCCACCGTGATGGCACCGTCCAGCAGCCCTCGGAGCAGGGACAGGTGGGCGTCGCTGACCGCTGTGTCGGCGAGCGCGTTGGCGTAGGCGAGCTGGAGGTCGCCGCCGGGCTCGGCGGCGCCGAGCAGTGCGCGCAGGCGGTCGGCGAGCAGCTCGAAGCCGAACGGGCGCCACGCCGGGTCGGCGTAGTTCAGCAGCGCCGCGGTCGCCTGGCGCAGCAGGGTCTGCGCGACCATGACGTCGTCGACACCGCTGATACCGGAGATCACCAGCGCGACGTAGTCGCGGGCGGCCATCTCCGCGTCCCGGGTCATGTCCCAGGCGGCGCCGAAGCACAGCGCGCGCGGCAGCGACTCGGTGATCTCGCCTGCGCCCTCCACCACGGTGCGCAGCGAGCGCTCGTCCAGCCGGATCTTGGTGAAGGTGAGGTCGTCGTCGTTGATCAGCACGAGGTCGGGCCGGGCCCGGCCGACCAGCTCGGGAACCTCGGTGCGGGCCCCGCTCACGTCCAGTTCCACGCGCTCGCGGCGCACGATCCCGGCGTCGGTGCGGTCGTACAGGCCGATCGCCAGGCGGTGCGAGCGCAGCGTCGGGTGCTCGTCGGCGGCCTCCTGCAGCACGGTGAAGGAGGTGAAGTTCCCGTCGCCGTCGACCTCGAACTCCGGGCGCATCGTGTTGACGCCGGTCGTCTCCAGCCACTCGCGGGACCAGCCCGACAGGTCGCGGCCGGAGGCGGCCTCCAGGTGGCGCAGCAGGTCCTTCAGCTCGGTGTTGCCGAAGGCGTTCTCCTTGAAGTAGGCGCGCACGCCCGCGAAGAAGGAGTCCACGCCCACGTACGCCGCGAGCTGCTTGAGCACCGAGGCGCCCTTGGCGTAGGTGATGCCGTCGAAGTTGACCTCCACCGCCTGGATGTCGACCATGTCGGCGGCGATGGGGTGGGTCGAGGGCAGCTGGTCCTGGCGCAGGGCCCAGGACTTCTCCACGTTCGCGAACGTGGTCCAGGCGTCCGTCCACTTGGTGGCGTTGGCCTGGCTGTAGACGCTGGCGTAGGTCGCGAACGACTCGTTCAGCCACAGGTCGTCCCACCAGCGCATGGTGACCAGGTCGCCGAACCACATGTGCGCCATCTCGTGCAGGATGGTCTCGGCGCGGCGCTCGTAGCGGGCGTCGGTCACGCGGGAGCGGAAGACGTAGTCCTCCAGGAACGTGACCGCCCCGGCGTTCTCCATCGCGCCCGCGTTGAACTCCGGGACGAAGAGCTGGTCGTACTTGCCGAACGGGTACCGCAGGTCGAACAGCCCGTGGAAGAAGTCGAAGCCCTGCTTGGTGACCTCGAACAGGGCCTCGGAGTCCAGGTGCTCGGCGAGCGAGGCCCGGCAGTACAGGCCCAGCGGGATGCCGTCGTGCTCGTCGCGCACCACGTGGTACGGGCCCGCGATGAGCGCGGTGATGTAGGTCGACACCACCGGGGTGGCCGGGAAGTGCCAGCGCACCCGGTCCTCGGTGCCGGTCGCCTCCCCGCGCACGTCCGGCGCGCTGTTGGAGACGACCTCCCACGAGGACGGCGCGAACACCGTCAGCTCGAAGGTCGCCTTCAGGTCGGGCTGGTCGAAGCACGTGAACATGCGGTGCGCGTCCGCCGTCTCGAACTGGGTGTACAGGTACACCGAGTCGTCGACCGGGTCCACGAACCGGTGCAGTCCCTCGCCCGTGCGCATGTAGGCGGCGTCGGCGACGACGGTCAGCTCGTTCCGGGCGGCCAGGTCCGGAAGGACGAGGCGCTCACCGTCGAACAGCTCCGCCGTGTCGAGCTCGCGGCCGTTGAGGACCGCCGAACGCAGCGCGGGGGCGGTCAGGTCCACGAACGTGCGGGCACCCGCCTCCGTGCTGGAGAACCGGATGACGGTGGTGGACCGAAAGGTCTCGTCCCCCGTGGTCAGGTCCAGTTCCACGGCGTAGGAGTCCACGCTCAGGATCCGGGCCCGTTCCCGTGCCTCGTCCCGTGTCAGGTTCCCTGCCACTCCACGCTCCCTTCACGGCCGCCGTCGTCGCCGGCCGGAATCTGTGCCGACCGCGGCGAGTCCGCCGTGCGGGCCGGAGCGTCGTCGGGGTCGGAGGTCACTTTCGCTCGGTTCCGATCCTGCCACGGGCCGGGCCCCGATGCGCAACCGATCGCCGTGCTCGTGCCCTCTCGTGGCGCGGGTGGGAACGAAACCGCGCACGGTCTTGTTCGGCGTGAGTGACCACTACGGAGATCCGAGCCGGGACCACCCCGCCCCGCGCCATCGAGGAGATGCGATGACCCAGCCCACCGCCCCCGCCGACGCCCAGGAGACCGTGTACGCGGACATGTGGTTCGACCCCGCGTGCCCCTGGGCCTGGATCACCTCCCGCTGGCTGCTGGAAGTCGAGAAGGTCCGCCCCGTCGAGGTGCGCTGGCACGTGATGAGCCTGGCCGTCCTCAACGAGGACAAGGACATCCCCGACGACTACCGCGAGATGCTCAAGACTGCGTGGGCGGCCGTGCGGGTGTGCGTGGCCGCCGAGCAGCGCTTCGGTCCCGAGGTCCTGGGCGACCTCTACACCGCGCTCGGCACCCGGTTCCACAACGGCGGACAGGAGCGCGACGACGACACGATCCGCGCGGCCCTGGCCGAGGCGGGCCTGCCCGAGGACCTCGTGGAGGCCGGCGCCTCCACGGACTACGATGAGGCTCTGCGCGCCTCCCACGCGGAGGCGATGAAGCTGGTCGGCGAGGACGTCGGCACCCCCGTGGTCCAGGTCGAGGGCGTCTCGTTCTTCGGGCCGGTCCTCACGCCGACCCCGCGCGGCGAGGACGCCGGACGGCTGTGGGACGGCGTGCGCCTGGTCGCGGGGACCGACGGCTTCTTCGAGCTCAAGCGCACCCGTACGCGGCGCCCCCTCTTCGACTGAACAGGCGCGGCCGACCGCCGCGTGAACGAAAGGAACCGGCCATGCCCGGACCGAAGGACCGCCGTCCGAACCCGTTCCTGGACGACCTCGACGTCCTGCCCGACACCACCAGCGACGAGCGGTCGGTCGGCTGGGGCGAGGACGCCGAGCGCGACGACACCGACCGGTTGAACGCGGACCGGCCCCCGCACTGGGGCTGAGCGGTCCGGGCGCGCGAGGCCGGGGATCGGTGGAACCACCGGTCCCCTGCCTCCCGGTCCGCGGGTGCGGGGCGCCCTGTTCTTTTCCGAACGGCGTTCTGGGACAGTGGGTCCATGCGATCCCTCTACATCGACGGCGCCTGGACGGACTCCGCCTCCGACGAGGCCCTGGACGTGGTCAACCCGGCGACCGAGCAGGTCATCGACTCCGTTCCGGCCGGAGCCACCGAGGACGTCGACGCGGCGGTGCGGGCCGCGGCGGCGGCCCTCCCGGCCTGGTCGGCGCTCACACCCGGCCAGCGCGTCACCCACCTGGCCAAGGCCCTGGAGCTGTACAACGCCCGGATCGGCGACATCGCCGAGATCCTGACCCGCGACATGGGCGCGCCGGCCGTGTTCGCGCGCAAGGTGCAGGCCGGCCTGCCCTCGCTGATGTTCCAGACCTTCATCGACCTCGTCGAGGAGGCCGGTGAGCGCTACTTCGAGGGCGAGCGGCAGGGCACCTCGCTGATCGTGCGCGAGCCGATCGGCGTGGTCGGCGCCATCACCCCGTGGAACTACCCGCTGCACCAGATCGTGCTCAAGGTCGTCCCGGCGATGCTCGCGGGCAACACCGTGGTGCTCAAGCCCAGCGAGATCGCCCCGCTCAGCGCCTACGCGCTCGCCGAGGTCCTGCACGACGCCGGCCTGCCCGCCGGCGTGTTCAACCTGGTGTCGGGCACCGGCCCGGTCGTGGGCGAGGCCATCGCCGCGCACCCGGACGTGGCCATGGTCTCCTTCACCGGCTCCACACGGGCCGGGACCCGGGTCAGCCAGGTCGCCGCGGAGACGGTCAAGAAGGTCGCCCTGGAGCTGGGCGGCAAGTCGCCGAACGTGGTGCTGCCCGACGCCGACCTCGCCCAGGCCGTCAAGCGCGGCGTGGCCGACGTCATGCGCAACACCGGACAGAGCTGCAACGCGCTCACCCGCATGCTCGTCCACCGGGACTCCTACGAGGAGGCGGTCGCGCTGGCCGCCGCCGCAGCGAGGAAGTACGTCCCCGGGGATCCGGCCGACGAGTCCACCCGGATGGGGCCGCTGGTCTCGGCGGCCCAGCTCGACAAGGTCCGCGCGTACGTGCGCCTGGGCGTGGAGGAGGGCGCCCGCCTGGTCACCGGCGGCGCCGAGCCGGTCGAGGGCCGCGAGAGCGGGTACTTCGTCCGGCCGACGGTCTTCGCCGACGTGCGCAACGACATGCGCATCGCGCAGGAGGAGATCTTCGGCCCGGTCCTGGCCCTGATCCCGTACGACACCGAGGAGGAGGCCGTGGCCATCGCCAACGACACGGTCTACGGCCTCAACGCCGCGGTGTGGTCCCAGGACGCCGATCGCGCCCTGGCCGTGGCCCGGCGCCTGCGGGCGGGCCAGATCGAGGTCAACGGCGGTGCGCTCAACCCGCGCGCTCCCTTCGGCGGCTACAAGCGCTCCGGCGTGGGCCGCGAGTGGGGCCTGCACGGGCTCGACGAGTTCTGCGAGCTCAAGTCCCTCCAGCTCTGACCCCGGCCGGGCTCCGCGCCGCCGTACGGTGTGCGCGGAGTCACGGCCCTCGGCGGGCCCGCGCCGGAATCGGCCCCGGTGGGAAGCGCGTTGTGCGGTGTGGAAAAATTCGGACCGGTAGCCCCTGGTCGAACCCAATCGAGGTGTGAGTTGAGCAACAAGCCCGCGGTCTCCAAGGCAGGTCCTCTCGGCAAGGACATCAAGTCGATCGTGATGTACAACGTGATCGCCGTCGCGTCGATGGCCCTGTTCGCCGCCCTCGGTCTGAGCGTCGCGGCCGCCGCCGGTTCCGCCTGACCCGGCCCGCCCAGAGCATCGAGCCCCGCCCCGTCCCACCGGACCGGGCGGGGCTTCGTCGTGGACAACAGCGCGACGGGGCGACGGGCGGGCGGGGCGGCGCGCTCCTCGGCCCGGACACCTGCCACACTGGTGACGTGCGTGTTTACCTTGGATCAGATCATGCGGGCTTCGAGCTCAAAGAACACCTCGTCTCCTGGCTGAAGGAGCGCGGCCACGAGGTCGTCGACAAGGGACCGGCCGTCTTCGACGCCGTCGACGACTACCCCCCGTTCGTCCTGCGCGCCGCCGAGGCCGTCGCGGCCGACCCGGGTGCGCTGGGCGTCGTCATCGGCGGCTCCGGCAACGGCGAGCAGATCGCCGCGAACAAGGTCAGGGGCGTCCGGGCCGCTCTGGCCTGGAGCGAGGACACCGCGCGCCTGGCGCGCGAGCACAACGACGCCAACGTGCTCGGCGTCGGCGGCCGGATGCACTCCCTGGAGGAGGCGACCCGGTTCGTGGAGATCTTCCTCGCCACGCCCTACAGCGACGAGGAGCGGCACACCCGCCGCATCACGATGCTCTCCGACTACGAGAGCACCGGCGAGCTCCCGCCCCTTCCCTAGGGACCCCGCGCCCCGAAACCCACCACGTCCGCTCCGCGCCCCTGTCCGGCACCGCCGGCGGGGGCGCGTTCTCGTCGACGGGCACGGCGCTGACCACGGCTCCGGCGCGCGGGAGCGGTTCCACGCACAGGTGACGACGGCCACTGGTTCCGGACCGGCCGGTGTGAGACCCTGAGCCTGGGCGTGTCGGGGCGACACGCCCATGACGTACGGGGCCGGATCCTTTCCGGGTCCGTCCGGGCGCGGGGAGGCGTTCGGGAGGGATGTCCGAGAGAAGGGTGGGGGACCCGCACGGGACCTCCTCGTGCGGAGTGCGTGCCCGACTCCGCACAACCGGTTATCGGCTGACCCGATAACCGGGGTTATGGGGGATAACTCCGCTGGTGGCGCGTGCTTCGCCGGCGGTCGCCGCGCTACAGTTCGTGCACAGCGGCGGGCCCTCGACGCCCGTGGCACGGCAGCGCCGCCGTCCCGTACCGACACAGCCACCGGGACCGACCCCGCGCAGCCGCCGGCCCGCCCGACCAGCCCCGGTACCGACCTGGCCGTGGCCACCCCCGACCGCGCCGCCGCGAGCCGACCGAGAACCGACCCCCGCTGGTGAGCGGGCGTGCCTAGGCCAGAGGACTCATGAAGCCGACACCCACCGCCAAGACCACCCGACTCCTGCGATCGACCACGCAGCGGCTCGTCGCGGTGCTCCGGCGCAAGGTGTTGTTCCGCTACCGACTCGTCCTCATCACGCTGGTCACCCTCGCCGTGGGCGTCGGTATCGGTGCCGTGTGGGGCCCCAGCGGCTGGTTCCCGCCCAGCTCCACCATCCTCACCGTGCTGGCCGGCGGCCTGCTGCTCAAGCGCAAGAGCCTGGCGGCCCTGCTGGTCGTGGTGGCGGCGGTCCTGCTGTTCGTGGCCTACATGCTCGACTTCGGCCAGGTCGGCCCCGGCCTGCTGGTCACCATCGGGGTGACCGCGGTGCTGTCCTACCTGTTGTCCGGGGTGCGCGAACGCCTGGGTGTCCAGGGGCTGAGCGGCGAGATGATGCTGCTCGACCTGCGCGACCGCCTGCGCCACCAGGGCCGGCTGCCCGAACTGCCCCGGGGCTGGGGCCGCACCGCGGTCCTGCGGCAGGCGGGCGGATCGTCCTTCGGCGGCGACTTCGTGGTGTCCATCCGGCGCGAGAACCGGCTGGACGTGGCCGTCGTGGACGTCTCGGGCAAGGGCGTGGACGCCGGGACGCGGGCGCTGCTGCTGTCCGGCGCCTTCAGCGGGCTCATCGGAGCCGTTCCCACCCGCGACTTCCTCGCGCACTGCAACGACTACCTCATGCGCAACAGCGGCGGCGAGGGCTTCGTCACCGCGGTCCACCTGAGCGTGGACCTGGACTCCGGCGCCTACGAGATCGCCTCGGCCGGCCACCCGCCCGCGCTGCAGTACGACAGCGGCGCCGGGCAGTGGTCCACGAGCGAGGCCAAGGGCGTCGTGCTCGGAGTCATCCCGGAGATGACCTACACCTCGGTCCAGGGCAAGCTGCGGCCCGGCGACGCCATCCTCCTCTGCACCGACGGCCTCATCGAGACCCCGGGCGAGGACCTGGACGCCGGGATCGACCGCCTCCTGGGCGCCGCGGACACCATGGTCGCCCGCGGGTTCAGCAGCGGCGCGGGCGCGGTCGTGGACACCCTGAGCAAGGACAAGAACGACGACTGCGCGCTCGTCGTCCTGTGGCGGGACTGACCCGCCCACCCGGTCCGCCCCGGGCCGCTCCGGTCCACCTGCGCGGCGCCCGGCGTTCACGCCGTGGACGGCGCCACGCGGCCCCTGCGTGGGCCCCGGTGTCGGCTGTGGCGGTAGGGTCGACATGTTCCCCGGCCCCAGCACGGCGGGTCGTCCGTGCACCGTCCCCGGATCGCCGTGCCCGCCCCCTGCGCCCCTCGGCGTCGACGCACGTACGGCACACCACACCAGCGGCGACGGGGCCGGCAACCGGACCGCGTCGAGGTCCGGTCCTTCCAGGATGTCGCGGTTCGGTGGGCGCGTGCCCGCCGGGCCCTGGAGACGCGAGGGGGTGCTTCGCATGTCAGACGGCGAGCGCGCTGAAGAACTCATCGATCTGGTCGAGCAGAACGATCTGACCGGGATCAGGCTCTGGTTGGCCGAGCACAGACCCCACGAGATCGCCGACGAGCTCTCCCGCATGACCGATCGTTCCGTCATGGTCCCCTTCCGGCTCCTGGACAAGGACCGCGAACTGGAGGTCTTCGAGGAACTCGACTCCGGCCTGCAACAGGAGATCCTGTTGGGCCTGCGCGACACCGCCTTCCACGAACTCCTGGAGGAGATGGACCCCGACGACCGGGCCCGCCTCCTCGGCGAGGCGCCCGCGAAGATCGCCACGCGCGCGCTGGCCGGGCTGAGCCCCGCCGAACGCAAGATGACCGCCGCCCTCCTCGGCTACCCCGAGGACTCGGTCGGCCGCTACATGACGCCGGAGACGGTCATCCTGCACCGGGACCTCACGGTGGGCCGTGCCCTGGAGGTCGTCCGTGCCAGGGGGGCCGACGCCGAGACGATCTACACGCTCCCGGTGGTCAGCGACGGCCGCCGCCTCGTCGGCACCATCACCCTCAGCGACCTGGTCATCAGTGACGACGAGGAGTTGCTGAAGGACCTCGTGGACGTCCTGGCCCCCCGCGCGCGGGCGACCGAACCGGTCGAGGACGCCGCCCGCCTCATCCAGGAGGCCAACCTGGTGTCCCTGCCGGTGGTGGACTCCGAGGAGCGCTTCGTCGGCGTGTTCACGTTCGACGACGCCCTGGAGGTCATCGAGGCGGCCGACTCCGAGGACATGGCCCGTCAGTCGGGTGCCAGCCCGGTCGGTGAGCACTACGTGTCCGTGAGCGTGCTGCGGCTGGTGGGGGCGCGCTCGGTGTGGCTGATGCTGCTCATCGTCGCGGCCACGCTGACGGTCAACGTCATGCAGGTCTACGAGGCCACCCTGGAGGAGGTCACGGCGCTGGCGCTGTTCGTGCCGATGCTCGTCGGCACCGGCGGCAACGTCGGAGCGCAGTCGGCCACGGCGATCGTGCGCGCCCTGGCCGTCGGCGAGGTGCGCGTGCGCGACCTGCCCTCGGTCATCTGGAAGGAGGGCCGGGTCGGTCTGCTCCTGGGCGTGATGCTGGCGGGCATCGCGCTCACGATCGGCGTGCTGCTCGTCGGGTTCGACATCGGCCTGGTGGTGGCGTGCTCGGTGATCGCCATCTGCACCTGGGCGGCGATCATCGGCTCGTCCATGCCCCTGCTGGCGCGCAAGGTCGGGGTGGACCCGGCGGTGGTCTCCTCACCGATGGTGGCGACGCTGGTGGACGCCACGGGGCTGTTGATCTACTTCTCGATCGCGCGGCTGGTCCTCGGCATCTGACCCCGCGCGCGGGGTGTCGATACGGCGTCCCGGGCATGAACGTGCGGTGGGGCGGGTATCGGGGGAACAGGTCAGGATGGATCTGAGGGGGGTTCCATGTCCGGTACCGGAGGCGCGTTCAACAGGATCAAGAAGGCTGTCGACGACAACGCCGAAAAGGTCCAGGGCGCAGTCGGCAAGGCCGCCGAGGCAGCGAAGAAGGCCACGGGGGGCGCCCACGACGACAAGATCGACAAGGGAGCCGGAGCCGCGACGGAGTACCTGCGCAAGCGGGCCCAGGAAGACAAGAAGGAATAGTCGTCCCTGACCTGTCGGGGACCACCGCCGAGGCCACGGCCCGGCCGGTGGTCCCCGTCTCTTGTGTGCGGGGGTGTGGGGGTGTGCGGACCCGCTGGTCAGAGCGCTGCGGACGAAAGCTACCCTGATGAGGTAAGGCGTACCTAATGTCAGGATGGGGGTGGGTGTGAACGCAGTCGACGGGCGCCCGTGTCAGTTGACCGTCTGCCGTGGCTGTTGCTGCGGGACCAGGAAGAAGGTCCCCGGCGTCGACCACAAGGCCCAACTCGCCCGCCTGAGCACCATCGACGACCACTCGGGGCGCACCGTTCCGGTCCGCACCAGCAAGTGCCTCGGCATCTGCTTCCAGTCCAACGTGGTCGTCGTCCAGCCCTCGCAGGAGGGCCGGGCGGCGGGCGGTCGCCCGGTCTGGCTCGGCCAGGTGACGGAGGACAAGCTGGTCGAGGCCATCGACGACTGGATCTTCGAGGGCGGCCCCGGCCTGGCCCCCCTCCCCGCCGTACTGGCCGACCACGTCACGTCCAAGGACGCCAAGAAGCCGAAGAAGCGCAAGAAGCCCAAGCACTCCAAGTCCGCAAAGAAGGAGCGGCGCAAGGAGCGCGAGAAGGCCGAGCGCAAGGCCGCCGGAAAGGCCGCGAAGCAGGACGACGAGGCGGGACCGGGGCCGGATGCGGACAGGAAGAAGTCCGGCAAGGACGCCGAGAAGAAGCCCGGCAAGGACGCCAAGAAGCGCAAGAAGGACAAGAAGCGCGAGAAGGACAAGAAGCGCAAGAAGAAGTCCGGCAAGGCGGGCAAGAAGTAGGGGCGGCTCGTCGGCGCCGCCCCCTCGTCGCAGTGGCTCACCTCGGTGGGCTCGTGCCGGTCGGCCCAGGATCAGCCGTCCGTCCGACGGCCGGTCCCGGCTCCGGTCCGGCTCACGACTCGTGCGCTCCCTCACGTCGCTGCGGTGCGAACTGCGTCCGGTACAGCGCCGTGTACAGCCCGCCGCGCGTCAGCAGTTCGTCGTGCGTGCCGCGTTCGAGCACGCGGCCGTCCTCCAGCACCAGGATCTGGTCGGCCTCGCGCACGGTGGCCAGCCGGTGGGCGATGACCAGCGACGTGCGCCCCTCCAGAGCCGCGGCCAGGGCCTCCTGCACCGCCGCCTCCGACTCCGAGTCCAGGTGGGCGGTCGCCTCGTCCAGCACGACGACCGACGGCGCCTTCAGCAGCAGCCGCGCGATGGCCAGCCGCTGCTTCTCGCCGCCGGACAGGCGGTAGCCGCGGTCGCCGACCATCGTGTCCAGGCCGTCGGGCAGCCGCTCCAGGAGCGGGCCCAGGCGGGCCATCCGCAGAACCTCCTCCATCTCGGCGTCGGTGGCCTCCGGCCGCGCGTAGCGCAGGTTGGCGCCGACGGTGTCGTGGAAGAGCTGGGCGTCCTGCGTCACCACGCCGACCCGGTCGCGCAGGGAGTCCCCGGTGGCCTCGCGCAGGTCGATCCCGCCGACCCGCACCACCCCGTCGGTGGGGTCGTACAGCCGCGACACCAGGTGGGTCAGCGTGGTCTTGCCCGCCCCGGAGGGGCCGACGAGCGCCACCATCGTGCCGGGTTCGGCGGTGAAGTCCACCCCGCTCAGGACCTGGGTGTCGTCGTCCGTCTGTGCCTGCGGGGTCAGTTCGAGCGAGGCGACCGACGCCTCGCTCGCGCCCGGGTAGCGGAACGAGACGTGGTCGAAGCGCACGCTCAGCGGCCCGTCCGGCAGGGTGCGCGCGTTCGGGCTCTCCTTGATCCGCGGCTCCAGGTCCAGGACCTCGAAGACCCGGTCGAAGGAGACCAGGGCGGTCATGATCTCCACGTGCACGTTCGAGAGCGTCGTCACCGGGCCGTACAGGCGGGCCATGAGCGTGGTGAGCGCCACCAGCGTGCCGACCTCGAAGGCGCCCCCGATGGCCAGCACGCCGCCGACGCCGTAGACCATGGCCATCGCCAGGGCGGTGATGAGCCCGAGCAGGGAGAACAGCAGAGATCCGTAGATCGCCTGGCGCACGCCCAGGTCGCGCACGCGGCCGGCCCGGCGCGCGAACGCCTCGGACTCCTCGGCGGGGCGGCCGTAGAGCTTGACCAGCATCGCTCCGCCGACGTTGAAGCGCTCGGTCATCAGCGAGCTCATGTCCGCGTTGTTGTCCATGGCCTCGCGGGAGATGTGCGCGAGACGGCGGCCGATCAGCTTGGCGGGCACGAGGAAGAGCGGGACCAGGGCCAGCGCGATCAGGGTGACCTGCCACGACAGCGCCAGCATGGTGATGATCACCGCGGTGGCGCTGATGAGGTTGGAGACCACCGACTGCAGGACGGACGTGATCGCCCGCTGGGCGCCCACGACGTCGGTGTTGAGCCGGCTGATCAGCGAGCCGGTCTGGGTGCGGGTGAAGAACGACAGCGGCATGCGCTGGACGTGCGTGAACACCTGCGTGCGCAGAAGGTAGATGACGCCCTCGCCGATCCGTGCCGACAGCCACCGGCTGAGCAGCGACAGCACGCCCTCCAGCACCGCGAGCCCCGCCGCCGCCACGGCCAGCCACACGACCAGGGACGTGTTCCCGGTGAGGATGCCGCGGTCGATGATGGCCTTGAGCAGCAGGGGGTTGGCGACCACGATCGCCGAGCTGACCGCCGTCACCAGCAGGAACAGCAGGATCGTCCGCCAGTGGGGGCGGGCGTAGGAGATGATGCGGCGGGTGAGCCCGGGCGGCAGTGACTGCCCCTTGGCGCTCCCGTCGTTGACCAGGGCCCGGTAGGAGGGCCTGCCTGACATCATGGACGGCCTCGTTCTTCTCGCTCGTTCGCCACGAAGGGGACAACACAGGTCCGTGCGCGCCGCTTCCCCCGTGGGGAGGGCGTCGCGGACCAGGGGGCGGGTGGCCGCCGGCCCGGGGCCGTGCGGTCGCCGGAGGGCGCTACAACGAGGTGGCGAGGCGGCCCAGCGCCGCGGTGGTGGAGCGGCCCGGCGTGAAGGGCAGCTCCCAGGCGCGTGCGCCGAGGGCGTCGGCTCCGAGGATCTTGGCCTGCGTGTAGCGGTCTCCGGCGGTGAAGGCCAGCGCGGCGGGGGCGAAGGGGCGCAGGAGTTCGGCGTAGGCGGCCCAGTCGGCGACGGAGGGCGGCCCCTCGATGGTGAAGGCGCCGCTGACGCAGCCCAGGGCGGCGATCGTCTCGGCACGCTCCTCGGCGGGGTTCACCGGGCGGCCGGGCCCCTTCCAGGCACGGACGCGCTCGTCGGACTCGATCCCCACCACCAGAGGCAGGCCGCGCTCGGCGATGGCGCGCAGGAACCGGACGTGTCCGACGTGCAGGACGTCGAAGACCCCGGTGACGATGACCGGCGGTTCGAGTGAGGTCGGTCGCTCGAACCACTGCGCGCTCAGAGGGGTGACCACGTCGTCCGCCGCGTTGGTGTCCGTCAAAGTAGCCCCGTTTCGACATGCTCCAGGGTGCCCGTGCCCGGTCGCGCCGACGGGTCACCCGCAAGGTCAACGTACCGGTTGGTACCGGCTATTCCACGGCCCGGGGGCGATGCGGGGCGTCGGCCCGGCAGCGGAGTCGGGTGAGGTATGTCACCGAGGGCATTCCGGGAGGCGGCCTCGGTGGGGGCGGTCCCCACAGAAAAAAGCGAAGCGAGCCGGTGCGGTGGTACGCGGTTCGCTTCGAGCGGTTCGGGGGTGTGGGGGTCGTCCCCCGGTGAAAGCGGCGAAGCGAGCCGGTGCGGTGGTACGCGGTTCGCTTCGAGCGGTTCGGGGGTGTGGGGGTCGTCCCCCGGTGAAAGCGGCGAAGCGAGCCGGTGCGGTGGTACGCGGTTCGCTTCGAGCGGTTCGGGGGTGTGGGGGTCGTCCCCCGGTGAAAGCGGCGAAGCGAGCCGGTGCGACAGCACACGGCTCGCTTCGAGCGGAGCGGGCGACGAGAATCGAACTCGCATGGCCAGCTTGGAAGGCTGGAGTTCTACCATTGAACTACGCCCGCGTGGGCCCGGGAGCTTCGAGTTTCCTCTAGACTCGTGGGGCCGACGGAGACCACAGTACAGTGTCCTGGCGGCGGTCGCACATTGGATGTGCGACCTTTCCGTGTACGGGGTGTAGCGCAGCTTGGTTAGCGCGCATGCTTTGGGAGCATGAGGCCGCGGGTTCGAATCCCGCCACCCCGACGACAGCGAGCATCCGCGGCAGCGGCCTTGGGCCGTGCGCCGTGGCCCCCTGCGTATCTGCCCTAGACTTGGTGCGATCAGCAGGAAACTGTAAGTCCCAGCCCGTCGCAGGGCACCCCAGGTTGAACGTGGTCATCAGACTGGCCGGGGTGCGTGCGTGCATGCGCCGTTGTGTGTGGTGCGCCTGCGGGCCGACGCGGACACCAGCCGGCAAACCTAGGAGTACCGCCCCGTGAAGACCGATGTCGAGGAGCTCAGCCCGACCCGGGTCAAGCTGACCATCGAGGTGCCCTTCGATGAGCTCGAGCACGCTTTCGACGAGACCTACAAGTCTCTCGCCAAGCAGGTTCGGATCAAGGGCTTCCGCCCGGGCAAGGCGCCGGCGCGGCTGATCGACCGCTACGTGGGCCGCGGCGCGGTGATCAGCGAAGCCGTGAACCACGCCGTTCCGGAGCTCTACAACGAAGCCATCCAGAAGGAGGAGCTCTTCGCGCTCGGCCAGCCCGACGTCGAGGTCACCAAGCTGGAGGACAACGACGAACTCGCCTTCACGGCCGAGGTCGACATCCGCCCCAAGTTCGAGGTCTCGGACTACAAGGGCATCGAGGTGACCGTCGACAACGCCGAGGTCACCGACGAGCAGGTCGACGAGCAGGTCGGCACGCTGCGCGAGCGCTTCTCCACCCTTGTGGGCGTCGACCGCCCGATCGAGGACGGCGACCACCTGTCGATCGACCTCTCCGCCGCCATCGACGGTGAGAAGCTCGAGGACGTCGCGGTCAGCGGCTACTCCTACGAGGTCGGCACCAACACCATGTTGGAGGGCCTCGACGAGACCCTGCGCGGCATGGAGTCGGGCGGCGAGGCCACCTTCAAGACCACCCTCGTCGGGGGTGAGCACGAGGGCAAGGAGGCGGACGTCACCGTCACCGTGCACAGCGTGAAGGTCAAGGAGCTCCCCGAGCTGGACGACGAGTTCGCCCAGTTGGCCAGCGAGTTCGACACGATCGACGAGCTGCGCGACGACGTGCGCAAGCGCATGACCGAGGTCCGTCGCCTCCAGCAGCTCTCCGCGGCCCGTGACAAGGCGTTGGAGAAGCTCATCGAGTCCGTGGACATCCCGCTGCCGGACTCCGTCGTCGACGAGGAGATCACCCGTCGCCGCCAGAGCCTGGAGCAGCAGCTCGCCCAGGGCGGGCTGACCAAGGAGGCCTACCTCGAGTCGCAGGAGAAGACGGAGGAGGAGTTCGAGGAGGAGCTGACCAGCGGGGCCCGCTCCGCGGTCAAGGCCGGCTTCATCCTCGACCAGCTGGCCATCCAGGAGGACCTGAGCGCCGACCAGGGCGAGCTCAGCCAGTACGTGTTCGAGCAGGCCCAGCGCATGGGTGTGAGCCCGGACCAGCTGGCCCAGCACCTGGTCGAGTCCAACCAGATCCGCGTCGCCTTCACCGAGGTCGTCCGCGGTAAGGCCATGGACCTGGTGCTGGCCGGTGCGAAGGTCACCGACGAGGACGGCAACGTCGTCGAGCAGGAGACCGCCGCGGCCGAGGCCGAGGGCACCGACGAGGCCGTCGAGACCGCCACCGAGGCCGTCGACGCCACTGCTGCCGCCGAGGCGGCCGAGGACAAGTCCGACGAGGACGAGTCCGCCAAGTAGGCACGGCGCCTCGCGACGCGTACGGGCCCCGTCCGACCCCTGGTCGGGCGGGGCCCGCCGTGTTCGCCGGCAGAGGAAAGCCCACGCGGGGTCTTGCCGACCCTGCGCTCAAAGCGAACAGGGACGCGATCGGTGCGAGCACGGTGCTCGTCGGCGTTAGTGTCGCTGTATCGCAACCGTTTCGATTCCGGAGCAGGTGACGAGAGTGCCGCCGACCTTTGATGAGTCCCCGCGATTCGACGCACGTACGTCGGAGACGCAGATTTCCCCTTTTATTGAGCAGACGCCTCAGCGCCTGTTGCGCCAGCGAATCGTATTCCTCGGCCAGCAGGTCGACGACGACATCGCCAACCGCCTGGTTGGTGAGCTTCTGCTGCTGTCCGCCGAGGACCGCCAGCGAGACATCACGATGTACATCAACTCGCCTGGTGGGTCCGTGACCGCAGGCATGGCGATCTACGACGTCATGCAGTACATCCCCAACGACGTGCGTACCGTCGGTATCGGTATGGCCGCGTCCATGGGCCAGATGCTCCTGTGCGCCGGTGCCCCCGGCAAGCGCTACGCGCTGCCGCACACCCGCGTCATGATGCACCAGCCCTCCGGTGGCATCGGGGGCACGGCCTCCGACATCCGGATCCTGGCCGACCAGCTCATGTACGTGAAGAAGATGTTCATCGAGAAGATCTCCGAGCACACCGGGCAGGCCGTCGAGCAGATCGAGAAGGACGCCGACCGGGACCGCTGGTTCACGGCCCAGGCGGCCAAGGACTACGGAATGATCGACGAGGTCCTCGAGGGCACCCTCGACGTCGCCATCTGAACGGCCGGCTGAGTGGACCCAGACAGACCCCGCGTGACCCAGTCCATGGATCGGCGCAGTGCGTGGAAGGCGTGAAATGACCGAGTTCAATCCCAGTCTCATCGGCGGCGCGGCCTCGATGGCTCCCCAGAGCCGCTACGTCCTGCCGTCCTACGTGGAGCGTACGTCGTACGGCGTCAAGGAGATGAATCCGTACAACAAGCTCTTCGAGGAGCGGATCATCTTCGTCGGCGTGCAGATCGACGACACCTCGGCGAACGACCTGATGGCCCAGCTCATCACCCTTGAGCAGCTCGACTCCGAGCGGGACATCCAGATGTACATCAACTCGCCGGGCGGATCCTTCACCTCGCTGATGGCGATCTACGACACGATGCAGTTCGTGCGTCCCGACATCCAGACCGTGTGCATCGGGCAGGCCGCCTCGGCGGCCGCGATCCTGCTCGCGGGCGGCACCAAGGGCAAGCGCGGTGCGCTGCCCAACGCCCGCATCCTGATCCACCAGCCCGCCACGGAGGGCATGCACGGACAGGCCAGCGACATCGAGATCCAGGCCAACGAGATCACCCGGATCCGGACGCAGCTGGAGACCACGCTGGCGCACCACACCGGGCGCACCCCCGAGCAGGTGTCCCAGGACATCGAGCGCGACAAGATCCTCACCGCCGAGGAAGCCAAGGACTACGGCATCATCGACTTCGTTCTGCCGTACCGCAAGGCGTCCCTCAAGTAGGCGCGCGTCACCCCTGGTCCAGCGGCCTCTCCCGTCTCGGCGGGGGAGCGCCGCCGGGCCCGGGGCCCGGCGGTAGGAACACCGACCGGGCCGGTCCTCGATCCGGCTGGGACAGCCCAGTGGCGAAGCCGGTCCGGTTTTTCGCTTAGTCTGGCGGAAGCGACACACAGATCGCCTCGTCCGTGGCCCGGGTCGTGGACGGGTTCGGGAGCTCGACTTCCGGACGGCTCGCGCGAGCGGGACCGACGGGGCGGCCTTAGTTTTGAGGAGTGGCTGGGTGGCACGCATCGGCGACGGCGGGGACCTGCTGAAGTGCTCATTCTGCGGTAAGAGCCAGAAGCAGGTGAAAAAGCTCATCGCCGGCCCCGGCGTGTACATCTGCGATGAGTGCATCGACCTCTGCAACGAGATCATCGAGGAAGAGCTGGCCGACTCCACCGATCTGGCGTGGGACAGTCTGCCGAAGCCGCGTGAGATCTATGAGTTCCTGGACTCGTACGTGATCGGTCAGGACCAGGCGAAGAAGGCGCTGTCGGTGGCGGTGTACAACCACTACAAGCGTGTGCGTTCGGAGGGTGACCGGCCGGGCGACGAGGGTGTGGAGATCGCCAAGTCCAACATTTTGCTGTTGGGGCCGACGGGGTCGGGGAAGACGTTGTTGGCGCAGACGCTGGCGCGGATTCTGAATGTTCCGTTCGCGATCGCGGACGCGACGGCGCTGACCGAGGCGGGGTATGTCGGTGAGGATGTGGAGAACATCCTGTTGAAGTTGATCCAGGCGGCCGATTATGACGTGAAGAAGGCCGAGACGGGGATCATCTACATCGATGAGGTCGACAAGGTCGCGCGTAAGAGTGAGAATCCCTCGATCACGCGTGATGTGTCGGGTGAGGGTGTGCAGCAGGCGCTGTTGAAGATCCTGGAGGGGACGACGGCGTCGGTGCCGCCGCAGGGTGGTCGTAAGCATCCGCATCAGGAGTTCATCCAGATCGACACGACGAATGTGTTGTTCATCTGTGGTGGTGCGTTCGCGGGTCTGGAGAAGTTGATCGAGTCGCGTGCGGGTCGTCAGGGGATGGGGTTCAACGCGGTGTTGCGTCCCAAGTCCGAGGTGGCGGAGTCGGCGTTGTTCGGTGAGGTGATGCCGGAGGACCTGTTGAAGTTCGGGATGATTCCGGAGTTCATCGGTCGGTTGCCGGTGATCACGAGTGTGCATGATCTGGATCGTCGGGCGTTGGTGGAGATTCTGACGCGTCCGCGGAATGCTCTGGTGAAGCAGTATCAGCGGTTGTTCGAGTTGGACGGCGTGGAGTTGGAGTTCACGTCGGATGCGTTGGAGGCGATCGCTGAGCAGGGGATCATTCGGGGGACGGGTGCTCGTGGGTTGCGGGCGATCATCGAGGAGGTGTTGTTGTCGGTGATGTACGAGGTGCCCTCGCGTGAGGATGTGGGTCAGGTGATCATTACGCGGGAGACGGTGATCGACAACGTGAATCCCACGATCGTCCCGCGCGCCCAGCTGGAGGAGGACCACCAGGAGCGGTCGGCGTAGGCGCTCGGGCGCCCTTTAGACGGGGCCTTCGCGGCTTCCGGTGTACCCCCTCGTTCCTCGGGGATCCACCTCCAGCCACTCCAGGACCCGTCGGCGCCCTCACTCCCTGCTTTCTTTGGGCCTCCGCTCGTGCCCACGCCGTCGCTCGCCACCGCCCTCAACGGACGCCTGCGGCGCGGTTCTTCCTGCTTTGGCCCGGATAGATCCCCTGTGGCTCCGCATAGCTGAACGGCCTACCCCAACCCCCTCGGGCTGGGGTAGGCCGTTTTCGTGCGGCTCCCACCCCTTCGGACTGAGGCCGGCTGGATCGGGCTGCCTCTCGCCACATGGGGTGAAGGTGGGCCGCTTTCGTGCACGTTCGACCCCCTGGGGCTGAGGCGGCCTTGACCGGCCTGCCTCTCACCCCTTGGGGCTGAGGCGGGCCTGATCGGCCTGTCGCTCGGCCTCCGGGGTGGAGGTGGGTCTCTTCGCGAGACCGGGGGCACGCGGTGTCCCCGGGGGTGGGTTGCGACTACTCCTCTTCGAGGACCTCGGCCATGCGGCTGATGTCGGCGTTCTGCTCGGCGATGACGTCGTTGGCCATCCGCAGCACCGTGTGGTCCTTGCCCTCTTCGAGGACCTCCTCGGCCATGGTGACGGCGCCCTCGTGGTGGGTCGTCATGAGCTCCACGAAGAGCTGGTCGAACGCGTCGCCCTCGGCGGCGGCCAGGTCGTCCAGCTCCTCTTCGGTGGCCATGCCCGGCATGTCGTCGTGGTCGACCTCCAACTGGCAGGTCGGGACGTCACCGCTCTCGTCGTGGTGGGTGCCGTCGCCCTCCAGGCCGCAGAAGTTCTGGTGGGCCTCGTTCTCCCTGGCCGGACCGAAGACGTTCTCCTCCAGCCAGCTCTCCATGGCGGTGATCTCGGGGCCCTGCGCCGCGGAGATGCGGTCGGCGATGCGCTCGATCCCGTCGCGCTCGTAGCGCTCCGCGACCAGGTCGGTCATCTCCAGCGCCTGCCGGTGGTGCTCGATCATGTTCACCAGGTAGAACACGTCGGCTTCGTTGTGGCCCTGCTCCTCGGCGAGGGCGGCGATCTGTTCGGCGGTGGCGGGGGAGGCGGACTCGCCCGGGGCGCCGGGCGCGATGACGTTGCCCGACACCGGTTCCTCGGCGCCGGTGCACGCCGAGGCTCCGAGCAGTACGAGGGCGGTTCCGGCCGCGAGTGCCAGGCGTCGCACGAATGTCCTCCAGGGTGGGGGTGGGGGTCCGCGGTGCCGAGTGGACGCGACACCCTGCCGGATTTCTACTCACTCCATGGGTGCTTTGTCCAGCCCCGGGTGCGTGTTGGCGCTGATTCGTTCACCCGTTCGTGACTCCTCGTGTTCATGGCTGTTTCGCCTGGGATGTCCGGTGTTGGAGTTTCGCCTGGTCTGCGAGGGAAACAACTATGTGTGATCAAGTGATTGCATTGGGTGTTTCGCGGAGGTGGGCGATGGTGTCGCTCGACGGGCGCTGGGGTGCCGCTGGTGTAGTGCTGTGCCTCACGGCGGGGGGTGTCGGGGCGCCGTCGGCGTGGGCCGGAGAGCTCACCGAGGGTGGGGTGGAGCATGTGGCGAACATGCCCAAGCCCGAGGCGCTGACCGACACGTTCAACTCCGACCTCGCGTTCACGGGCGACCATGTAATCGGCGGCAACTACGGCGGCTTCGTCGTCTACGACATCTCCGAGCCGGAGCGGCCCGAGATCGTGTCCGAGGTGGTCTGTCCCGGCGGCCAGGGCGACGTGTCCGTGAGTGGCGACCTGTTGTACTTCTCCGTGGACTACCCGCGTGCGAGCGACGAGTGCGGTGCGCCCGCGGTCGCGCCCAGCGACCCCGACGGGTTCGAGGGCCTCCGCGTCTTCGACATCTCGGACAAGTCGGCCCCGGAGTACGTGGCGGCGGTGCGCACCGACTGCGGTTCGCACACCAACACGCTGGTTCCCGGCGCCGACGGGACGAGCGACGTGGTCTACGTGTCCTCGTACTCGCCCTCGGAGAAGTTCCCGCACTGCCGGCCGCCGCACGACAGGATCTCGGTCGTCGAGGTGCCGCACGACGCGCCCGAGCAGGCCGCGGTGGTCGCCGAGCCCGTGTTCTTCCCCGACGGGGGAGAGGCGAGCACCACGGGCTGCCACGACATCACCGCCTATCCCGAGCGCGGCGTGGCTGCCGCGGCCTGCCTGGGCGACGGCCTACTGCTGGACATCACCGACCCGGTGGCCCCCGTGGTGGTCGAGCGGGTGCGCGACGCCAACTTCGCGTTCTGGCACTCGGCCACGTTCACCAACGACGCCCGGCACGTGGTCTTCACCGACGAGCTCGGCGGCGGCAGCGCGGCGACCTGTTCGGTGGAGATCGGGCCCGAACGCGGCGCCGACGCGGTCTACGCGCTGGACCAGGACGCGGACCTGCCGAAACTCGACTTTCGGAGCTACTACAAACTGCCCCGTCATCAGGCCGAAACGGAGAACTGTGTGGCCCACAATGGGTCACTGATTCCCGTTCCCGGCCATGACTACTTCGTGCAGTCCTGGTACCAGGGCGGAGTCTCCGTCATCGACCTGGGCGATCCGGCCGCTCCCCGGGAGATCGGCCACTTCGACCGCGGCCCCTGGGATCCCGCGCACCTGGCCACGGCCGGGTCGTGGTCGGCGTACTACTACAACGGCCACGTCTACTCGTCGGACATCCGACACGGCCTCGACGTGCTCAGGCTCACCGACCCCCGGCTGGCGGCGGCCGAAGGGGTCGTCATGACGGAGTTCAACCCCCAGTCGCAGCCCGTCGTGTCGCCGGAGTGACGGCGCCGCGGCGCGCTGACGGCCCGTCCCGCCACGGGGGAGACCCGCCACCCTAGGCACGGTGTGTAGTCGGATCAGGTCAGGGCGGCAGCGTGTTAACTGCCATGTTTCTTTCGTCTCCCCCTATACATATTGATGTTGAATTGTGTACGTTCTTCCTGCTTCGCTCCAAACTGCATCAGGAGTACACATGGCGTCATCCCCCATCTCCCCCCGGGCCCGACGGAGACGTGGAGCCGCGTTCGCCCTCACTGGCGCCGCAGCCCTTCTCGTCGGTCTCCTGGCCCCCTCAGCGGCCGCCGCCGACGACTTCGTCAGCGACGCCGAGACCAGTGACAACGTCACGCACGTCGCCAACATCCCCAAGACCGAGGCGATGGGCGACAGCTTCAACTCCGACCTCGCGTTCACGGGCGACTACGCCATCGGCGGCAACTACAACGGCTTCGTCATCTACGACATCTCCGAGCCGGAGCAGCCCGAGATCGTCTCCGAGGTCCTGTGCCCCGGCGGCCAGGGCGACGTGTCGGTCAGCGGGGACCTGCTGTACTTCTCCGTCGACTACGCGCGCGCGAACGAGGACTGCGGGGCGCCCGCCGTGCCCACCTCGGACCCGAACGGGTTCGAGGGCATCCGTGTCTTCGACATCTCGGACAAGACCGCTCCGGAGTACGTGACGGCGGTGCGCACCGACTGCGGTTCGCACACCAACACGCTCGTCCCGGGCCCGGACGGCGAGTACGACTACGTCTACGTCTCCTCCTACTCGCCCTCGTCGAACTTCCCGAACTGCCAGCCGCCGCACGACAAGATCTCGGTCATCGAGATCCCCGTCGACGACCCGGCCTCGGCGGCGATCGTGGAGGAGCCGGTGCTCTTCCCCGAGGGCGGCAACAGCGGCACCGCCGGCTGCCACGACATCACGGCCTACCCGGAGAAGGGCATCGCGGCCGGCGCCTGCATGGGCGACGGCATCCTGATGGACATCTCCGACCCGGCGCACCCGGTGGTGACCGACGTCGTCCGCGACCCGAACTTCGCGTTCTGGCACTCGGCGACCTTCACCAACAACGCCGACACGGTCATGTTCACCGATGAGCTCGGCGGCGGTGGCGGGGCCATCTGCACCGGCGAGTACGGCCCCGAGCGCGGTGCCGACGCCATCTACGACATCGGCGGCAGCGACGCCGAGCCCGAGCTGGGCTTCGAGGGCTACTTCAAGATCCCGCGGGTGCAGTCCGAGACCGAGAACTGCGTGGCGCACAACGGCTCGCTGATCCCGGTTCCGGGCCGCAACTTCTTCATCCAGTCCTGGTACCAGGGCGGCGTGTCCGTGCTCGACTTCAACGACCCGTCGAACGCCACCGAGATCGGCCACTTCGACCGCGATCCCGTCGACGAGGACAACCTGGTCATCGGCGGCTCCTGGTCGGCCTACTACTACAACGGCTACGTCTACTCCTCCGACATCACCCGGGGCCTGGACGTCCTGCGCCTGGAGGACCCGCGCCTGCGCGTGGCCGAACAGGTCCACATGGACGAGTTCAACCCGCAGTCCCAGCCCAGCTACCGGCCCGGGCGGGGCCACGGCCGCAACTAGCCGGCGCACGCTCCGGCCGCCGCACCCCACGGCGGCCGGGGCATCCGACTCTGATCCGCCCGGCCGCGCGCCGGGTGGAGGGAGGGGGGCCACGGCCCTGACCACGCCGTGGCCCCGATGCGTTCACCACCCCCAACGCACACAGGAGTGCCCATGCCCCCTTCCCCCTTCCGCGCGCCGCGCGCAGGACGGCGGCGGTCGACCGCCGTGGCCCTCGCGGCGGCGGCCACCCTGGCGGCCGGACTGCTCGGTCCGGGCGCCGCGTCCGCCGACACCGTCCCGCCCGCGGACGACATCTCCAGCGACAACGTCACGCACGTGACCAACGTGCCCAAGCCCGAAGCCGTGAGCAGCGTCAACTCGGACCTCGCGTTCACGGGTGACTACGCCATCGGCGGCAACTACGACGGCTTCGTCATCTACGACATCTCCGAGCCGGAGCAGCCCGAGATCGTCTCCGAGGTGGTCTGCCCGGGCGGCCAGGGCGACGTGTCGGTCAGCGGGGACCTGCTGTACTTCTCCGTCGACTACGCGCGCGCGAACGAGGACTGCGGGGCGCCCGCCGTGCCCACCTCGGACCCGAACGGGTTCGAGGGCATCCGTGTCTTCGACATCTCGGACAAGACCGCTCCGGAGTACGTGTCCGCGGTGCGCACCGACTGCGGTTCGCACACCAACACGCTCGTCCCGAGCAAGGACGGCGAGAGCGACCTGCTCTACGTGTCCTCGTACTCGCCCTCGTCGAACTTCCCGAACTGCCAGCCGCCGCACGACAGCATCTCGATCATCGAGGTGCCGCACGACTCCCCGGAGGACGCGGCGGTCGTCAACGAGCCGGTCATGTTCCCGGACGGCGGCAACCACGACCAGGACAACCTGCTCCTGCCGACGCAGGGCTGCCACGACATCACCGTGTACGCGGAGAAGGACATCGCGGCCGGCGCCTGTATGGGCGACGGCGTCCTGATGGACATCTCCGACCCCGTGAACCCGGTCGTCACCGAGCGGATCCAGGACCCGAACTTCGCGTTCTGGCACTCGGCGACCTTCACCAACAACGCCGACACGGTCATGTTCACCGACGAGCTCGGCGGCGGTGGCGCCCCCACCTGCACCGAGGAGATCGGACCCGAGCGCGGCGCCGACGCGATCTACACGATCGGTGACGGCGAGGACGGCCCGAGCATGGAGTTCGCCAGCTACTTCAAGATCGAGCGCCACCAGGGCGACCAGATCTGCGTGGCGCACAACGGCTCGCTGATCCCGGTGCCCGGCCGTGACTACTTCGTGCAGTCCTGGTACCAGGGCGGCATCTCGGTGATCGACTTCAACGACCCGACCGACCCGAAGGAGATCGGCTACTTCGACATGGACTCCCGTGTCGAGGACGGTGTGCAGGACAACGACACCTGGTCGACCTACTACTACAACGGCTACGTGTTCTCCTCCGACATCGAGCGGGGCATCGACGTCCTGCGCCTGGAGGACCCGCGCCTGCGCGCGGCCGAACAGGTCCACATGGACGAGTTCAACCCGCAGTCCCAGCCCAGCTACCGGCCAGGGCGGGGCCACGGCCGCGACTGACCGGTGACGCGCCCGTGAGGGGCCGGAGGCGTCGCCTCCGGCCCCTTCGCCGTGTCGGGCGGCCCCTCCGGGCTCAGCCGTTCGCGAGCTCGAAGAGCCGGTCGGTCGGGGCCCGGACGGCCTCCAGGACGCGGCCGGTGAAGTACACCGTGCCCAGCGCCAGCACCCGGCGCCCCAACCCGGCCAGGACGGCGGGGGACAGGTCCTCGGCCGCCATGGTCCCCCAGTGGCCGGGCAGAGTCCGCTCGAACCGCAGGTGGGCCTCCGGCAGGACCACGGTGGTCACCGGAAGTCCGCCCAGCGACTCCACGACCCCGGACACGTCCTTGTGGTCGGGCAGGCACAGCAGCACGTGGTCGACCCCGCCCCACAGCCCCCGGGCGTGCTCCAGCGCCGCCGCGACCCCGGCGCCGTTGATCGCCGAGTCCACCACGACCTCCGCCGACGGGCTTCCCGGCACGGGGTGGCGGGACAGCCGGGCGGGCAGGCGCACGGTCGCCAGCACCTCGTGCAGGCGCTCGGCGGAGGGGCGGGGGCGGCCCAGGACGTCCAGCGCGCGCAGCGCCGCCGCCGTGCCCAGCACCCCCGAGGCCGTCGACAGGCCGGGCGGGCGCAGCTCCGGCGGCGGTTCGGTCCCGGGCACGGCCGGGTCGACGGTCTCGGCCACCACGCGCCCGTCGGTGGCCTGGGCCAGCGCCTCGGCCATGGCCTCGCTCACCTCGGCGGTCTGCGGCAGCGTGACCAGCGCCCGCGTGCGCGGTCCGGCGACGCGGGCCTTCTCCCGGGCGATCTCGGGAATCGTGTCGCCCAGCACCCCCAGGTGCTCGCCGAAGACCGTGCTCATCGCCACCACGTCCGGCCCGATGAGGCGGAGTTCGTCGCGGTGTCCGCCCGCGCCGGCCTCCAGCACGCACACGTCGGCGCCCACGTCGTGCGCCCGCAACAGCCCCGCGATCAGGAACAGCCCGCTCGGAGCCAGGTGGCCGCCGGTCTCGCGTACCGACGGCAGCCGGCGGCGGGCCCGGTCGATCCGCTCGCCCAGCGCGTCCATCTCCTCGTCGGTCACCGACGTGCCGTCCACACGGACGCGCTCGCGGTAGGAGCGGAAGCTCGGCCCGGTGGCCAGAACGGTCCGCAACCCGGCGGCGCCCAGCGCGGCGGCGGCGTAGGTGGCGGTGCTGCCCTTGCCCTTGGACCCGACCACGCCCAGGACCGGCAGGGCGTCCGGATCCAGGTCGAGGGCGCGCATGAGGGCGGCGGCGCGGTCCAGGCTGCGGGTCTGCCCGGGGCGCCGGTCCGCCCACTCGCAGAAGAAGGGGTCAAGGAATCGCATAGTCCAAGTATGGTCTCTGCGATTTCCGTCCCCGCACTCCGCATCCGAGCCCGGGCGCAGGTGGGGGCGCGTACACTGGCGCGGGTGTACACCCCTACGACCGACACGCCGTGAGCGGCGACAGCGCCCATGAGCGCTACGCCGAGGTGACGGCACAGATCCTCTCCCGTGCTCCCGAATCCGAGATCGATCCGAGTCTCGAACGGGTCCGCACCCTTCTGGACCTTCTGGGCGACCCGCAGCGCGGCTTCCGGGTCATCCACGTCACCGGCACCAACGGCAAGACATCCACAGCCCGCATGATCGACGCGCTCATGCGCGCACGAGGCCTGCGCGTGGGCCGCTACACCAGCCCGCACCTGCGCACCGTGCGCGAGCGCATTGTCGTGGACGGCGAGCCCGTCTCACAGACGAGGTTCGTCGAGATCTACGACGAGATCAGTCCCTACGTGGACATGGCGGACTCGATGAGCGACACACGCCTGTCGTTCTTCGAGATCCTCACCGTCATGGCCTACGCCGCCTTCGCCGACACCCCTGTCGACGTCGCCGTGGTCGAGGTGGGGATGGGCGGCCGATGGGACGCCACCAACGTCGTCGACGGAGACGTCGCCGTGGTGACCCCGATCGGTATCGACCACACCGACTACCTGCCGGACACACTCGACGGCATCGCCGACGAGAAGGCCGGCATCATCAAACCCGACTCCATCGCGGTCATCGCCCAGCAACCGGTGCCCGCGGCCGAGGTCCTGATCCGCCACGCAGCCGAAGTGGGCGCGCGAGTGGCCCGGGAAGGCCTGGAGTTCGGCGTCACCTCCCGCGAGGTGGCCGTCGGCGGCCAGCAGGTCGCCGTCAAGGGCCTCACCGGAGGATACGAAGACCTGTTCCTGCCCCTGTTCGGCGCCCATCAGGCCGGCAACGCCGCCGTCGCCATCGCCGCCGTGGAGGCGTTCGCCGCCACCGGTGAGGACGCCGAGGGAATGGACCCCCGCATCGTCGGCGAGGCCCTGGCCGGGGTCGACTCCCCGGGCCGGATGGAGGTCGTGCGCACCAGCCCGACCGTGATCGCCGACGCCGCACACAACCCGGCCGGGATGACCGCGACCGTGGCCGCCGTCGAGGAGGCCTTCGGCTTCAGCCGACTGGTCGGCGTGGTCGCCGTCATGGCCGACAAGGATGTCGAGGGAATTCTCGAACCCCTCGAACCGTTGCTTGACGAGATCGTCGTCACCCGCAACTCGTCGCCGCGCTCCCTCGACCCCGCGCGGCTGACCGCCATCGCCCAGCAGATCTTCGGTGAGGACCGCGTCCACGCGGCCGCCCGACTCGACGACGCCATCGACCGGGCCGTGGGCCTGGCGGAGGAGACCGGCGAGTTCGGCGGCAGCGGAGTGCTCGTCACCGGGTCGGTCGTCACCGCCGGTGACGCCGTCCACCTGCTGCGCGGCGCGGGCGAGTAGCGGACCCCGGCGATCCACCGACGAAGGGATCTGCGTCATGCGCGTCGTCTGCGCTGTCGTTCTCGCGTTCGAGGCCATCGTCCTCGGACTCGCCATACCCGTGGCCATCAACACCGAGGGCATCGACCCCGGACTGGCGGGAGGTGTCTGGGGCGGCATGGCCGTGGCCGTGCTCGTCCTGTCCGCCCTGCAGAAGTACACCTGGGCGCACTACGCCGCCTGGGCCCTGCAGGCCGGATTCCTGTTCTCCGCCTTCCAGGTGTCGGGGATGCTGCTCATCGCGGTGGTCTTCGTGTCCCTGTGGGTCACCGGAGTCATCGTGGGGCGTCGTACCGACGCCCTGAAGGCCGCCCGGGACAGGGAGAGCAGGAACGAGACCGTCGACGCCTGACTGCGGTACGCGCCATGCCCGGAAGCGGTAGTGTGGCGCGTATCCGGGCAGGCCGCCCGTGGGGCCTTCCTCCCGCGGGCTCGGCGCCCGCTTCTTTCACCCGAACCTCCGCGTGCGGCCGGAGCCGTGGGCGAACGCCCACGCGTGCCACGCGGACGTCCCCTGAGGAGTTGACACGCACGTGGAGCGCACTCTCGTTCTCATCAAGCCCGACGGCGTCCGCCGCAACATCGTGGGCGAGGTGATCTCCCGCATCGAGCGCAAGGGCCTGCGCCTCGTCGCCATGGAGCTGCGCACGCTGGACGCGGACACCGCCAGGACCCACTACGAGGAGCACGCCGAGCGTCCGTTCTTCGGCTCGCTGGTCGAGTTCATCACCGGTGGTCCGCTGGTGGCGATGGTCGTCGAGGGCGAGCGCTCCGTGGAGGCCTTCCGTGCCCTGGCCGGTGCCACCGACCCGGTCACCGCCGCTCCCGGCACCATCCGCGGCGACTTCGCCCTGGAGGTGCAGCAGAACATCGTGCACGGCTCGGACTCCACCTACTCCGCCGAGCGCGAGATCAAGCTGTTCTTCCCCGACCTGGGCTGAGCGGCCCCGTCGGCACCGCCCGGTTCGTGGAATACCACGGACCGGGCGTTTCTCGTGTCCGGGCCCGGGACGGACGCCGGAGCGGGGCCGAATCGGTGGCGGGCCGGGGACGCGCACGACTAGGATCGTCACTCCGGGTGCCGTTCCGATGTCCCAGCGCGACGATTTGCCCGTTATGGCCGTCTCGCGCTGCGTCGTCCGAAATCGAGGCAACAATTCGGTGTGTTTGCGTAGCCGTCTAGGTGCCGACCGTTACGATACGGGGGACTGTTTACCTATCGTGCCGGATCGACTACGTATGGTCGCCCCGTGCAACCACGTCCGTCACGGCGCCTCTGAGGACGTTACATGCCGAACAACCTTGCTTTTCTCGGCCGAGACATGGCCGTCGACCTTGGCACCGCCAACACGCTCGTGTACGTGCGCGGCCGCGGCATCGTTCTGAACGAGCCCTCGGTCGTCGCGCTCAACACGTCCACGGGCAAGATCGTCGCGGTCGGCATCGAGGCCAAACAGATGATCGGCCGCACGCCGCACAACATCACCGCCGTACGTCCGCTCAAGGACGGCGTGATCGCCGACTTCGAGATCACCGAGCGGATGCTGCGCTACTTCATCCAGAAGATCCACCGCAGGCGGCACTTCGCCAAGCCACGCGTCATCGTGGCCGTTCCCAGCGGGATCACCTCGGTGGAGCACCGTGCCGTGAAGGAGGCGGGATACCAGGCGGGCGCCCGCCGCGTCTACATCATCGAGGAGCCCATGGCCGCCGCCATCGGCGCCGGGCTCCCGGTCCACGAGCCCACCGGCAACATGGTCGTCGACATCGGGGGCGGGACGACGGAGGTCGCCGTCATCTCCATGGGCGGCATCGTCACCTCGCAGTCCATCCGGGTCGGGGGCGACGAACTCGACCAGGCCATCATGACCTTCGTCAAGAAGGAGTACTCCCTGATGATCGGGGAGCGCACCGCCGAAGAGCTCAAGATGGCCATCGGGTCGGCCTATCCCACCGGCGCCGAGGAACTCCACGCCGAGGTGCGCGGCCGGGACCTCATCAGCGGCCTGCCCAAGACCATCGTGATGTCGGAGAGCGACGTCCGGCAGGCCATCGAGGAACCGGTCACGACCATCATCGACGCGGTCCGCACCAGCCTCGACAAGTGCCCGCCCGAACTGTCGGGCGACATCATGGACCGCGGCGTCGCGGTCACCGGCGGCGGCGCCCTGCTGCGCGGCCTCGACGACCGGCTCCTGCACGAGACCGGCATGCCCATCCACGTGGCGGACAACGCCCTGGACTCGGTCGCGATCGGGTCGGGCACCTGCGTGGAGAACTACGAGCGCCTGCACCAGGTGCTGGTTCCGGAACGGCGGCGCTGACATGTTCCGCGACTCAACGAGATCCCGGCTCGTGCTGCTCGTGCTGGTCGTGGTCTGCGCGTCCCTGCTCGTCCTGGACAGCAGGCCCGGATCCGATCCGCTCACCACCGCCGGCCGCGCCGCGGGCGAACTCGTCTTCGCCCCGGCAGCGGCCGGGGCGGGCTGGGCGGGCGGCCCCGCGGCCTCGCTCTACGAGGGACTGCGCCGGGGGCCCGAGGCCGTCGAGCGCGTCGACGAGCTGGAGGAGGCCAACGCCGAACTGGAGTCCGAACTCCAGGCCGCGCGGCTCGACCAGGCCCGCGCCGACCAGCTGGACGACCTGCTCCACCTGTCCGGACTGGGCGGCTACGAGATCGTCCCGGCCCAGGCCGTCACCCGCACGACGTCGCGGGGGTACGCGCACGCGGTCACCCTCGACGCCGGCACCGACTCCGGGGTACGCACCGACATGACCGTCGTCAACGGCGACGGGCTCGTCGGCCGTGTGGTGGAGGCCGGACCGCGCACGAGCACCGTCCTGCTGGCCACGGACGCTACCTCGGCCGTGGGCGCCCGCCTGGCCGAGACCCGCAAGATCGGCGTGGTCAACGGCGGATCCGTGCCCGGCGGCGCCGAGTCCGAGCTCGCGTTCGAGCTCTTCGACATGGAGGCGCCGGTCGAGTCCGGGGACCGCGTCGTCACGCTCGGATCGCACGAGGGCGCGCCCTTCGTCCCGGGCGTGCCCATCGGCACGGTCCGCGACGTCCAGGTCTCGCCCGGCGCGCTCAGCCGCATGGCGCGCATCGAGCCCGCCGTGGACTTCGCGTCCCTGGACGTGGTCGGGGTGGTCGTCGCCGGACCGGCCGAGGACCCGCGCGACTCCGTCCTGCCGCCCGAACCCGAGCCCGAGGAGGACCGATGAGGGCCGTAGCCACCGTCGTACTGGTGGCGGTCGCGGTACTGCTGCAGGCCGTCGTCGTGCAGCGCCTTCCGCTGCCCTGGGGCCCCGGCCCCGACCTGGTCGTGGCGGCCGTGGCCGCGGTAGCCCTGACCGCCAGGCCCGCCACCGCGGCCGGCTACGGGTTCGCCGCCGGCCTGGCGATGGACCTGCTGCCGCCCGCCGAGCACGCCGTGGGGCGCTACGCCCTGGTGCTGTGCCTGGCCGCCTACACCGCCGCCCTGCTGCGCACCAACACCGGCACCCAGGGCGCCGTGGGACTGCGCACCGGGCTGCCTGCGGTGGTCGGCGCCACCGCCTCGACCGCTCTGGGCGTCGGGCTCGGCTACGCGGCCATCGGCTTCGTCATGGGCGATCCGCGCGTGACCCTGGCCGCCGTGGCCGTCAACGCAGGGGTGGGCGCACTGCTCACCGCGCTCGCCGCGCCCGTGGTGACACTGCCGCTGGTGCGGCTGCGCGACGCGCTGGCCGACAGCGACTTCGCGACCGTCCAGGGCCCGACGTCCCCGGTGGGGTGGTGACCGTGCGCCGACCGCCCGTCGACCCGACACTGCCCGGCCGCAGGCTCGGCCGCGCGGGGCTCATCCTCGTCCAGGTGCTGGTCGTGCTGCTCTTCGCCGTCCTGGCCGTGCGCCTGTGGTACCTCCAGGTGCCGATGTCCGACCACTACCGCGACCTGGCGGTGTCCAACCACCACCAGCGCCTCGTGGTCCCCGCGACCCGCGGCCAGATCCTCGACGCCGCGGGGCGCCCGCTCGTGAGCAACCGCACCGAGCTGGTCGTCTCCGCCGACTACCACGCGCTCCAGGGCATGGAGGACGGCGGCGAGGACGTCCTCGGCCGGCTGTCCGGGGTCCTGGACGTCCCGGTGGAGGACCTGCGGCAGCGCATGCGCCTGTGCGGCCCCACGGTGCAGCGCCCCTGCTGGCCCGGCTCGCCCTACCAGCCCGTCACCCTCGCCGACGGCGTCGAGCCGTCCGTGGCGCTACAGATCATGGAGAGCGCCGACGACTACCCGGGCATCACCGCCCAGGCGCAGGCCGTCCGCGAGTACCCGCAGGGCGAGCACGCCGGCCAGATCCTCGGCTACCTGCAGCCCGTCACCCAGGAGGAGCTCGACGCCCGCGAGGAGCTGCGGACCCGTTTCACCGGTGTCGACCAGGTGGGCCGCGACGGCCTGGAACGCGTCTACGACGCGGAACTGCGCGGCACCCCGGGCCTGCGGACCCTGGGCGTGAACAACCACGGCGAGGTCATGGACGTCATCTCCGACGAGCCGCCGGTGGCCGGGATGCACCTGATCACCCACCTGGACCTGCGGGTGCAGCAGATCGCGGAGAAGGCCCTGGCCGACGGCATCGCCGCCCGGCCGGGCGCCGACGCGGGCGCGGCCGTCGTCCTGGACGTGACCAACGGCGGCGTCGTGGCGATGGCGAGCGTGCCGACCTACGACCCCAGCGTGTGGCAGGGCGGCATCGACCAGGAGACCTTCGACGAGATGCTGAGCGAGGAGGCCGGGGAGCCGCTGGTCTCGCGCGCCTACCAGGGGCACTACCCGCCCGGTTCGACGTTCAAGGTGTCGTCGTTGTCTGCGGCCGCGGAGAACGGCTACTCGCTGCGCAGCACCTACGCGTGCCCCGGCTCCGTCAACATCGCCGGGCAGAGCTACCAGAACTACGCCGGCGGGGGACACGGCTCGCTCTCACTGCACCAGGCGATCGTCGTCTCCTGCAACACCATCTTCTACAACTTCGGCTACCAGATGTGGCAGCAGGACGGCGGCCTCCACCCGGAGGGCGAGCCCGAGGAGGCCATGGCGAACATGGCGCGCGGCTACGGCTTCGGCGCCCCGACCGGGATCGACCTGCCCTTCGAGAGCGGGGGACGCATCCCCGACCGCGAGTGGAAGCGCACCTTCTGGGAGCAGACCCGCGAGGTCAACTGCCGGCGCGCCGAGGAGGGCTACCCGGAGGTCGCCGAGACCAATCCCGGCCATGCCTCCTACCTCAAGCGCCTGGCGCACGAGCACTGCGTGCAGGGCTTCGAGTGGCGCGCGGGCGAGGCGGTCAACTTCGCGATCGGCCAGGGCGACGTCCTGGTCAGCCCGCTCCAGCTGGCCAGGGCCTACGCGGCCATCGCCAACGGCGGCACGCTCTACGAGCCCCGCGTGGGCCGGGCCCTGGTCTCCGCCGACGGCTCCACCGTCAAGGAGATCGAGCCGAGCGTGGCCGGGGAGCTCCCGGTGAGCGACGAGACCCTGCGGTACCTGCAGAAGGCGCTCACCGCGGTGCCCAAGGAGGGCACCGCCCGGGGCGCCTTCGGCGACTTCCCGCAGGACCAGGTGTCGGTGGCGGGCAAGACCGGTAGTGCCGACCAGCAGAACAAGGAGACCTCGGCCTGGTTCGCCTCCTACGCGCCCGCCGACGACCCGCAGTACGCGATCGCGGTGTTCGTGCACCAGGGCGGCACCGGCGGCGCGGCCGCCGCGCCCATCGCCCGCGAGATCTACGAGGGCATCTACGGCTTCTCCGACAAGAACGGGTCGAAGCCGGCGCTGCCCGGCGGCGAGCCCCGTGACGAGCTGCCCGTCGTGCGCTCGGACGGTTCCATCGACGTGCTGGAGCGGTAGGGCATGAGTACACACATGGGCGGCGCCCCGAGCAGGGGCGCCGGACTGCTCCGGACCGCGTCCGGGGCCGCGGGGCTGGCCAGGCGGCTGGACTGGACGCTCATCATCGCGACGGCGGCGCTGTGCGCGGTCGGCTCGCTCCTGGTGTGGTCGGCCACCCTGCCCGGCGACGGCGGGAGCCCCTGGGCCTCGACCGACCACGTGCGCCGCCACCTGGTGCACCTGGCGGTGGCCTGGGCGGTCTGCCTGGTGGTGGCCTCGGTCGACCACCGGACCGTGCGGGCCTACGCGCCCCTGGTCTACCTGGCCACCGTCGTGGCCCTGCTGCTGGTGCTCACCCCGCTGGGCGCGGTGATCAACGGTTCGCGCGGGTGGATCGTCGTCGGGGGCTTCCAGTTCCAGCCCAGCGAGCTGGCCAAGGTCGGACTGGTCCTGATGCTGGCGTCGATGCTGGGGGAGCCGCGCGACGGCGAGACCAAGCCGATGACCAGGGACGTGCTGTTCTGCCTGGCCCTGCTGGCCGCGCCGCTGGCGCTGGTCATGCTCCAGCCCGACCTGGGGACGGGGCTGGTGCTGGGCGCGATCTTCCTGGGGATGCTGGCCCTGTCGGGCGCCCCGGTGCTGTGGGTGGTGGGCATGCTCGCGAGCGGCGTGGCGGCGGCCTTCTGCGTGTGGTGGTTCGACCTGCTGGAGCCCTACCAGCTGGACCGGATCACCACCCTCATCGACCCCACGGCGGACCCGCAGGGGGCGGGGTACAACTCCGCCCAGGCGCTCATCGCGGTGGGGTCGGGCGGATTCGACGGCACCGGGCTCTTCCAGGGCGAGCAGACGCACGGCCGGTTCGTGCCCGAGCAGCACACCGACTTCATCTTCACCGTGGCGGGGGAGGAGCTGGGGTTCGTGGGCGCCGTGGCGATCCTGGTGCTCTTCGCCGTGATCGTGTGGCGGATCCTGCGCATCGCCCAGGGCTGCGACCAGCCCTACCCGCGCCTGGTGTGCGTGGGCGTGGCCTCGTGGTTCGCCTTCCAGGCCTTCATCAACATCGGGATGGGGCTGGGCATCATGCCGGTGACCGGGCTGCCGCTGCCGTTCGTGTCCTACGGCGGCACGGCGGTCGTGGCCAACCTGCTCGCCCTGGGCCTGGTGCTCGGCGTGAACTCCCGGGACCGCGGATTCGAATAGCCTGGTGGGACCCGACCCGCGTCGCCGACGACCGAAGGTGCACACCATGCCCGTCGAAAGCCTCTTCCCGCGACTGGAGCCGCTGCTCTCGCAGGTGGGCAAGCCCATCCAGTACGTCGGGGGCGAACTGAACTCCGTCGTCAAGGACTGGGACACGGCACAGGTGCGCTGGGCACTCATGTACCCGGACGCCTACGAGGTCGGTGTGCCCAACCAGGGCGTGCAGATCCTGTACGAGGTCCTCAACGAGCGCGAGGGCGTGCTGGCCGAACGCTGCTACGCCGTGTGGCCGGACATGGAGAGGCTCATGCGCGAGCACGCGGTGCCGCACTTCACGGTGGACGCGCACCGCCCGATCGCCGCGTTCGACGTGCTCGGGCTGAGCTTCGCCAGCGAGATGGGCTACACGAACATGCTCACGGCGCTGGACCTGGCCGGGATCCCACTGCGCTCGGCCGACCGCACGGACGAGCACCCGATCGTGCTGGCGGGCGGGCACTCCGCGTTCAACCCCGAACCGATCGCCGACTTCCTGGACGCGGTCGTGCTGGGCGACGGCGAGGAGATCACCCTCGCCATCACCGAGATCATCCGCGAGTTCAAGGACGAGGGCGAGCCGGGCGGACGTGATGGTCTGCTGCTGCGTCTGGCCGCGACCGGCGGCGTCTACGTGCCCCGCTTCTTCGACGTGGACTACCACGAGGACGGCCGGATCGCCGCCTACCGGCCCAACCGGCCCGGGGTGCCCCCGGTGGTGCAGAAGCACACCGTGATGGACCTCGACCAGTGGCCCTACCCCAAGAAGCCGATCGTGCCGACCGCCGAGTCGGTGCACGAGCGCTACAGCGTGGAGATCTTCCGCGGGTGCACCCGGGGCTGCCGGTTCTGCCAGGCCGGCATGATCACGCGGCCGGTGCGCGAGCGCAACCAGGAGACCGTCACGAAGATGGTCGAGGAGGGCGTGAAGGCCTCGGGGTTCCAGGAGGTGGGGCTGCTCTCGCTCTCCAGCGCCGACCACAGCGAGATCGGGGCCATCGCCAAGGGCCTGGCCGACCGCTACGAGGGCACCAACACCGGCCTGTCGCTGCCCTCCACCCGCGTGGACGCCTTCAACATCGACCTGGCCAACGAGCTGACCCGCAACGGGCGCCGCTCCGGGCTGACCTTCGCACCCGAGGGCGGCAGCGAGCGGATGCGGCGGGTGATCAACAAGATGGTCACCGAGGAGGACCTCATCCGCACCGTCACCGCGGCCTACGCGGCGGGGTGGCGCCAGGTGAAGCTGTACTTCATGTGCGGGCTGCCGACCGAGGAGGACGAGGACGTCCTGGCCATCGCCGACCTGGCCACCGAGGTCATCCGGACCGGCCGCGAGGTGACCGGGCGCAAGGACATCCGGTGCACCGTGTCCATCGGCGGGTTCGTGCCCAAGCCGCAGACGCCGTTCCAGTGGGCGGGGCAGACCTCGCACGAGGAGGTCGACGCCCGGCTGCGCAAGCTCCGCGACCGGTTGCGGGGGGACCGCACGTACGGCAAGTCGATCGGCCTGCGCTACCACGAGGGGCGGCCGTCGATCATCGAGGGCCTGCTCTCCCGGGGCGACCGCAGGGTCGGCCGCGTGGTGGAGGAGGCCTGGCGCGCCGGAGGGCGCTTCGACGGCTGGAGCGAGCACTTCTCCTACGATCGCTGGGCCGCGGCCGCCGAGGCGGGCCTGGACGGCACCTCCGTGGACCTGGACTGGTACACCACGCGCGACCGGGACGAGGACGAGGTCCTGCCCTGGGACCACCTCGACGCCGGGCTCGACCGGTCGTGGCTGTGGCAGGACTGGCAGGACTCGCTGCACGGCGAGGAGTCGCTGGAGGTCGACGACTGCCGGTGGAACCCCTGCTACGACTGCGGCGTGTGCCCGAGCATGGGGACCGAGATCCAGATCAACGCCCCGGCGGAGGGCCGGCCGAGCCTGCCCCTGACCGTGCTGTGACGGCCGGCGGGCCCTCCCCGGGACACCGCCCTACGCGGCCGCGTGCTCACCGTGGTCGTCGGGCATCAGGGCCCGCAGCTCCGGTGGCAGGACGGGCCGGCGCGACCCGGTGACGTGCTCCGCGAGCGCGTCGAGGTCGGCCAGTTGGTTCTCGTCGAGCCCGATCCCCGGGGCGGCGGCGTTGTCCGCCAGGCGTCGCGGGCTCTTGGTGCCGGGGATGGGCACCGCGGCGACCCCGGCGGCACGGGCGCGGTGGAGGACCCACGCCAGCGCGATCTGCCCGGGCGTCGCCCGTGCCCGTCGGCGATCCGGCGCATCGGGGCCAGCAGGGCCGCGTTGTGCTCGACGCTGCCCTCGGTGAACCAGGGGAAGGCGCCGCGCGCAGCTGCTCGGCGCTGACGTTGGACAGTCCCAGGTGCGCGACCTTGCCGGCGGCGACCAGCTGGGCCATCGCGGCCACGGTCTCCTCCACGGGGACGGCGGGGTCGGGGATGTGCTGGTAGTAGCGGTCGATGCGGTCGGTCCCCAGACGCCGGAGGCTGGCGTCGCAGGCCTGGCGCACGTAGGCGGCGTCGCCGCGCACCCCGGTGGGCTCGCCGGTCGCGTGGTCGAAGGCGCCGCCGAACTTCGTGGCCAGGACCACCTCGTCGCGGCCGAAGCGGACGAGCGCGTCGGCGATGAGGCGTTCGTTCGCGCCTAGCGCGTAGGCGTCGGAGGTGTCCCACATCCGCACCCCGAGGTCGAGGGCGTGGCCGAGCAGGTCCAGTGCGTCGTCGGGGTCGGGCGGGGTGTCGTAGGACTGGCTGAGGCCCATGCAGCCGAGTCCGAGTTCGGTGGTGGTGAGTCCGGTACTGCCCAGGGCGATGTCGCGCACGGCGCCGGGTCCCTTCCGGGGTCGATGAAACGGGATGACTGTCCCGCTTGTTCGCAACATACGGGATGAATATCCCGCTTGTCGCGGACGGCGATGCCACAGGGGTTCTGGCCTGGAAGGACAGGGGGAAGCCGGTGCGCGGGCGGGGCGGTGCCGGTGAAGGGGTGGTCCGCACCGAGGCGGCTGGAGGGCGGTGGCGATAGGATGCGCGGCCTCGGGTGCTCCGCGCCGGGTGTCTCGACCCGGTGCCGCTCGACCCTGTGTGGGGGAGCCCGGGGAGGAAAGGTACGGCCCGGCGCCCCGCTCGCGCCGGGCCGTACGTGTAATAGGACTCGTGGGGTTCGCGGGGGGTTGCCATGGGTTCAGGATTTTCTTCGGATTTTTTTCCGGGCCCCTCGTGTTCTGGTGGTCGAGGCCGGTGCGTGATCCGCCCGGACTCCTCAAGGACTTTTCGATCGCAGGTCAGTGGGGGAGATACCGGTATGCGCCGCTCCGCTGGCGCATCCGCACCGCAGTGCACCGTACGCTGATCACGACGAGGAACAGCCCCTTCAGGTCGCTCCGCCGGCCGTTCACAGGGGGCATGAGGAAAGGAGCTGAGCTGCCCCCCGCATCCGAGGGCACCACCTCACCCTCCACCGCCCGACCCGGACAACGGCTCCGAGTCCGCTACGCCAAGCGCGGACGCATGAGATTCGCCAGCCACCGTGACATCGCCCGGGTGCTGGAGCGCGCCCTGCGAAGGGCGGATGTGCCGGTGGCGTTCTCCGCGGGCTTCTCACCGCATCCGAAGGTCTCCTACACCGGCGCGGCCCCCACGGGAGTCGCCAGCGAGGCGGAGTACCTGGAACTGACGCTGGCCGAGCGGCGCTCGCCCGAGCAGGTCGGAACCGACATCGACGCCGCCATGCCGGACGGCATCGACATCATCGAGGTCGTCGAGGCGCGCGGGCCGGGTCTGGCCGACCGCCTCCAGGCCTCGCAGTGGCTGGTGGAGCTCCCCGGCGTCGGCCACGACGAAGCGGCCGAGGCGGTGGCGGCCTTCCTGGCCGCCGAGAGCGTCGAGGTGGAACGCCTGACGAAGAAGGGCCGTCGCAGATTCGACACGCGACAGGCCGTGGTCCGCGTCGACGTGGGTGACGCGACCGACGGGCGCGCCCCAGGGGAACAACCCGCGACATATGCCATACTTCGATTGGTCGTTCGGCACACGACACCTGCCGTACGGCCAGACGACGTGCTGACGGGTCTCCGCCACGTGGCTGACCTGGCGCCGCCGTCATCTCCCATGATGACCAGGCTGGCGCAGGGACCACTGGACGAGACCACGGGTGCGATCGCTGACCCGCTCACCGCGGACCGGCCCACGGCTCACGAGATGAGCACCGGGCCCGCGGCGAACCACGCTGACGAGCGGAGCGAGAACGCACCACGGCCGTCATCGCCCATGACGGGACCGCGCTGATGGGCGGCCCCAAGGCGGGGACCATGGGCGAAACCACAGGACTTCGGCCCGGAGGCGCACACGTGCCCCCGGCGCCGACACAGCGACGACAGTTCTCGTGAGCCGTGCCGCCGACCGAGAGGTCGCGCCGTGCCCGAGAACTCTGACGGGAGACCGCCCGGATGCTCGACCACGAGCCCAACGACGGTGCCGAAGGCACCACGGGTACAACTGAAACAACCGAAACGACGGCGGCGACGCCTCCCCGGGGGGAGGACGGAGTGCGCGTGACCAGCGGTACGCCCGCCAAGGGCGCCCGCCGTGCCGCGGGCCCGCCCCCCGAACCGGACGACGCCCCGGCCGCCGCCCCCGCCCAGCCCGTCACCACCCTCGCCGGCTCCGGCGAGGTGGGCACGGTCAAGACGTCCGTGAGCACGTCGGCCGCGCGCCGGCGGACCGTGCGTCCGGCGGGCCGCCCGGACGAGGCACCCGCCCACGCCCCGGTGACCGCTCCTCCGGCTGAGGCCGAGGAGGCGCCCGCGGCGCCCGCCGAGACCGAGCAGGCACCCGCGGCCGAGCAGGCCGAGGCGCGTCCCGCCCGGACCCGTTCCCGCTCCAGGACCCGCGCCAAGGCCGCGGAGGAGACCCGGACCGAGGCATCGGGGACCGAGCCCTCGCGGACCGAGGCGCCGCGCGCCGCGCGCCGCGCTGCGGGCGAGCCCTCCGCGCAGGAGAGCGAGGAGCGCGCCGACGAGACCGGTGGCGGCTCCCTCTTCCAGCCGCCCGGCATGCTCTTCCAGCCCCCCGTCGCCTCCCGGACCGCGCCCGCCGTCGAGCCGGTGCGGGACGAGACCGAGGAGGAGGACGAGGACGAGGCAGAGGAGACCGGTGCCGAGCAGGCGGGCACCGACAACGGCGACACCGCCGCCGAGGAGCGCTCCAGTCGCCGTCGCCGCCGTCGCGGCGGCCGTGGCCGCGGCCGCTCCCGCGGGGGCGACGAGGGCGAGGACGAGGCTCCCGAGCCCGCCTCCTCGGGCGTCGAGCGCAAGGCCAGGGCCAAGGACCAGGACAAGCAGGCCGCCGAACCCGCCGCCGAGACGGGGGGCGAGGAGGAGCGGTTCGTCGAGGGCGAGTCCGACTCCGAGCGGGGCAGCCGCCGTCGCCGCCGTCGGCGTCGCCGGGCCGGCACGGGCGGCGAGACCACCAACGACGACCCGCCGAACACCGTGGTCAAGGTGCGCGAGCCGCGCCAGGAGAAGCCGATCGAGGACGAGGTCCAGGCGGTCCGCGGCTCCACGCGCCTGGAGGCCAAGAAGCAGCGCCGCCGCGAGGGCCGCGAGCAGGGCCGCCGCCGCGCGCCCATCGTCACCGAGTCGGAGTTCCTGGCCCGCCGCGAGGCGGTCAAGCGCGACCTGGTCATCCGCCGCAACGGCGACCGCACCCAGATCGCGGTGCTGGAGGACGACGTCCTCGTCGAGCACTACGTCGACCGCGCCACCCACCGCTCCTACGTCGGCAACGTCTACCTGGGCCGCGTCCAGAACGTGCTGCCCTCGATGGAGGCGGCCTTCGTCGACATCGGCAAGGGCCGCAACGCGGTCCTGTACGCCGGCGAGGTCAACTGGGACTCCTTCGGACTGGACGGCCAGCCCAAGCGCATCGAGTCCGTGCTCAAGTCCGGCCAGTCGGTCCTGGTGCAGGTGACCAAGGACCCGGTCGGCCACAAGGGCGCCCGCCTGACCAGCCAGGTCAGCCTGCCCGGCCGCTACCTCGTGTACGTGCCCGGCGGCTCGATGACCGGCATCAGCCGCAAGCTCCCCGACAAGGAGCGCGCCCGCCTCAAGCAGATCCTCAAGAAGGTGATGCCCTCCGGCGCCGGTGTGATCGTGCGCACGGCCGCCGAGGGCGCCAGCGAGGAGGAGCTGGAGCGCGACATCACGCGCCTGGCCAAGCAGTGGGACTCCATCAAGCGCAAGTCGAAGTCGGCGAGCGCGCCGTCTCTGCTCAACAGCGAGCCGGACCTGACGGTGCGCGTCGTGCGCGACGTCTTCAACGAGGACTTCTCCAGCCTGGTCGTGGCCGGTGAGGAGGCCTGGACCACCGTCCACGAGTACGTGGACTACGTGGCGCCCAACCTCGCCGAGCGCCTGTCCCACTGGGACGAGGACCGCGACGTCTTCGCCGCGTACCGGATCGACGAGCAGATCAACAAGGCCCTCGAGCGCAAGGTGTGGCTGCCCAGCGGCGGGTCGCTGATCATCGACCGCACCGAGGCCATGACCGTGGTCGACGTCAACACCGGCAAGTTCACCGGTCAGGGCGGCAACCTCGAGGAGACGGTCACCAAGAACAACCTGGAGGCGGCCGAGGAGATCGTGCGCCAGCTCCGGCTGCGCGACATCGGCGGCATCATCGTCATCGACTTCATCGACATGGTGCTGGAGTCCAACCGCGACCTCGTGCTGCGCCGCATGCTGGAGTGCCTCTCGCGCGACCGCACCAAGCACCAGGTGGCGGAGGTCACCTCGCTGGGCCTGGTGCAGATGACCCGCAAGCGGGTCGGCCAGGGCCTGCTGGAGGCCTTCTCCCACAACTGCGACCACTGCAACGGCCGCGGCCTGGTCCTGGACCTGGACGAGGGCAAGAGCGGCAACGGCGGCCGCAAGAAGAAGAACAAGGGCGACAAGGGCAAGGCCGAGGCCGAGCAGAAGGCCTCCGACAAGCCCGAGCAGCCCGACGCCGACACCGCCGAGCAGCCGGAGGCCGCCGACCGCCCCGAGAAGTCGGAGAAGCCGGAGAAGTCCGGCCGGGCCGAGAAGGGCAAGGGCTCGCGCAGGGTGGCCAGGGCCGAGGCCAAGGCGGAGGCCGAGGCCGTCGCCGAGAGCCCGGAGCAGCAGCCCGAGGCCGGGTCGGCGCCCGCCGAGACCGAGCAGGCGGCCGAGGCCGAGCAGGCCGCGCCCGCCAAGAAGACGCGCAAGCGCGCGTCCCGGTCCCGCAAGAGCGCCGACACGGCGGCCGAGCGGACCCAGGAGCCGGAGGCCGGGACGGTGGCGGCCGAGCCCGCGCCCGCCCCGGAGGCCCCTGAGGCCCCCGCCGAGGCCGCGGAGGATGCTCCGGCCAGGGACGAGGCCCCGGCCAAGCGGACCCGCACCAGGCGTGCCGCCCGGCGTCCCGCGGGCCCGGTGCCCGAGGACGGCGAGGGCGAGCCGGCCCAGAACGGCGCCGCGCCCGCTGCCGAGACGGTCGCCGAGGCCCCCGCGGCCGAGGGCGGCGACGAGGAGGCCGCCGAGCGGCCCAAGCGTCGCCGTACTCGTCGGACCAAGACCACGTCGACCCCGCCCACCGCGGTCGACGCCTCCTAGGGCGTGTTCTGTGGATGCCGCCCGTCGCGAGCGGTGCATCCAGTGGCGCTCTCGCCAGGCCGAAGAAGGAGACAGGGTGGTTCCCCTGTCGACTGATGAGAACGAAGCGAGAGTGCCGCTGGGGCGCCGTGCAGCAGGGTGAGTATCCGCCGAACACGCCCTAGGGGCATCACACCGGGTCCGGACCAGGCACGTTCTGGTCCGGACCCGGACACACGTGCCGGTCCGTGGCCGGGCGATGGTAATCTGGTGGACGGTGCGTTGGCGTGCCATGATCGCGCGCCCCGAGACCGAAGTGCTCTCCACGCAGGGTTTGTTTCCCTCAGATCCCCGCGCCCCGCTACAGGCGATCAGTGGATCGTGGAATGAGGCTTCACTCCACCTCGGTGGTGATGATCCTCCCGGCCATGCCTGGTACGGGCACGGCCGGACCTCGGACCCCCGCGCATGCGGACACGGTCCGGTCCCGCATTTTTTCGTTGAGCGAGCAGGAAGAGAGTGACCCGGTGTACGCGATCGTGCGAGCGGGCGGCCGACAGGAGAAGGTGTCTGTCGATGACGTTCTGAACATCGACAAGGTCTCCCAGGAGACCGGTGCCACCATTACTTGGCAGCCCATCCTCGTCGTTGACGACGGCAACGTCGTCAGTGACGCCGACAAGCTGAGTGGCTACACGGTCACCGCCGAGGTTCTCGGCGAGACCAAGGGCCCCAAGATCAACATCATGAAGTACAAGAACAAGACCGGTTACAAGAAGCGCCAGGGGCACCGCCAGAAGCACACCCAGGTGCGCGTCACCGGCATCGCGGCGAAGTAGGAGGCCTTGGGAAATGGCACACAAGAAGGGCGCTTCGTCCAGCCGTAACGGTCGTGACTCCAACGCCAAGCGCCTCGGCGTGAAGCGCTTCGGCGGTCAGGCCGTGTCGGCCGGCGAGATCCTCATCCGTCAGCGTGGAACCAAGTTCCACCCCGGCGTGAACGTCGGCCGTGGTGGCGACGACACGCTGTTCGCGCTGGTCGCGGGCGAGGTCAAGTTCGCCAACCACCGTGGCCGCAAGGCCGTCAACATCGTCCCGGCCGCCGCCGAGTAGGTTCGCGCACGGACGTTGAAGTGTCGAGGCGGGCCAGGGAACACTGGCCCGCCTCTCGCGTTGTCACTGGGTGACACGCGTGTGAGTGTGGGCGCCGCCGTCGGGCGGGGCCGCAGAGCAACCGGGGAGAGCTATGCCTGACTTCGTCGACGAGGCGGTCTTGCACGTCAAGGCCGGGAACGGCGGGCATGGCTGCGCCTCCGTGCACCGTGAGAAGTTCAAGCCGCTGGGGGGACCGGACGGCGGCAACGGCGGCCGGGGCGGCGACGTCGTCCTGGAGGTCGACGCCCAGACCGCGACGCTCCTGGAGTACCAGCGGCGGCCGCACCGGGGTGCCCCGAACGGCACGCCCGGGCAGGGCGGCCACCGCGCCGGGGCCAACGGCCAGGACCTGGTGCTCACCGTGCCCGACGGCACCGTGGTCACGCGGGCCGACGGCGAGTTCGTCGCCGACCTGGTCGGCCACGGGACCCGCCTGGTGCTGGCCCAGGGCGGCCACGGCGGGCTCGGCAACGCCGCCCTGGCCTCCAAGAAGCGCAAGGCGCCCGGTTTCGCGCTCAAGGGCGAGGAGGGCGAGGCCTTCGACGTCCGCCTGGAGATGAAGACCATCGCCGACGTCGGACTCGTCGGCTTCCCCAGCGCGGGCAAGTCCTCGCTCATCGCCGCGATGTCCGCGGCCCGCCCCAAGATCGCCGACTACCCCTTCACGACCCTCGTGCCCAACCTGGGGGTGGTGGAGGCGGGTTCGGTGCAGTACGTCATCGCCGACGTGCCCGGGCTCATCCCCGGCGCCAGCGACGGCAAGGGGCTGGGGCTGGAGTTCCTGCGCCACATCGAGCGCTGCTCCACCCTGCTGCACGTGCTCGACTGCGCCACCTACGAGTCCGGCCGTGACCCGGTCAGCGACCTGGAGGCCCTGGAGGCCGAACTGGCCGCCTACGGCGAGAAGGCCGGCCTCGACCTGTCGGACCGGCCGCGCCTGGTCGCCCTCAACAAGGTCGACGTCCCCGAGGCCCGCGAGCTCGCCGAGCTGGTCACCCCCATGCTGACCGAGCGCGGCTACCGCGTGATGGAGGTCTCCGCGGCCTCCCGCGAGGGCCTGCGCGAGCTGTCCTTCGCCCTGGGCGAGCAGGTGGCGGCAGCCCGCGACGCGGCCCCGGCCGCCGAGCCCACGCGCATCGTGATCCGCCCGAAGATGATCGGCGAGACGCCCTTCCAGGTCGTGCCGCTGGGCGGCAACGCCTTCCAAGTGCGCGGCGACAAGCCCGCCCGCTGGGTGAACCAGACCGACTTCTCCAACGACGAGGCCGTGGGCTACCTGGCCGAGCGCCTCAACCGGCTGGGGATCGAGGAGGAGCTGGCCAAGGCCGGTGCCACCCCGGGAGCCGAGGTGCACATCGGGACGGAGGAGGACTCCGTGGTCTTCGACTGGGACCCGTCCACCGACGCCGAGGTCGTCCCGTCCGGCCCGCGCGGAACCGACGCCCGGCTGGGCTGATCCGCGCGGGGAGCGTAGCCGCCACCCAGCCGACCCCTCTCTCAGGCACGCGCGCGGCGCCCGACCCCCGGGCGCCGCGCCACTGGACGGAAAGCCGCAGACGGTGCACAGCGCGAAGATCGAACAGCCCGACACCCTGGAGACCGCCGGACGGACGGCGGTGGCGGGCGCACGCCGGATCGTGGTCAAGGTGGGATCGTCGTCCCTGACCACCCCCGACGGCCTCATCGACACGGGACGGATCCGCGACCTGGTCGAGGTCCTGGCGGACCGCCGCGCCCAGGGGCAGGAGGTGATCGTCGTCTCCTCCGGCGCGGTCGCCGCCGGTATGACACCGCTGGGCCTGACCCGCCGACCGCACGACCTGGCCTCGCAGCAGGCCGCCGCCAGCGTCGGCCAGGGCCTGCTGCTGGCGGCGTACACCGCCGAGCTGGCCGAGCGGGGGCTGACCGCCGCGCAGGTCCTGCTCACGGTCGAGGACATGATGCGCCGGGTCCAGCACCGCAACGCCCAGCGCACGCTGCGCCGCCTGCTGGACATCGGCGCCGTGCCGATCGTCAACGAGAACGACACCGTCGCCACCCACGAGCTGCGCTTCGGCGACAACGACCGCCTGGCCGCCCTGGTCGCCCACCTGATGCGCGCCGACGCCCTCGTGCTGCTCTCCGACGTCGACGCCCTCTACGACGGCAACCCCGCCGACACCGGGACCAGCGTGGTCCACCTGGTGCGCGGTCCGCTGGACCTGGACGGCATCGACATCGGCAGCGCGGGCAAGCGCGGGGTCGGCACGGGCGGCATGGTGACCAAGGTGGACTCGGCGCGCATCGCGACGCAGGCCGGGATCCACACCGTGCTCACCTCCGCCGCCAACGCACGGGCCGCCCTGGCCGGCGACCGCGTGGGCACGCTGTTCGCTCCCGCCGGGGGTCGGCGGCCCTCGGCGCGCCAACTGTGGCTGGCGCACGCCACCGCGGGCCGCGGCAGCCTGGTCCTGGACCCCGGCGCGGTCGTCGCGGTGGTCAGCGAGAAGGCCTCGCTGCTGCCGGCCGGTGTGGTGCGCGTGACGGGCGACTTCAGCGCGGGCGACCCCGTCGACCTGCGCGACGAGCAGGGCGCCGTGGTGGCGCGCGGCCTGGTCAACTACGACGCCGCCGAGGTGCCCGACCTGATGGGCCGCTCCACGCGCTGGCTGGCCCGGGAGATGGGCCCCTCCTACGAGCGCGAGCTCGTCCACCGCGACGATCTCGTCGTCCTGTAGCGCCCGAGGAACCACTCGGCGGCGATGAGGTTGGGGACCCAGCACAGCCAGGTGAGCGCCTGGTAGATCTCCACGAAGTACAGCTCCTCGTCGCCGCCGTACACGGGTTCCAGCAGCGGGAGCAGGAGCAGTGTCAGGAGCGGGATCAGCACCCGGAGCGTCACGCCGGCGAGGGTCAGCGCGAACACGCGGACCATCCACTCCCGGTGCTCGGCGTGGCGGCCCCGGCGCACGGCCCGGTATCCGGCGACGGCGAAGGCGAACCACAGCACCGACAGCAGCGCGAAGCCGGCCTGGGCGACCAGTCCCGCGGTGCTCAACACGGCCAGGCCCAGGCCGGACACCGCGCCGGGCAGGACACCGGCGAACAGGCCGACCCGGCCGATGACCCGGTGGGCGCCCGAGCGCCGCAGCGCGGGCCGGAACTGGAAAGGGCCAGCAGGGCGATCGTCGACGTCACGATGTGGACGATGAGCAGGGGGTAGTGGAAGGCCACCCCCGCCCGCAGGCCCACCTGGGAGTCGCCGGGGTCCAGGCCTACGTACGCGGACACGGCGAACAGCGCGGTCAGTACGCACAGCACGGTGAGGACGGTGAGTGCGATCCGGGACCGGCGGGAACCGGGCCGGGATCGGGGCCGGGCGGAGGACGGGTTGGTCGAGGGGGCGTCCATGGGAGTCCGTTCGAGGAGGCGCCGGCGGCCGTGAACCGGCGGCCGATGCTCCCAGCCTCGCGTCCGGCGGGCCTGAGGGCATCGGGGGCGTTCCCCGGATCGGGCCGGGTGTTCCCCTGGCTCGGGGCTCCGGGTGACCCCCGGGGGCGCCCGGGGCGCGCGCTCGGCGACCTGGCCACGGGCCGAACCCGGTGCGGCGATAGGCTCCGGCCATGGTCGACACGACGCGGTGCGCGGCGGCGCTCCTGGCCCTGCTCCTGTGCGCCGGATGTTCCGCCTCACGCGGCCCGCAAGAGCCCGACCCGCCCCCGGACGGGCCGTTCGACTACCAGCTCGGCGGTGCCTACGAGCCGGCGGCGGACGTGGAGACCGTGGTGCGCGACGCCACAGGGGAGCCCGCCGACGGCCGCTACTCCGTCTGCTACGTCAACGGCTTCCAGACCCAGCCGCAGGAGAGCGCGCGTTGGCGGGCCGAGCACCCGGACCTGCTCCTGCGCGGCGGTGACGGCGAGCCCGTCGCCGACCCCGAGTGGCCGGACGAGCTGCTGCTGGACACCTCGACCGCCGAGGCCAGGGCGGAGATCGCCCGGGTGGTGGGGGAGACCGTCGCCGCCTGCGCCGCACGCGGCTTCGACGCCGTGGAGTTCGACAACCTGGACTCCCACACCCGTTCCGAGGGGCGCCTGACGGCCGACGACAACCTGGCGCTGGCGTCCGTCCTCGTCGCCGGAGCCCACGACCTGGGTCTGGCCGCCGCCCAGAAGAACGCCGCCGAACTGACCGGCCGGGCACGGGACGAGGCGGGGTTCGACTTCGCCGTCGCCGAGGAGTGCGCGGCCTTCGACGAGTGCCCCGCCTACACCGACGCCTACGGCACCGTCCTGGTCGTCGAGTACCCCGACACCCTCGCCGCCCCGTTCGACCAGGTGTGCGCCGACCCCGAGACGCCCGCGACCACGATCCTGCGCGACCGCGACCTGGTGGTGCCCGGCGAGCCCGGACACCTGCGTGAGAGCTGCTGAGCGGAAGGGAACCGGATCCGGGGCGGGTCCGTCTATCGGCCATGGACAACGACGGCACCGACCGTATCGACGACAGCGACCGCATCGGCGAGGACGACTCCGCTCCCGGATGGGAGGCGATCGACGGCGCCCTGGCCGCCCTGTACCCGGGCGTGGACCCCAAGCACCTGGCGACCATGCTCCCGTGGTCACTGGGCGGCAAGGACCCGCTCGACGGGATCAGCGCCTACCCGCGCACCGAACCGGTACCGCACTGGCACATGGTGGGCTACGGCCTGACCGAGCTGTACCGCAAGGAGTCGGACCACGCCGAGGAATCCGGCTGGGGCTTCGAACTGACCTTCCGGCCGGTCCGGAACCCGGACGAGGACACGCCCCCCATGTGGGCGGCCGCGCTGATGCAGAACCTCGCCCGGTACGTGTGCACCTCGGGGAACCGGTTCGAGCCGGGCCACCGGATGAACGCCAACGGCCCCATCGCGACCGACCGCCAGGACTCGGTGATGCGCGCGCTGGGCTTCGCCGAGGACCCCGAACTCGGCTCGATCGACACCCCGCACGGCCGGGTGGGCTTCCTGCAGGTGGTCGGGCTGGCCGTGGACGAGTACGAGGCCGCCGGGCAGTGGAGCACCACGGGCGTCCTCGACCTCCTGGAGCCGACCGCCCCGCTGTACGTCACCGACGTCGACCGCCCCTCGCGGATGACCGACCCCGCGTTCGCCGCCGCCGTCCGCGAGGGCGTGGAGCGCGACGGCTCCACGACCGGTGCGCTGTACGTGGGCAACGTCTCCTGGGAACTCGACGGCGCCGGCGCCCTGGTCCGCATCGGGGCCCTCCAGGCACCCGCCGTCGCCCAGACCCTGCGCGGCCGGCTGCCGTTCGGCCACGGACTGCTGCTGGAGGCCGACGGCGCCGCCGTGGGCTTCGTGCCGGGCGAGGAGCACGCCGTCCGCGACGAGGGGGAGGACGTGCTGACCATCGTGGTCCCGCCGGCGGCGCTGGACGAGCTCACCTCGGCCCTGCGGCCCGAGCGCGGCACCACCCCGTTCACCGCGATGCCGGGACTGCGGCTGGAGGTCGTGCCCACGGTCATGCTCGACGAGTACGGCAAGGAGACGGGGGAGGTCGTGGGCTGATCCCTGCGGTGGACCCGCCCGCTCCGCCCGCCCAGCGTGCGGACCGACGCGGACGCGCGATCAGGGGTGCCTGGGCCGTCCCGCCCATCGGACGTGAAAAGGTTCCTCTCAGGACGAGTCAGTTCTGAGGGGGAGGAACGACGCATGTCGAGTCTGGCGATGCGGCTGCTCGCGGCGGGGCTGCGCCGGACGCGAAAGCGGCCGGTGGAGAGCGTGGACGGGGCCCGCAAACGCCTCCACGAGCCCAAGGACGACCCCGCGCCGCCCCTCTGGTTCACCCGGCGGCACCGGGTCGACCGGCGCAGCGTCGGAGGGTTCGACAGCTACACCGTGCTGCCCGCGCACGGGGAGCCCGCCCGGTCGGTCCTCTACGTCCACGGCGGCTCCTACGTCTCCGAGATCTCGCCGTGGCACTGGGTCATGGTCGCCCACATCGTCGACGAGGGCTTCCGGGTCGAGGTGCCGATCTACGGGCTGGCGCCGGAGCACACCCACCGCGAGGCGTTCGGGTTCCTGGTGGCGGTCTACCGCGAGCTGCTGGCCTACACCTCGCCCGAGCGCACGGTGTTCGCCGGCGACTCCGCGGGCGCCGGGCTGGTCCTCGCCCTCACCCAGGACCTTCCGGAGCAGGGCCTGCCCCGGCCCGCCCGGCTCCTGCTCGTCTCACCGTGGGTGGACCTGACGCTGTCGCACCCGGACATCCCGCTGATCGAGGTCCGCGACCCCTGGCTCAGCCCGGTGTGGCTCCGCGAGGCCGCGCGGGCGTGGGCGGGCGGCGACGACCTCGCCCTGCCCTCCCTGAGCCCGGTCAACGGGCCCCTGGAGGACCTGCCGCCGGTGGACCTCTACATCGGCACCGCCGACGTGTTCCACCCCGACACCCGGCGCCTGAACGACCTCATCGCCCTGGCCGGCGGAACCTCGGAACTGTACGAGGAGGAGGGCGCCATCCACGTCTTCCCGCTCATCCCGTCCCCGGAGGGGCGGCGGGCCCGGGCGCGGATCCTGCGCACGCTCCGGACGGTCTGAGCGGCGGGTCCGCGGCCGACCCCGGGCGGGCGCGCCGTGCGCCGGCGCGTGCCCAGGGCCTAGGATGCGGGGCGTGAACCGACCTGTGACGAATGCGGCCGACGCCCACCCCCACCGGGGCGCGGTACGCGAGATCCCCACCGCCGGCAACGCGACCAGGCTCGTCTACGCCCCCGAACGCGACGGCCTCGCCGACGCGGGCGAGGTCGTGTGGACCTGGGTCCCCTTCGAGGAGGACCCCGGACAGGGCAAGGACCGGCCCATGCTGGTGGTCGGCCGACGCGCCGCCCGGCTGCACGGCCTGATGCTGTCCTCGCGGACCCCCGACCACCACGAGCGCGAGGACTGGCTACCGATCGGCTCCGGCCCCTGGGACCGCGAGCGGCGCGACTCGTTCATCCGGGTGGACCGCCTCTTCGAGTTCGACGAGGACGCCATCCGCCGCGAGGCCGCCGTCATGGACGAGGAACTCTTCTGGCTGGTCGCCGACGTCCTGCGCAGCCGGTACGGCTGGCAGTGAGTCGAGGTCCGTGCCACCCGGCCGGTGCGCGGTGTCCACAGTGTGGACGGCGCCGCCCACCGATCGGCCGGGCCGGATACGCTGGAACCCGACCACCGGAGTGCCCTGACACGGAGAGAACGCCATGAGTGAGATCGAGCGCGAGGTCCACGCGGTCGCCGCACGTGCCAAGGACGCGGCGGCCGACCTCGCCCCGCTCAGCCGGGCCGTGAAGGACGCCGCGCTGCTGGCCGTCGCCGACACCCTCGTCAAGCGCGCCGAGGAGATCACGGCCGCCAACGCCGAGGACGTCGAGCGGGCGAAGGCGGACGGCACCACGCCGGCGATGATCGACCGGCTCACCCTCACTCCGCAGCGCGTCGAGGCCATCGCCGACGCCGTGCGCGAGATCGTCGAGCTCCCGGACCCGGTGGGCGAGTCGGTGCGCGGCGGCGTCCTGCCCAACGGCCTGGACCTGCGCCAGATCCGCGTGCCGCTCGGCGTCATCGGCATCATCTACGAGGGGCGCCCCAACGTCACCGTGGACGCCGCGGCCCTGTGCCTCAAGAGCGGCAACGCGGTCCTGCTGCGCGGCTCCTCCTCCGCCTACTCCTCCAACAGCGCGATCGTGGCGGTCCTGCGGGAGGCCCTGGAGGGCACCGGCGTCCCGGTCGACGCCGTCCAGCTCGTGCCCGGCCGCACCCGCGAGTCCGCCACCGCCCTCATGCGGGCCCGCGGACTCGTCGACGTCCTCATCCCGCGCGGCGGCAAGACGCTCATCCAGTCGGTCGTGCGCGACTCCACGGTCCCGGTCATCGAGACCGGCGAGGGGCTGTGCCACGTCTACGTGGACGCCGACGCCGACCTGGACAAGGCGGTGGCCATCGCCACCAACGCCAAGGCCCAGCGCTGCTCGGTGTGCAACGCCGCCGAGACCCTGCTGGTCCACGCCGACGTCGCCGACGCCTTCCTGCCGCGCGTCCTGGACTCCCTCGCCGAGGCGGGCGTAACGGTGCACGGCGACGAGCGCGTCCGGTCGGTCGCCGCCGCCCACGGCTCCCCGGCGACCGTGGTCGAGGCCACCGAGGAGGACTGGTCCACGGAGTACCTGTCCATGGACCTGGCCGTGCGCGTGGTGCCCACCATCGACGACGCGCTCGCGCACATCCGGCGGTACTCCACCCAGCACACCGAGGCCATCGTCACCGACTCCCTGCGGGCCTCCCGGTACTTCGTGTCCCGGGTGGACTCCGCCGCGGTCATGGTCAACGCCTCCACGCGCTTCACCGACGGCGGCGAGTTCGGCTTCGGCGCGGAGATCGGCATCTCCACGCAGAAGCTGCACGCCCGCGGGCCGATGGGACTCACCGAGATGACCTCCACGAAGTACGTGGTCACCGGGGACGGCCACCTGAAGTAGCCACGGCCGGCCGCGCCCGTGGCCGGCCGTGCGGCTCCGCGATGCCTTGGCACGCGGAGCATTCTCGTGTTGGAAACCTGGACGGAAGCGGATATTCGTCCAAAGAGGATTCCCAAAGCGACCACGAGTCGGTAGCTTCGCTGAGGTGTCACGGCGCTCACCCCGCTCTCGGTTCCCGAGGAGCGCCCGTTCCCCCGCAGTCACCACGAGAGGAACCCCCTCGCATGAAGCTCCGGAACAAGGCCGCGACCGTGGCCGTGGCGGCACTCGCCGTCGGCGGATCCACCCTGATGGCCTCTCCGGCCCAGGCCGACCTGGTCACCCTGTGCTCGGGACACGGCGGTGCCGTCACCCTGCCCACGGACCTGGCGGTCCCGGCGGGTGAGAGCTGCTACCTGGACGGCACCGTCGTCCAGGGCGACGTGATCGTCCGGCAGGGCGCCAACCTGCACGTCGTCGGCGGCGAGATCGAGGGCGAGGTGATCGTCCGCAAGGACGGCTACTTCGACGCCTCGGAGAGCTCGCTCGGCGACCGGGTCGTCAACCGCGGCTCCTACGGCACCTACCTGGAGGACAGCTCCGCCGCTGCCGCCCTGCGCACGGTCGCCGTCGACGGCGCCGCCAACGACGGCTTCGCCTACGTCGTCGACTCCTCGGTCCGCAACATCAACGCCTCCACGGGCACGGTCTACGTGTCCGGATCGCGCGTGGGCGGTGCGGTCAAGGCCGAGGGCGTGGAGTTCGCCGACCTCTACGACTCCGTCGTGCGCGGAGACCTCACCGTCACGGCTGCCACCAGCGGCGGCATCCTGTGCGACAGCGAGGTGATCGGCGACGCCACGTTCACCGGCGGCACCGGCCCGATCGCGGTCGGCGCCGGCGAGCAGGAGGACTTCTGCTCCTCGGTCAACTACGTGGACGGCGACCTGACCGTCAGCGACGTCACCGGTGGCGCCTACGTCGACAACAACATCGTCGGCGGCGACCTGGTCACCTCCGGCAACCAGCCGACCGCCCAGGTCGGCGACGCCAACCGCGTGCGCGGCGAGATCCTCACCGAGGAGGTCGCCCTGCGCGCCCTGGCCGCCGCCGTCACCGAGGAGTTCGCCGAGCACGAGGACGGGCTGCAGAGCGAGGTCGAGGAAGCGCGCTCCGAGACCATCGACGAGGCCATGGAGGCCGGTCCCGCCTTCTAGGGGCGCGTAGCACCCCCGGTCCCCACAACCGGGTGCCCGGTCCCCACAGCCGGGCGGACACGAACATCGCAGCAGCGCCGACGGTCCCCACACCGTCGGCGCTGTCGTGTGTCCGGGGCCGGGAGGCCGGCCAGTTCTATGTTGTAACCCTGACGACGGTCATGGTCGAGTGATAGAGTCCACACATGGCTGACTCCGTGCGGCGTGTCGTGGTCTCGGGAGGATCCGGCGGTATCGGACGGGCGATCGTGGTCGCGCTCGCCTCCGAGGGGTACGAGGTCGTGGCCCTCGGGCGCGACTCCGCCCGACTGGCCGCCCTGGAACGGGAGGCCGGCGCCTACGGCCTGGCCGTGCGCACCGAGGTGTGCGACCTGCGCGACGAACAGCAGGTGGTCTCCGTCGCCGAACGGCTTGAACCGGTGTCGGTCCTGGTCAACAACGCCGGGACCGCGCGGACGGCGCCCCTGCGGGGGACCGGTCTGGAGCTGTGGGAGGACCAGATCCGCGTCAACGCGACCTCCGCCTTCCTGCTCACCCGCACCCTGCTCAACGGCATGCTCGAACGCGACCACGGGCGGGTGGTGTTCATCGCCTCCACCGCGGCGCTGGTGGGCGCCCGCTACACGGCCGCCTACACCGCCTCCAAACACGCCATGCTCGGGCTGGCCCGCGCCGTGGCGGCCGAGGTGTCCGGCACCGGTGTCACCAGCAACGCCGTGTGCCCCACGTTCGTCCGCAGCCCCATGACCGACCGCTCGGTGGCCCACATCGTCGAGCGCACCGGCCGCGACGCCGACCAGGCCGAGGCGGCCCTGGCCGCGGCCTCGCCCCTGGGCCGGCTCATCGAACCGGAGGAGGTGGCCGCCGCCGTCGCCTACTTCGTGAGCCCGGCGGCGCGCGCGGTCAACGGCCAGACCCTGACCATCGACGGAGGAGGCATCCACTCGTGAGCCCATTCCGGGGGTCCGTACCCCTGAACGACCGCTGGGACCACTTCGACCTCCACCGCGCCGATGGTGTGGCGACGGTGACCCTCGACCGCCCCGACAAGCTCAACGCCCTGACCTTCGAGGCCTACGCCGACCTGCGCGACCTGCTGCTCGAACTGCCGCACCGCGGCGACACCCGGGTCCTGGTCCTGCGGGGGAGCGGGCGCGGGTTCTGCTCCGGCGGCGACGTGGACGAGATCATCGGCGCGACCCTGCGGATGGACCCCGACGACCTCCTCGCCTTCACCCGGATGACCGGCGAGGTGGTCAAGGCCATGCGGGAGTGCCCGGTCCCGGTGATCGCGGGCGTGCACGGCATCGCGGCCGGCGCCGGGTCCGTCCTGGCCCTGGCCGCCGACTTCCGGGTGGTGGCCCGGTCGGCCCGGTTCGCCTTCCTCTTCACCAAGGTGGGGCTCTCCGGCGCCGACATGGGCGCCGCCTACCTGCTGCCGCGCGTGGTCGGGCTCGGCCACGCCACCCGGCTGCTCATGCTCGGCGACACCATCGGCGCGGAGGAGGCCGACCGCTGCGGTCTGGTGAGCGAGCTCGTGGAGGACGACGCCCTGGACTCCGCGGTCGCCGCGCTGGCCGAGCGCCTGTCGGGCGGACCCGCCTTCGGCTACGCCCAGACCAAAGCCCTGCTCTCCCGCGAACTGGACATGAACCTGTCCGGGTCGATCGAGCTGGAGGCCATGACCCAGGCACTGCTGATGAAGAGCGCCGACTACGCCGAGTTCCACGCCGCCTTCACCGGCAAGCGCCGACCCGAATGGAAGGGCCGCTGATGGGACCCGAACCGAACGCCTTCCCGCCGGACGGCTTCCCGCCGGACGGCTTCCCGCCGGACGAATTTCCGCCCAACCCCATGCTCCCGACGCCGCACACCCTGGTGAACCCGCCCGAGCTCGGGCCTCCTGTGGGCTTCTCCCACGCCGTCGTGACGGCTCCGGGCACGACGGTCCACCTGGCGGGGCAGATCGCCTCGGGGGTGGACGGACGCCTGGCCGCGGAGGGTCTCACCGCCCAGTTCGACCTGGCGCTGGCCAACGTGGTGACCGCGGTGCGCGCCGCGGGCGCCGCACCCGAGCACCTGGTCACCCTCACCGTCTACACCACCGACGTCTCCGGCTACCGGGCCGCCGCCAGGGAGATCGGCCGGATCTACCGCCGCCACCTGGGACGCCACTACCCGGCGATGGCGCTGTTCGGCGTCACGGAGCTCTACGACCCGGAGGCCCTGGTGGAGCTCGTCGGCCTGGCCGTCATCCCCGACTGACGACCGAGCGCACGTGCTCCAGGCCCGGCACGCGCAGCCGGGCGTGCAGGTCGAAGAACACCCGGGAGGCGCGGCTGCCCGCCCACGGGCCGGGCAGCAGCTCGGGCGGCAGGCCCGGGTCGAGGAAGGGCATCCGGCGCCAGGCGTCCACGGTCCGCAGGTGGTCGGCGAAGGCCGCCGCCCGCGGGTCGGCCGTCCCGGCGGGACCGGTGCGCCCCGCGGCTCCGGCGCGGCGCCAGGCGCCCAGGACGGGCTCGTGCTCGGACAGGAACTCCTGGTACATCGCCTGGAGGGCGGGCAGGTCCCACCAGAGGGCCACCGCCTCGCTCAGGTCGCGAAAGTCCAGGTGGGTGGCGTGGAACAGTTCCGCGTAGCCGTCCATGCCGAGGTCGCGCAGGGCCTGGCGGGCCTGGTCGGTCATGTGCGCGGGCGCGATCCACACCCCGGCGGCGGTCGTGCCGAATCCGAGCCTGGTCAGCCGGGAGCGCAGTGCGTGGCGGCGCCGGCGCTCGGACTCGGGGACGGAGAACACCACCAGCACCCAGCCGTCGCCCACCCTGGCCACCTGGTGGCCGAAGATGCGGCGGTCGCCCTCGGCGAGGATGTGCCGCCCCTCGTCGGAGAGCCGGTACCCGGCCACGCCGCCGAGGCGCTCGGGGGCCAGGAGCCCGCGCCGTTTGAGCCGGGAGACGGCCGAGCGGACCGAGGGCGCGTCCACGCCGAGCTCGGCCATGAGGGCGATGAGGTCGGCGACGCTGATCCATCCGCCGATGTCGCGGGCGTAGGTGCCGAAGAAGGAGACGATCAGCGAGCGCGGGCGGCGGTTGACCCTCTCGGGGTCCCCGGTCGCCGCCAGGGGTGCCTGATCGCTGTTTGACGTCACGGACACACGATAGCGCGGCGGGGCCGGCGGTCCCGAGGTCGCGTCCGACGCGGGGTCGGGCCGGTGGTGTCGACCAACATCTCATGTTGATCTATTGACGGCCGTCATACTTCCTGTAGATTCGGGAATGTGGGGTGGATCACTACGAGAGTCGAGGTCGCCCATGGGCTTGTCCGACGCCGACCGCGTGTTCGCCGACTGGGTGGACGCGCGCGCCACCGAACTCGCGCGCTCCGGTGGCCCGGCGGCGCCACCGGGCCGGGTCGACCGCGGGCTGCTGCGCCGCCTGGCCGAGGCGGGACTCCTGCCGGCGCTCTTCCCCGGTTCCGCCGTTCCCGGCGGGGCCGCTCCCGGGAGCGGAGGCGTCCACGGCGGCGGAGCCGAGGGCGGCGGACCTGGGGCGGGCGGTGCCGACGGACCGCTACGGGAGGCGCCCGCCACGCGCATCTGCCTGCTCCGGGAGCGGTTGGCCCGCGTCGACACCCACGCCGAGACCGCGCTGGCCCTCCAGGGCCTGGGCGCCTATCCCGTCCTGCAGTCCGGCACCGACGCCCAGCGCCGCCGGTGGATCCCCGCCGCGGCCTCCGGCGCGGCCGTGGCTGCCTTCGCCCTCACCGAGCCCGGCGCCGGATCCGACGCCGCCGCCCTCGCCCTGGCCGCGCGCCCCGACGGCGACGGGTGGCGCCTGCACGGCGAGAAGACCTGGATCTCCAACGCGCCCGAGGCCGACTTCTACACGGTCTTCGCCCGGACCACCCCGGGCGCCCGGTCCCGGGGCGTGACCGCCTTCCTCGTCCCCGCCGACCGGCCCGGCCTGTCGGGCACCCCGCTGGAGATGCTCTCCCCGCACGCGCTGGGACACCTGGTCATGGACGGGGTCCCCGTCGGCCCGGACGACGTCATCGGCACTCCGGACCAGGGCTTTCCCGTGGCCATGCGCACACTCGACCTGTTCCGTCCCAGCGTCGGCGCGTTCGCCGTGGGCATGGCCGACGCCGCGCTGGCCGCCGCCCGCGCGCACACCCGCGAGCGGGAGGCCTTCGGCGGTCCCCTGGACCGGCTCCAGACGGTCGCCCACACCCTGGCCGAGATGGCCACCCGCACCGAGGCGGCCCGCCTGCTCGTCTACTCCGCCGCGGCGGAGTACGACTCCGGCGGGGACTCCGTCACCGTCCGCTCGGCCATGGCCAAGCTCTTCGCCACCGAGACCGCCCAGTACGTCGTCGACGCCGCCGTCCAGCTGCACGGAGCCCGCGCGCTGGAACGCGGCCACCTGCTCGAACACCTCTACCGCGAGGTCCGCGCCCCCCGCGTCTACGAAGGCGCCTCGGAGGTGCAGCGCCAGATCATCGCCCGGCACTCGTAGACACCAGGTCCCGACCGGAGGCATCCATGTCGTCCCTGTCACCCACCGGCCACGTCGACACCTTCACCCGCGACCACCTGCCGCCGCCGGAACAGTGGCCCGTGCTCACCCTCGACCACGGGCCCGCCTACCCCGACCGCCTCAACTGCGCCGAGCAGCTCCTGGACGCGACCATCGCCGCCCACGGTGCCGACCGCGCGTGCCTGACCGGTGAGGACGAGTCCTGGACCTACGGTGAGCTGCGCGACCGCGTCGACCGGATCGCGCACGTCCTGGTGGAGGAGACCGGCCTGGTCCCCGGAGGGCGCGTCCTGCTGCGCGGCCCCAACTCCCCGTGGACGGCCGCCTGCTGGCTCGCCGTCCTCAAGGCCGGCGGCGTGGTCGTCACCGTCCTGCCCGTCCTGCGCGCCGCCGAACTGGCCACCGTCCTGCGCTCCGCCCGCGTCACCCACGCCCTGTGCGACGCCCGCTTCCTCGACGACCTGGCCACCGCCTGCGCCGACAGCGCCGCCGACCTGGGCGCCGAGCCCGCGCTCCTGGCCTACGGGGGGACCGGCGCCGACGACCTCACGGTGCGCGCTCAGCAGCACCCCGCGCCGTTCACCGCGGTCCGCGTCGCCGCCGACGACGCCTGCATGATCGCCTACACCTCCGGCACCACCGGAGCGCCCAAGGGCTGTGTGCACTTCCACCGCGACGTCCTGGCGATCGCCGACACCTACTCCGCGCGGGTGCTCCGGCCCACCCCGGACGACGTCTTCACCGGAAGCCCGCCCTTCGGGTTCACGTTCGGCCTGGGCGGCCTGCTCGTCTTCCCCCTGCGTGCGGGCGCCTCCTCGATCCTGCTGGAGCGCCCCCGCCCCGAGGCACTGCTGGACGCGGTCTCCCAGCGCGGCGCCACGATCGTGTTCACCGCGCCCACGGCCTACCGCGCCATGCTCGCGCGCCTGGACGGCCACGACCTGTCCGGCCTGCGCCGGTGCGTCTCCGCCGGGGAACACCTGCCCGCGGCCACGTGGCAGGCCTGGTACGAGGCGACCGGAGTGCGCATGCTCGACGGCATCGGGGCCACCGAGATGCTGCACATCTTCGTGTCCTCCTCGGACGAGCACCTGCGCCCCGGGTCCACCGGTGTGCCGGTTCCCGGATTCACCGCCGCCGTCCTGGACGACGAGGGCCGGCCCGTGCCGGACGGCGAGCCCGGCCACCTGGCGATCCGGGGCCCGATCGGCTGCCGGTACCTCGCCGACGAGCGCCAGACCGTCTACGTCCGGCACGGCTGGAACCTCACCGGCGACACCTACGTCCGCGACGAGGACGGCTACCTCTGGTACCGGGCGCGCAGCGACGACATGATCGTCTCCGCCGGCTACAACATCTCCCCGTCGGAGGTGGAGGAGGCGCTGCTCACCGCCCCGGAGGTCGAGGAGACCGCCGTCGTGGGCGTGCCCGACCCCGAGCGCGGCCAGATCGCGCGCGCCTACGTGGTGCTGCGCGAGGGCACCGCCCCCGGGGACGACACGGCGGCCCGGCTCAAGGAGCACGTCCGCGAGCGGATCAGCCCCTACAAGACGCCGCGTTCCATCGAGTTCCTGGCCGCGCTGCCGCGCACGGCCACCGGCAAGCTCCAGCGGTTCAAGCTCCGCGAGGCGCCCTGAACCGGGTATGGGCGAGGGCTCCGGGGCCGGACCCGGGCCTGGGGACACGGCCAGGAACCGAATGCGGCAGAAAGGCGGGCGGCATGCGCATCGCATGCGTCGGAGGCGGCCCCGGCGGCCTCTACTTCGCGGCACTGACCAAGCGGCTCGACCCCGCGCACGAGATCACCGTGTACGAGCGCAACGCGCCCGACGACACGTTCGGTTTCGGGGTCGTGCTGTCCGACGAGACCCTCGGCGGCATCGAGCACGCCGACCCGGACGTGTACACCGCGCTGGCGGCCGGGTTCGCGCGCTGGGACGACATCGACATCCACTACCGGGGCACGGTCGTCACCTCCGGCGGCCACGGGTTCGCCGCGATCGGACGCCGCCGCCTCCTGCAGATCCTGCGCGCCCGCTGCGCCGAACTCGGCGTCGCGGTGCGCACCCGCACCGAGGCCCCGCCGGCGGACGAGCTCGCCCGCACCCACGACCTCGTCGTGGCCGCCGACGGCGCCAACAGCGCCACCCGGGCCGCGCACGCCGACGCCTTCGGCACCACCCTCGACCGGCGCGGCAACCGGTTCATGTGGCTGGGCACCGACCTGGTCTTCGACGCCTTCCGGTTCCACGTCCTGGAGACACCGCACGGCGTGATGCAGCTGCACTGCTACCCCTACGCCACGGACACCAGCACGTTCCTGGTGGAGATGCACGAGGAGGTGTGGCGCGCGGCCGGATTCGCCGACCTCGCCCCGCGCGACCCGGCGCCGGGGGCGAGCGACACCGAGAGCATCGCCCGCTGCGAGAAGCTCTTCGCCGACGTCCTGGACGGGCACCGGCTGCGGCCCAACCACTCGCGCTGGCAGAGCTTCACCACCGTGCGAAACGCCACGTGGCGGCACGGCAACACCGTCCTGCTCGGCGACGCCGCGCACACCGCCCACTTCTCCATCGGCTCGGGCACCAAGCTCGCCATGGAGGACGCCCTGGCCCTCGCCGCCTGCCTGCACGAGCACGACACCCTCGACGCGGCCCTGGCCGCCTACGAGGACGAGCGCCTGCCGGTCGTGGCCAGCACCCAGCGCGCCGCCCAGGCCAGCCTGGAGTGGTTCGAGGACATCGGCCGGCACGTGGGGCAGGAACCCGTCCAGTTCGCGTTCAACCTCCTCACCCGCAGCCGCCGGGTCACCTACGACAACCTGCGCCTGCGGGACCCCGAGTTCGTGGCCCGCGTCGACGACTGGTTCGCCGGCCAGGTCGCGGCCGGCGCCGCGCACGACACCGCGGAGGGGACCGGCTCCCGAAGCGGCGCCGCCACCGGTCGTGCGCCCGCCGAGCGGCGTCCCCCGATGTTCCACCCCTTCCGGCTGGGGGAGACCGAACTCGCCAACCGGGTCGTGGTCTCGGCCATGGACATGTACTCCGCCGTGGACGGCACGCCCCAGGACTTCCACCTGGTCCACCTGGGCGGGAAGGCGCTGGGCGGGGCCGGACTGGTCATGACCGAGATGGTGTGCGTGTCGGCCGAGGGGCGCATCACCCCCGGCTGCACCGGCCTGTACCGGCCCGAGCACGAGACGGCGTGGCGCCGGGTCACCGACTTCGTGCACGAGCACTCCCCGGCGCGGATCGGCGTCCAGCTCGGCCACTCGGGGCGCAAGGGCTCCACCCGCCTGATGTGGGAGGGCATCGACCAGCCGCTCGCGGAGGGCAACTGGCCGGTCGTGGCGCCCTCACCGCTGCCCTACCGCCCCGGCGTCAACCAGGTCCCACGGGAGCTCGACGGGGAGGGGCTGGCGGCCGTCCGCGACGACTTCACGGCCGCCGCGCGGGCCGCCGACCGCGCCGGGTTCGACGTCCTCGAACTGCACTGCGCCCACGGCTACCTGCTCTCCAGCTTCCTGTCGCCGGTCACCAACCACCGGACCGACCGCTACGGCGGCGACCTGAGCGGTCGGCTGCGCTACCCGCTGGAGGTGATGGCCGCCGTCCGCGCCGTCTGGCCCCGCCACAAACCGCTCACCGTGCGCATCTCCGCCACCGACTGGGTCGAGGACGGCACCACGGCGGCGGACGCCGTGGCCATCGCCCGCGCGTTCGCCGACGCCGGAGCCGACGCCATCGACGTCTCCACCGGCCAGGTCACCCCCGACGAACGGCCCGCCTTCGGGCGCAGCTACCAGGTGCCCTTCGCCGAGCGGATCCGCCGGGAGGCGGGTGTGCCCGTGATCGCGGTCGGGGCGATCTCGTCCTACGATGACGTCAACTCGACCCTCCTGGCCGGTCGCGCCGACCTGTGCGCGCTCGCCCGGCCGCACCTGTACGACCCGCACTGGACACTGCACGCCGCCGCCGAACAGGGCTACGAGGGCCCGGGCGCCACCTGGCCGACACCGTTCCGCGCGGGCAGCCGCAAGCCGCCCACCGGGCGCACGGACGGCCCCCGTCCGCGGTTGGCCCTGCTGGACGGCCGGGGCGCCGCCGGGACCCGGCACCGGCGCTGGCGTCCGGGCGGATGACCGTCCGGAGCCTCGCGCCCGCGGCCGGTCGCCCGCGGGCGAGGCCCGCGGACGGGTGTCCGCGGGCGGACGTACGGACGCGCACCGCCGCGGGACACCTGCCGCCCACCGACCTTCCGACCGACCGACGACCGCACCACGAGGAGTACCCGTGCCGACCACCGTGTCCTACGGCGACCACCCCAGTCAGACCGTGCACCGCTGGGAGGCGCGGGGGCCCGGCGGCGCGCCCGCGCCCGTCGCGGTCCTGCTCCACGGCGGCTGGTGGCGCGACCTCCACGACGCCCACCTCATGGACCCGCTGGCCCGCGACCTGTCCGACGCCGGATGGGCGGTCTGGAACGTGGAGTACCGGCGGACCGGCGCCGACGGCGGCGGCTGGCCGCACACCCTCGACGACGTCGGCGACGCCCTGGGACTGCTCGCCGACACGGCCGCCCGCGAGCCGGGCCGGTTCGACACGTCCCGGGTGGTGGCCGTCGGCCACTCCGCCGGCGGGCACCTGGCCCTGCTCAACGCCGGCGCGGCGGGGGAGAACCCGGTGACGTCGGTGGTCGCCCTGGCGCCCGTCACCGATCTGGAGCGCAGTGACCGGGCCGGGCTGGGGGAGGGCGCCGTCACCCCGTTCCTGGGCGCGGACCCCTCGGACGAGCTGTACGCGTTCGGCTCACCGGTACGGCAGGTGCCGGTCGGGGTGCCGTTGCTGGTCGTCCACGGCGACGCCGACCAGCGCGTCCCGGTGGAGCACAGCCGCGACTACGTGGCCGCGGCCCGAGCGGCCGGGGACACGGTGACCTATCACGAGGTGGCGGGAGCCGACCACTTCGCAGTCATCGACCCGGCCCACGCGGCCTGGCGGGGCGTGCGCGAGCACCTGGAGGGATGACCCCGGGCCGTGCGGTCGTCCAGGGTCGTGGGGTGTCCGGGGCAGCACCCCGAGGGCGGGACGCGCCGAGGGGCGGCCCCTGGGGACCGCCCCTCGGAGCCGGCCGGTCAGGAGGAGCCGTTGGCGCCCTCGTCGCGGCGCGGGCCGCCGCGCCAGCGGTCCGCGACGCTGTCGAAGATCTTCCCGCCGGCGCTGGCCGCACTGCCCGCGACGTCGCGCAGGGTCCCCAGCAGCGGGTCCTCGGACCGCTCCCAGGACTCCTTGTAGGAGTTGGCGGCGTTGCGCGCCTCCTCGCCCACCTTGGCGTCGCGGTCGCTGGCGCGCCGCGGGTAGTCGCCGTCGATGATGCGCCGGTAGGAGCCGTCGTCGATCCACCGGTGCAGCTGGGCCAGGCGCACCACCGCGAAGGGGTGCGTGGTGCCCATCAGGCTGAGCAGCTTGAGGAAGCTGTCGCGGGCGTCGCCGCCGGACTCGTACTCCCGGGCCTGCTCCAGGAAGGCGTCCGGGTTCATCTCCACGAGCTTGGAGCCGCCCGCGAGCTTCATCAGGGCGCGCTTGGCGGCGTCGGGGTCCTGGCAGGCCAGCAGGCCGGCGCGGTCGCAGGACAGTTCGGACTTGCGGTACCACTCCTCCAGGGCGGCGACGATGGCGCGCAGCCCGATGTAGCCGAGGGGGATCCACGCCACGCGGGCCGCCAGCTGGATCAGCGCCAGCAGCATGGTGCGGTAGACGGCGTGCCCGCTCAGGATGTGCCCGACCTCGTGGCCGATGACGAAGCGCTGCTCCTCGGCCTCCAACAGGTCGAACAGCCCCGTGGTCATGACGATGAACGGCTTCTGGCTGCCGATCGCCATGGCGTTGGGCTTGGGGTTCATCTGGACGTAGAGCTCGGGCACCTCGTCCAGGTCCAGGACGTAGGCGGCGTCGCGGACGTAGTCGTACAGGTGCGGGAACTGGGTGGGTCCCACGCGCACCGCGCCGGACAGGAACATGAGTCGTAGGGCGCGCTCGTTGAACAGGCCCGACATGCGCTTGAACACCTCGTCGAACCCGCGCAGCGATCGCAGCGCGACCAGTGCGCCGCGGTCGGCGGGGTGCTCGTAGGCACGGGGCGAGATCTCGGGGAGCCGGACGCGTACGCGGTCTGGAGTGTTGGCCATATCGGCATGCTATGCGCCGTGATGCCGCTTGGCCACGGTTTCGGGCCATCGAGATATGACGCGATTCGCGGGTCTCTCGCGATCGCTCCGGGAAGCTCTCGGAAGTACCGCGCGTTCCGGGTCGTTGACGTACACAAGGGGCATGAGCGGACGCGAGGCCCGCGTCGGCTAACCTCGGTTGGCCGATCCCGGCAACGTCCACCGTGAAACGACTCAGGAGCGCACAGTGGCGCACGCATCAGACGGCGCGACCGCGGGTGAGCCGACCCGGCACAGGGCAGGGGCCCCGGCCAGGGTCGGCATCATGGGCGGTACTTTCGACCCCATCCACCACGGACACCTCGTCGCGGCCAGTGAGGTCGCCCACCTGTTCGGACTCGACGAGGTCGTCTTCGTCCCGACCGGCCGGCCCTGGCAGAAGGACCTCGACAAGGTCACCCCCTCCGAGGACCGCTACCTGATGACCGTCATCGCCACCGCGGAGAACCCCCAGTTCCGCGTGGACCGGGTCGAGATCGACCGCGACGGCCCCACCTACACCATCGACACCCTGCGCCAGATGCGCCACACCTACGGCCCCGATGTGGAACTGTTCTTCATCACCGGGGCCGACGCCCTCGGCGCCATTCTGAGCTGGCACAACGTGGACGAACTTTTCGAGCTCGCGCATTTCGTAGGCTGTAACCGTCCCGGACACCACCTCAGCGACACCGGACTGCCCGAGGGCAAGGTCTCGCTGGTGGAGGTACCGGCCCTGGCCATCTCCTCGACGGAGTGCCGGGAGCGGGTCCGCAAGGGCGAACCCATCTGGTACCTCGTCCCCGACGGCATCGTCCGCTACATCCACAAGACCGGGCTCTACCGCGAGAGCTGAAAGGCAGCAAGCACAACGTGACAGTCACCGACAGGGCACTCGAACTGGTCAAGGTCGCGGCCCAGGCCGCATCCGACAAGCTCGCCCAGGAGATCATCGCCTACGACGTCAGCGAGCAGCTCGTCATCACCGAGGCCTTCGTGCTCTGCTCGGCGCCGAACGACCGACAGGTCCGTTCGATCGTCGACGGGATCGAGGACCAGCTCCGCCTCCAGGGCGGGGCCAAGCCGGTGCGCCGCGAGGGCGAGCGCGACGGCCGGTGGGTGCTGCTCGACTACGCCGACATCGTCGTGCACATCCAGCACGAGGAGGAGCGCGGCTTCTACGGCCTGGAGCGGCTGTGGAAGGACTGCCCCGAGATCGACCTCCCCGAAGGGGCGCGAGGCACCGACCGCACCCCGCTGGACGAGCAGTAACCCGAGCGGAGAGACACCACGTGAGCGACACGCCCCGAGTACTGTTCTGGCGGCACGGACGCACGGCATGGAACGTCGAGAACCGCTTCCAGGGGCAGACCGACATCGAACTCGACCCGGTCGGCCACGCCCAGGCCGAGCGGGCGGGGCGGCTGCTCGCGACGATGGGGCCGTCCCTCATCGTCTCCTCCGACCTCAAGCGCACGGCGGACACCGCCGGATACCTCAGCCGTGCCTGCGGGCTCCCGGTGGAGTTCGACAAGGGCCTGCGCGAGCGCTTCGGCGGGTCCTGGGAGGGCCTGACGGGCGTCGAGCTGTCCGCGCGCTGGCCGATCGAGCACGCGCGCATGGACATCCCGGACGGGGAGCACATCAGTGAGGTCGGGGACCGCATGAGCGCGGCCGTCGACCGCGCGCTGGAGCGCACCCCGGCGGGCGGACTGCTCGTGGTCGTCAGCCACGGGGCGGCGCTGCGCGTGGCCATCGCCCGGATGCTGGGCGTGCCCGACGAGCAGCGCGAGATCCTCGGCCCGCTCAGCAACTGCAGCTGGACCGTGCTCCAGCGGCGCCGCGACCAGTGGCGCCTGATGGAGCACAACGCCGCCAGCCTGCCCGAACCGGTCGTCCTCAGCGACGACGCCTGAGGATCCGTTTCGACGTTCGCGCCGGATTCCGCTATGGTTCTGGGAGTCGGAAGGGGCCCGCCCCCGACGACTCCCACACGGGGCTATGGCGCAGTTGGTAGCGCGCCTCCATGGCATGGAGGAGGTCTGGGGTTCGAATCCCCATAGCTCCACTCGAGTCCGAGAGGACCCTGCTCGGTGGCCTTCGGCCGCCTCGCCGGGTCCTCTCGTCGTTTCTTTCGGGGGACGACCCCCGGACCCCCGCACCCCGAGAGGACCTTGCTCGGTGGCCTTCGGCCGCCTCGCCGGGTCCTCTCGTCGTTTCTTTCGGGGGGCGACCCCCGGTCCCCCGAGGGCGGCCCGCATGGTCGGTTGCTGCGCAACCTCCCGTGCGGGCCTCCTGCTTTTCGGGGGACGACCCCCGGACCCCGGGAACTCCCTTCCCCACCTTCGTGACGCCGCTCGGCCGCGGCCACACGGCTGCGCCCTGGAGTCCAAGCGGTTGCACCGTTCGGGCTCCCGAATTCTGAACACTCTGTCGGATTCGGCAAAGTCGCAGGCCACAGGGCTCATAAGGCCGTGGAATGCCCAGGATTCTTACAAACGGTTGCATTAACCCCCCTTGACATGGAAAGCGCTTTCTCTACTGTGAGGTAGAGCACCTCCCCTCTTCACCCCCTACAAGGAGGGTCACTGTGAGACGTACGACGACGCGTGGACTCGTGTCGACGCTGGCCGCCGCGGCCTTGGTGACGGCCGGAATCGCCGTGCCGATGTCCATGGCGTCCGCGCAGACCGGTAGCGCCACGGGTTTCGCGACCCAGAACGGCGGGACCACCGGCGGCGAGGGCGGACAGACGGTCCAGGCCTCGACCGGTACCGAGATCCACCAGGCCCTGTGCGGCCGGGCCGACAGCAGCACCCCGATCATCATCGAGGTCGAGGGGACCATCGACCACGGCAACACCTCCAAGGTGTCGGGTGACAGCTGCGACACCGCCGACGACGTGATCGAGCTCAAGAACATCAGCAACGTCACGATCGTCGGCACCGGCGGCGGGGCCGTGTTCGACGAGCTGGGTATCCACATCCGCGGGTCCAGCAACATCATCATCCAGAACGTGACCGTCCAGAACGTCAAGAAGTCCGGCTCGCCCACGTCCAACGGCGGCGACGCCATCGGGATGGAGAGCGACGTCCGCAACGTCTGGGTCGACCACGTCACCCTGCAGGCGTCCGGCGGCGAGTCCGACGGCTACGACGCCCTCTTCGACATGAAGAACAACACCCAGTACGTCACCCTCTCGTACAGCATCCTGCGCGACTCCGGCCGCGGCGGACTGGTCGGCTCCAGTGAGAGCGACCGCTCGAACGGCTACGTCACGTACCACCACAACCTGTACGAGAACATCGACTCGCGCACGCCCCTTCTGCGCGGCGGCGTCGGGCACACGTACAACAACCACTTCGTGGGGATCCAGAAGTCCGGCATCAACTCCCGGGCCGGGGCCAGCGTGCAGGTGGACAACAACTACTTCGAGGACTCCAAGGACGTCCTGGGCACCTTCTACACCAACGAGAGGGGCTCCTGGGAGGTCAACGGCAACATCTTCGACAACGTGACCTGGTCCAGCGAGGGCGACGAGAACTACCCCGCCGGCCCGGACCCGCGGTCCACCACGTCGGTGAACATCCCCTACTCCTACGAGCTCGACGACGCCGGCTGCGTGCCGGAGGTGCTGGCCCAGACCGCGGGCGCGGGCACCGGCAACCGGGTCTCGGACGGCGACTGCGAGGCGCAGGACCCGGACCCGACCGACCCCACGGACCCAGAGCCGACCGACCCCGACCCCACCGACCCGGACCCGACCGACCCCGAGCCGACCGATCCCCCGGACGGGACCAACCTGAGTGCCGGGGCCGGTGCGGACGGTTCGAGCAAGGCGAGCGGGACCAGCTACGGGAACGTCGTCGACGGTGACATGGGCTCCTACTGGTCGCCGAGCGGCTCGACCGGCCGGATCTCGGTCAAGTGGGACTCCGACACCGCGGTGTCCTCGATCAACATCCGCGAGGCGGCCGGGGCGGAGGGCAACATCGGCTCCTGGCGGGTCGTGGACCACGACTCCGGCGAGGTCCTGGCCACCGGCAGCGGGGCGGGCGTCATCGCCTTCGACACGGTCTCGCTGCGCAAGATCGACTTCGAGATCACCGGCTCGAACGGCACCCCCCGCGTCGCCGAGTTCGAGACCTACGCCGGCTCCTGACCGGAGCCCCGACCCGGGCGGCCGCCCCGCGGCGGCCGCCGCGGGGCGAGGCCGGCCTGTGACCGGTGCGGCCGGTCCGCCCGAATCCCTCGGGTGGGCCGGCCGTTCGCTCATGGGAGCGCGGCGCCGTAGGGGCCACGAGCCAGACCAGGCCGAGGATGATCGCCACGCGCCGGACCAGGCCGGCGCTCGCGCGCGGCGATGACCGCGGTCAGTCGGCGGACGCGCCCCGGCGGCGCTTCCAGTCGACGTAGCCGCCCCTGAGGCTGCGCGCGCTGCGCCCGGCCTCCCGGAGCAGTCGCACCGCACGCGGGGAGACGACGCAGTACGGCCCCTGGCAGTAGGCCACGATCGTGGTGTCCCAGGGCAGTTCGTCCCACCGGTCGGCCAGCTCCCGGGAGGGCACCGAGACCGCGCCGGGCAGGTGCCCCTCCTCGTACTCCGCGGCCGACCTCAGGTCCACCAGGAGCACCTCGCCGCGCTCGACCATGCCGTCCAGTTCGTCGTGGGTGACCGCCTCGACGCTGCCCTCGTGCCCCAGGTGGTCCTGGATCTCCTGCCGGAGGTCCGGCATCCGCTCCTCGGCGAACTCCTGGAACCGGCCGAGGAAGCCGGACACCCCGTGGTCGCGGAGCGAGTAGTGGATCCGGGTGCCCTCCCTGCGGGTCGCCACCAGCCCCGCCGCGCGCAGCTGCTGCAGGTGCGACGAGGTGTTCTTGAGCGGGAAGCCGCCCCGCTGGGCGAGCTCCTCCACCGTGCACTCGCCCTGGTCGAGCAGGTCGAGCAGGCGCAGGCGCACCGGGGCGGACAGCGCCTTGCCCAGGCGGGCCAGACGCTCGTACACGGGTGCTTCGGGAAAATCGGTCATGACCTCAGTCGTACTCCGGCAGGTCGCCGCGCAGGTAGGCGATGTAGCGTTCGGCACCGCACCGGACGACCTCCTTGGCCCCGGTGCGGATGCTGGGGTCCCACCAGCCGCCGTGGATGGTGTCGAACTCCAGCGGTTCGACGGCGGCCACGACACGGCGCACGAGCCGTTCGGGCATGGGCAGACGGTTGGGCGCGCTGAACATGAAGGTGATCCGGTCGCCGCCGGGGGTGACCATGATGGTGTCGCCGGTGAAGAGCGTCCCGCGCCCGTCGGCCAGGTGCAGGACCGCGCTGCCGGGGAAGTGGCCGCCCGTCTGGACGACGGTCAGGCCCGGGAGCGGCCGGTGCTCGCCGCTCCAGGTGCGCACCCGGTCGGAGGAGCGCTGGAGCCAGGACACGTCGGCTTCGGGCAGGTCGAGGCTCGCGCCGAAGAGGTCGGCCCACTCCACCGCCGCGCCGTACATGTGCGGGTGGCTGGAGGCGACCACGGAGACCCCGCCCAGGCGCTCGACCTCGGCCACGGCGGCCTCGTCCAGGAAACCCGGCGGGTCCCACAGCAGGTTGCCCGCCTCGGTCCGCACCAGGACGCCGCGGTGGCCCACGCCCAGGCCGGGCTCGACGCCGAGGCCGGTGACGGAGTCCTGGACCGGGCGCAGGACCGTCCGCATGCCCTCCTCGGCGAGTGCGGTGCGGGTGGCCAGGCGGTGGCCGGCCGGCGGCACCCACTGGCGTTCGTCCTCGCAGAGGGGGCAGGCGGCGGGGGCCGTGGGGGAGGGGTCGAAGTCGGCTCCGCAGGTGCGGCAGACCCAGAAGTCGGCGATCGGTCCGGGCAGGGTGTGGGGGCTCATGGGGTCGCTCCTTCTCGCTTAATCCAGCGATCGATAGAATAGTGGTATCGGAGTGGGCCGCGCAAGGAGGACACCCGGGCAAGGAGGACACCCGGGCACCTGGGCGTGGCTCGCCCCCCGGATCCGGAAAACACCGGCGGGGATCGATGACCCCGAGCGCCGTTCGTGGTCTGTAGGGAGAGCGCGGCCGAGGGGCCGCCCGACACCTGGGAGATCGACATGCGGCTCAGCGTCAACACGTTCCTCAGCCTCGACGGCGTCATGCAGGGCCCGGGCGGGCGCGAGGAGGACACCAGCGGAGGCTTCACACGCGGCGGCTGGGTCATGCCGTTCGGCGAGGACGAGGTCTTCGAGCGCGTGGTCGTCGGGGAGTGGTTCGCGGAGGCGGAGGAGATCCTGCTCGGCCGCACCACCTTCGAGATGATGCGCGACTACTGGCCCAAGGTCACCGACCCCGGCAACCGCGTCGCCACGGTGCTCAACACCCACCCCAAGCACGTGGTGAGCACCACGCTCACGGAGGCCGACACCGGGTGGGGCGACACGACCGTGGTCTCCGGGGACGTCGAGGAGCGCGTCCGGGCCCTCAAGGAGCGCCCCGGCGGGGAGCTCCAGGTCCACGGCAGCTGGCGGCTGGCCCAGACCCTGCACCGCGCCGGCCTGGTCGACGTGTACCGGCTGCTGGTCTTCCCCGTCGTGGTCGGCCCGGGCAAGCGCCTCTTCGACGAGTCCTCGCCGCCCGGCGGCTTCCGGGTCGGGTCCTCCCACGTCAGCGACGGGGGCGTGGTCGCCCTGACCCTGGTCCCCGACCCCTCCGTCGACCTCGGGACGCGGGAGGAGTTCAGGGTCGTGGACGGCAGGGAGACCATCGCCTGAGCAGGTGCCCCGGCCGACACGTCACTCGCGCGGCCGCACCTCGGTGACCTGCTGCAACAGGCCCCAGGTGAAGTCCGCCACGTGGCGTCCGCCCTCCGGGTCGGTGAGCAGCAGCCGCCAGCGCGACGGCGCGGTGCCCTCCAGCGGGGTCGAGGGGAGCGCGCGGGCGACGTCGTCGATCACGCAGGACCACGGCCGCAGGTCCCCGATCCCGCGCAGGACGGGCGCGGGCGAGTCCGGGGGCCGCACCAGCCACTCCTGGACCACGGCCCCGCCCGGCGCGGTGACCACCTCGAAGCGCAGGTCGGGCCAGAGGGAGAGCGGCCACCGCCGCGCCTCGCAGGACAGGTCGCCCACGGCGACGGTCCGCTGCCACGGGGCGGGGCCGAGCACCGCGGCGTGGCGGGCCGGTCCGCGCCGGCCCCGCACCACGGCCTGCCACCGGCGGTTGGCCTCACGCATCTCGGTGCGCGAGGCCCCGAGCCGCCGGACCGCCTCCTCGACCAGCTCGGGTCGGACGTCGGCCATCCTGCGCAGCAGCACCAGCTGGAATTCGTGTTCCCCCATGGTCCGAACACTAGGGCGTGTGGCGGACGCCCGCCCTGCCGCACGGCAGAGTGAGCGTCCGCCACAGCCGGCCCGGGGAGTGCTCCCTAGCGGCGTGCCACGTCGCCGCGGTCCAGGTCGGCGACGTCGCGTCCCAGCAGCTCGGCGGTGATCTGGAGTTCGGCCAGGAACGACCGCAGGACGTGCTCCACCCCGGCCGCGCCGTCCACGGCCAGGCCGTAGACCCACGGGCGGCCCAGCAGCACGGCCCGGGCGCCCAGCGCCATCGCGACCGCCACGTCCGCGCCGGAGCGCACACCCGAGTCGAAGAGCACGGTCATGCGCTCGCCCACGGCCTCGACCACCTCGGGCAGCGCGTCCAGGGCCGCCACCGAGTTGTCGATCTGACGGCCGCCGTGATTGCTCACCACGACGCCGTCCACGCCGATCTCGGCCAGTTCGACCGCTTCGTCGGCGCGCAGCACACCCTTGACCAGGACCGGAAGATCCGTCCACGCGCGGATGCGGGCGATGTTGTCGGTGCTCAGGCCCTTGTCGGCGAACGAGCCCAGGAAGTGGAACACCGCCTCGGTGAACACCCCGTCGGGCTCGGGGTCGGCCTTGAGCCGGGACCGGAAGACCGGGTCGGAGAAGTAGTTGGCGGTCCCCTGGCTGCGCAGGAACGGCAGATGGCCCTGGGCGAGGTCGCGCGGGCGCCAGCCCAGGCGCTTGGTGTCGGCGGTGACGACGATCGCCTTGGCGCCGGCCGCGGTCGCGCGCCGCACGAACGACTCCGCCAGTTCGTCGTCACCCGGCCAGTACAGCTGGTACCACCAGAAGTCCACGGCCTCGGCGACCTCCTCCATCGGGGTGGAGGACGCGGTGGACAGCACCATCGGCACGCCCACCGGGTCGGCGCCCTCGGCCACGGCCAGTTCGGCGCGGTCGTGGACCTGCTCCAGTACGCCGATCGGCGCGGTGAGCAGCGGGGTCGGGTAGGACTCGCCGAACAGGGTCACGCCGAGGCCGCCCTTGTCGCGGGACCGGGGGCGCAGGCTGCGCGGGCGCAGGGCGTAGCGGGAGAAGGCCTCGACGTTGGCGAGGGCGGTGCGTTCGCGGCCCGCGCTGCCCTCGACGTAGCCGAAGGGGCCGGGTTCCATGGCCTGTTCCGCCAGGTCGCGCAGGCGTTCGTGGTCGTAGGGCAGTCGGGGGAGTTCGCCGTTGGTCGCGTTGGCGTAGACGAGGTCCTGGTACTGGGCGAAGTCGCTCATGGTGGCCTCACAGGCGCGGTGCGCCGGGGACGGGAGCGCCCGGTCGGCGCTCGGGGGGAGGATCGGCGGACCGGGAGTCGCGGCGGAGGACCGCGTCCCCTGGCCCCGGAGCCGTTCGCGCCTGCCGGCCCCGGCCGGATCGTATCGCGCCCCCGACCGCCCGGGGAGTGCGTCGGACCCGCCGCGGACACGGCGGAGGGGCCGGGGCCGACCGCTGGACCAGGCGGCCACCACCGCCCACCACCGTTGCCTTCTAGGGGACCGGCTCCGTGTCGGCGGCCGTGGGCGCGAGCCGTCCGGTGTCACCGATGTGCAGGGCCGCGACCAGCTCGCGGTAGAGCGCGTCCGTGGCCAGCAGCTCCCCGTGGGTCCCGGTGGCCCGCACCCGCCCCGCCTCCAGCAGGACGATGCGGTCGGCGTGGATCACCGTGGACAGGCGGTGCGCGATGGTCACCACGGCCGCGCGGTCGGCGTGGCGGCGCACGCTCTCGGTGACCGCCGCCTCGGTGATGGCGTCCACCTGGGACGTCGCCTCGTCCAGGAGCAGGACGTCGGGGGTGCGCAGCAGGGCGCGGGCCAGGGCGACGCGCTGGCGCTGGCCGCCGGAGAGGGAGGTGGCGTCCAGCGGGGTCTCCAGGCCCTCGTCCAGTGCGTCGACCTTCTCGCTGAGCCGGACCTCCTCCAGCACCCGGCGCACCTCGTCGTCGGTCGCGTCGGGGTTGGTGAACAGCAGGTTCTCCCGGATGGTGCCGGGAACCACGGGCGCGTCCTGCTCGACATAGGCGAAGCGCCCGCGGATGTCGTGCGGCGACGACTCGGTGTAGGGCGCCCCCTCCAGGGCCAGCTCGCCGTCCGCGGGTTCGAGGAAGCGCAGCAGCAGGGAGAGCACGGTCGTCTTGCCCGCCCCGGACGGGCCCACGATCGCGGTGTGGCCGCGCCGGGGGATGGTCAGGTCCACCCGGTCCAGGGCGGGCCGGGCACCGGGTGCGTACACGGCGGTGACGCCGCGCAGCTCCACGAGCGGCCCGTCACCGTCGACGGCGGGGGAGGGGCGGCCGGGGGCCTCCGCGGCCGGTTCGAGCGGCACGGACTCCACGTCCCGGATGCGCCGCGCGGCGGCGAGGCCCGACTGCAGGGAGGTCATGCTCTGGGAGAGCTCCATGACGGGCGACATGAGGGTGAACGCGTACAGCAGGAAGGCGATGAGCGTGGACACCCCGATGTCGCCGGACCCGACGCGCAGGGCGCCCACGCCGAGGATCGCGATGATGGCCAGCTGGACGCCGCCGTAGGCGATCGTCCAGGCGACCGCCTCCCGTGTGACCGAGCGGACCCCGTGCCGGGCGGCGTCCCGCGCGTGGCCGAGGATCTGGGCGCCGAGACGGTCCTCGGCGCGGCTGACCTTGACCGTGCGGATGGCGCGCAGGGACCCCTCCAGGGTTCCGCCCATGAGCCCGAGGGAGTGCTGCGCCTGCTCCTGGGCCTTCGCGATGGAGGGCATCAGGGTGAGGAAGAGCAGCGTGACGGTGAGCACCGCGGTGAAGGTGACGCCCAGCAGCACCAGGTCCAGGACGCCCATCATGACCAGCGTCCCGACCAGCAGGACCCCGCCGTTGACGAGGCTGATGATGCTGCTGGAGGCGGCCTCGCGCAGCAGCACGGTGTCGGACGTGGCCCGGGTGACCAGCTCACCGGAGGACCGGCGGGACAGCGGGATCAGGGCGGCGCGGAAGTAGCGGCGCACGAGCGAGGTGCGCGCGTCCAGCACGACCTTCTCCGCCACGGTGCCGAGCACGATCCAGTGCCAGATGCCGAAGACGGAGCCGGTGACGAACAGGCCCAGCAGGAGTGCGACGGGCATCGCGAGGCCGCCCGCCCCGGACACGGTGTCCAGGACGAGCCGGATCACCATCGGGTTGGCGAGCTGCAGCGCCGAGCCGAGCAGGGCCAGGACCAGGCTGAGCGCGAGCTTGCGGCGGTGCGGCCGCACGAACGACCAGAGCACGCGCAGCTGCGCGAAGCGGAGAGAATCAGTGGGAACCGTATCTGGATCGTTCATGGGTCAAAGTAGGTCACAAGTGACCGATTTTTGTCAACCAAAGACCGACAAGTCTAGGATGACGTGCATGGCGAAGAGCGTGACGGCAGAGGAAGAGACGAGGACGCGTGCCCGGACCCGCCGGGCGATCCTCGAAGCCGCGGTACGGGTGTTCGGAGACAACCCCAAGGCGCCGCTGTCCGAGGTGGCCGAGGCCGCGGGCGTGGCCCGCAGCACCCTGCAGCGCTACTTCCCCGAACGCGCGGACCTGACCTGCGCGCTCGGCGACTACGCCGACGAGCTCGTCCGGGAGGCCACCGAGCGGGCGCGCACGACCGAGGGCACCGCACTGGAGGCCTTCTCACGCCTGGTCGCGGAGTACTTCGCGCTGCAGAGGGTGATCATGCTCGCGTTCGGCAACGAGGACCACACCGAGCCGCCCTCGGAGGAGGAGTGCGGGCCCGCGGACCTGGCCGTGTTCGATCTGGTGGAGCGGGGCCACGAGGAGGGCACCATCGACCCGAGGATCACGCCGCTGTGGGCGCAGCAGCTCCTGTGGGCGGGGCTCTACGCGGGATGGTCCTACGTGGCGGTCGCGCGCGTGCCCGCCTACGAGGCGCTCAACATGTGCCTGCTGTCCCTGGTCAAGGCCGTGTCGAGGGAGCAGGCCTGAGCGGGGAGGCAGGAGGCGCCCCGCGTGCCCCGGGGCGCGGGGATCAGAGGTAGAGGCCGGTGCCCCGCTCGGGGGCCTCGTTGGCCACGGCGTGCACGTCGCGCTCGCGCAGGATCACGTAGCGCTCGCCGTTGAGTTCGACCTCGCCCTGCTCCTCGGGGTCGAAGAGCACGCGGTCGCCGGTCTTGACGTGCCGGGCGCCGGTGCCGGCGCCGCAGACCTCGCCCCAGGCGAGCCTGGTGGCCAGCTTCACCGTGTCGGGGATGACCAGTCCGGCACTGCTGCGCCGCTCGCTCTTGTCCGGGACCGCCTTCACCAGCAGGCGGTCGTGGAGCATCTGGATTTCAAGCTTGGATTCGGGCACCACTCCAGGGTATTCGGCCCGGAACCCGACTATCGACCCGACCGCGATGGACCGACCCACTCCCGGACTCCGGTAGAGTATTGCCATCGCCGAGCGGGGAAACCGCCCGGCACACCAGGGGCTATGGCGCAGTTGGTAGCGCGCCTCCATGGCATGGAGGAGGTCTGGGGTTCGAATCCCCATAGCTCCACTCGAGTCCGAGAGGACCCTGCTCGGTGGCCTTCGGCCGCCTCGCCGGGTCCTCTCGTCGTTTCTCCCGGGGGACGACCCCCCGGACCCCCGAGGGCGGCCCGCATGGTCGGTTGCTGCGCAACCTCCCGTGCGGGCCCTCTGCTTTTCGGGGGGCGACCCCCGGACCCCCGCGCTCCGAGAGGACCCTGCTCGGTGGCCTTCGGCCGCCTCGCCGGGTCCTCTCGTCGTTTCCCCCGGGGGACGACCCCCCGGACCCCCGAGGGCGGCCCGCATGGTCGGTTGCTGCGCAACCTCCCGTGCGGGCCTTCTGCTTTTCGGGGGCGGCCCGGCGGGGGACGACCCCCGGAACCCCTACGGCGTCCTGGTTGTGCGCCTCACCGCCCCCACCCCCAGGACAACGTCGGAGCCACCCCGTGCATCGAACCTCCCCGTCCCCTGTCGGCCGTCCCGTGTGGTGGGCGGTGCCCGCGTCCGTCCTGCTCGCCGCCGCGACCGGATGCTCCCTGTGGGAGGCCCCGGAACAGGACCCGCCGGCGACCGCCGTCGAGACCCCGACCGCGTCCCCCACGGAGGTGCCGGAACCCGAGCGCGGCGGCCTCGCGTTCGAGGATCCCGAGGCCGAGGAACCGATCGAGTTCGTGGGGATGCACACCGGGGGCCGGTCCACGATCCTCCTCTACACCGCCGACTTCACGAACGCGGGAACCTACGACCCGGCGCCGGCTCCGGAGGAGGGGACCGAACGCGCCGAGCTCGACGTGACCTCCGTCGAGACCCGGGACGGCTCGGTCGTGCTGGCGGTCGAGGCCGCCTATCTCGACGACGGCGGCGAACTCACCGTGCACGCCGACGACTTCCTCGGCGTGGTCCTCCCCGACGGGTACGCGTCGGCCGGCGAGGACGCGGTCGAGGAGTACCGGCCCGAGGAGGAGGGCGTCCTGGCCGTCATCGGTCCGCGGGAGCCGTCCGCGGATTTCCCCCTCACGTTCGAGGATCTGCCCGCGCTGAGCCTGTTCCGCTACGAAGTGCCCGCCGGGAACATCGACGGCTACGACGAGACGCGCCATCCGGGTCCCGCCACCGCGATCACGTGCCTGGAGGTCGACGGCGCGCAGGGCCGGGTCTGGAGCCAGGACGGCGAGACCCCCTGCGACCTCGCCTGGATGTGACCGACCTCGGCGGGGGAACCGCAGTGCCGTGCGGTGGAGGACCACAGCACGCGGGACCGGCGGCCGGGGCCGGGGCCGGGAGTCCGGACATGTTTCAGCGGGTGGGGATCGGCTAGGGGAATCGGTGGGACCGCAGTCGAGAGAAGGGGGAAGGACATGGCCAGGACCGTGGCGGATGTGATGACGAGCCCTGTCCGGACGATGGCCCCGGAGGCGACACTGCGCGAGGTCGCCCAGGTGATGCGCGAGTCCGACGTCGGCGACGTGATCCTCGCCGAGGGAGACCACCCCGTGGGCATCGTGACGGACCGCGACATCGTGGTGCGCTGTCTCGCCACCGGGGGCGACCCGGAGACCCAGAGCGCCCGTTCCATCTGCAGTTCGGTGATGGTGAGCGTGCCGCCGCAGAGCGGTGTCTCCGACGCGGTGCGCAAGATGCGCGACGACGCGGTGCGCCGTCTGCCGGTGGTGGAGAACGACCACCTCGTGGGGATCGTGACCATGGGGGACCTCGCCGTCGAGACCGACCGGGAGTCCGCGCTGGCCGACGTCAGCGCCGCCGACCCCAACCGCTGACCGGAGCGCCGCCCGCGCACGGCACCGCCGTGCGCGGGTGCGGCCGTGCCGCGGGGTCGGGCAGCTCACACGATCCCGGGCCCCGGCCCTGGTCGGCCCATGCCGTCCCGTCCGGTAGACTTTTCCCGTTGCTTCACACGGGGCTATGGCGCAGTTGGTAGCGCGCCTCCATGGCATGGAGGAGGTCTGGGGTTCGAATCCCCATAGCTCCACTCGACTCCGAGACGACCCTGTTCGCGCGTGACCGCGCTCACCGGGTCGTCTCGTCGTTTCCTCTGGGGGGCGACCCGCAGACCCCCGATGCGGGGCTTCGCCCCGCGGGTTCGAGTGACGTCCCGTCAGGTCCACGGACGTTGGCACACCGAAACGGCTCCGCCTGAGGGCGGGGCCGTTTCGCGTTGGGGCCCGAACCGCGGCACGCGGCGCGAAAAAAGTTCTCCAGGTGTGTCGAATCCGGGCCGGCCCGTTCGACGATGGGGTGTAAGCGGGACGCAAAAGCAAGGAGAACACCATGCGCACCCTGATCATCACCTCGTTCGTGTCCGTCGACGGTGTCATGGAGGCCCCCGGCGGAGAACCCGGCTACCGCAACTCCGGGTGGACCTTCAACGCCGTGGAGATGGACGAGAAGGCGTTCGAGATCAAGGGGCGTGAACAGCAGGAGGCCGGCGCCCTCCTCCTCGGCCGGCGCAGCTACGAGGCGTTCGCCCCGGTGTGGCCCTCCATGGAGGAGTTCGCCGAGTACAACGCCATGCCCAGGTACGTCGTGTCCACCACCCTCGCGGACGAGGACCCCCGCTGGCCCGCCACGATCCTGCGGTCGCTCGACGACGTCGCCGAGCTCAAGCGGACCGAGGGCGGCCCGATCATCGTCCACGGCAGCGCCGAACTCGGCGCCGCCCTCGCCGACGCCGGGCTGGTCGACCGTTACCACCTGGTCGTCTACCCGCTGCTCCTGGGCGCGGGCAAGCGCCTGTTCAGCGAGACCGACAAGGACCTCACCAAGCTGAACCTGGTCGAGCACGCGGTCTACTCCAACGGCGTGCAGAAGCAGGTCTTCGACGTCGTCCGCTGAGGTGGCGGCCCGGGGAGCGCCCCCGGGCCCCGCGCCGGCCGGACGGGTTCCGTCCGACCGGCGCCGACCCGTGCGGGAGGCCGGCGGGAGGGAACCGGTTCCACTGCGGGAGCGTCAAAGCAGACATAACCCCAAACACGAGACATCCGGGGGCGTTATGCGCAGTCTGTGGAACCTGATCTCCCTCCCTCTCTTCCAGCGCCGCGCTGAACCGGCGTCCTCGGTCACCTGTCGGCGCTGCCGACAGGGTCGGAGCACGGGCCCGTCCGCCGCACGCGTGCCGGCCCCCGCCCGCGCGTCCGACGCCTCGGGACCCGCCGGGCAGCCCTTCTCGACCGCGGAGTGGGACCAGGTCGTCCGGTCCGCCGCGATCGACAAGATCGAGCAGGTGCTGGCCGACAGCTACGCGCTCCTGGCCGAGCAGACGTTCCGCAGGCCCGCCGACTCACCCGACCTGGCGCACGTACGCCGCATCCGTGCCGTGCTCACCGTGCTCGCCGAGGACCTGGGTCCGCGCGGGCGCGCCGCCCGGCCCGAACAGCGCGACTGGATCGACTCCGAGCTGCTGCCGGCCGTGCTGCGCGCCGAGGCCGAGATCGGCCGAGCGGTCGCCGACCTGCACTGACCAGGCGTGACGCCTCGCGTCTCATGGACGGGGGGCGTCCGGCTCCCCATAATGGAGGAGTGTCCGATGATCCACTCGCGGCCGCCCGCGAGGCATACGGCCGACAGGCCTGGGCGGACGCCTACCGGGGTCTGTGCGCCGCCGACGAGTCGGGCCGGCTGGGCGCGGAGGACCTCGACCGCCTCGGGGTCGCCGCGCAGCTGACCGGCCACGTCGAGACCGCCGGCGTGGCCTGGGCGCGGGCCCACCGCGCCTGGTACGACGACGGCGATCCCGGCCGCGCCGTGCGGTGCGCCTTCTGGTTGGGACTCACCCTCATGGAGCGGGGCGAGCACGCGCGCGGGGGCGGATGGTTCGCCCGGGCCCGGCGCGTCCTGGACGAGTGCCCGCCGGACCGCGCCGAACAGGGGTACCTGTGCCTCCCGCATTCCCTGCGGGCCCTGGCCGGCGGCGACCCCGACGCCGCCTACGCCGGGTTCGAGCAGGCCGCCGCACTCGGTGCCAGCTCGGGCGACGCGGACCTGAGCGCGCTGGGGCGGCTGGGCTGCGGGCAGGCACTGGTGGCGCGGGGCGACCCCGGCGGAGGCGTCGCGATGCTCGACGAGGCCATGCTCGCGGTCGCCACCGGCGAGGTGTCGCCCCTGGCGACGGGGACGATCTACTGCGCCGTGATCATCACCTGCCACAGGATGTTCGACGTGGGCCGCGCCCAGGAGTGGACCACGGTCCTGGACCAGTGGTGCGCGGCCCAACCGGACCTGCGGCCCTACCGCGGCCAGTGCATGGTGCACCGCTCCGAACTGCTGCAACTGCGCGGCCATTGGACCGAGGCGCTGGCCGAGATCGAGCGCGCCCGCGCGCACCTCGCCGACCTGCCCGGTGACCCCGCCCAGGGGATGGCCCTCTACCGGCAGGCCGACCTCCTGCGCGTGCGGGGCGACTACGACCGCGCCGAGCTCTGTTACCGCGAGGCCGGGACCTGGGGACACCCGGTCCATCCCGGTCTGGCGCTGCTGAGGCTCGCGCAGGGCCGTGTGGACGACGCGATCGGGGCGGCGCGCCGGGTGGCCGAGGAGGTCCGGGACCCCTCCGACCGGGCCCCGCTCCTGGCGGCGTACGCGGAGATCGCCCTGGTGGCGGGGGAGCCGGGCGAGGCCCGGTCCGCGGTGGCCGAGCTCCGGCGCACGGCGGCCCGCTTCGACTCGCCGTACCTGCGGGCCGTCGTGGACCAGGCCCACGGTGGCATCCTGTTGGCGGAGGGTGACGCCGTCGCCGCGGCACGGGTCCTCGACGAGGCGAAGGCGGCCTGGCGGAGCCTGGACGCTCCCTACGAGGCCGCTCGGACGGGTCTGCTGCTGGCGGACGCGTGCGCCCGGCTGCACGACCACGACACCGCCCGGATGGAGAGGGAGGCCGCCCGGGCGATCCTCCGCCGGCTCGGTGCGGCGCCCGAGGCGGGGCGGACCGGCGAGCGGTGGCCGTCGTCGGCCGGAGGCGACGGGTTGACCGGCCGGGAGCTGCAGGTGCTGCGGCGGGTCGCGGCCGGGCGCACCAACCGTCAGATCGCCGGCGACCTGGCGATCAGCGAGCACACCGTGCGTCGCCACCTGCAGAACATCTACGCCAAGCTCGGCCTCGGTTCGCGGTCGGGCGCGACCGCCTACGCCTACGAGCACGGGCTCGTGTGACCGCCGGCCCGCGAGCGGACGCGGCCGGTGGTACGGACGGACCACAGGTCGGGGCCCGCGCGTGGTACGCGGGGGCGATGCGCGGACGGCGCCGCCGGATCTAGCGTCGGAAGTGGTCGCCGGCATCCGGAAGGCCCCGGCGGGCGCGGCGCGGTCGCCGCGGCGCTCCCGTCCGCACACGGAGGAGGACATCATGACCACATCCACACCGGACACCGCTCAGGTCCGGGACGCGTGGGAGTCGATCGCGTCCGGCTTCGACGAGTACGTCACCCCCGACACCCTCCGGCTGGGCGAGCGGGCGCTGGACCGGGTCGACGTCGGCCCGGGCACCCGCTTCCTGGACGTGGCGGCCGGGACCGGCGCTCTCGCCCTCCCCGCGGCCCGCCGTGGTGCCGACGTCGTGGCGGTCGACATCGCCCCGGGCATGGTCGACCGCCTGGCCTCCCGGGCGGCGGCCGAGGGGCTGACCTCGGTCGAGGCCCGCGCGATGGACTGCCACTCGCTCGGATTCGGCGACGCCTCCTTCGACGTGACCGCCTCGCAGAACGGCGTGACCATGTCACCGGACCTGCGTTCCGGGCTCTCCGAGATGGTGCGCGTCACCAGGCGCGGCGGGACCGTCCTCGTCGTGGCGTTCGGCGCCCTGACCAGGTCCGAGTTCCTCGGGGTCTTCGTCGGCGCCGTCGGCGCGGTCGTCCCCGGCTTCGCCGGACTGCCGAAGGACACTCCTCCGCCGCCCTTCCAGCTGGCCGATCCGGAACGGTTCCACCAGGTGCTCACCGACGCCGGCCTGACCGGTACGGCGGTCGACACCGTCGTGTGGGACATGCCCTTCGGCTCCGGTACGGACCTGTGGAACGAGGTGACCTCCAGCCACCCGATCGGAGCGGGGCTGGTGGCCGGCCTCGACACGGAACAGCGCGCCGCCGTGCGCGACGTTCTGGACGGCGTCCTCCGGGAGCGTGCCGAGGGGCCCGGCGGCGCGGTGCTGCACGCCGAGGTCAACATCGGCCGGGGGACGAAGGACTGACGCGCGCCGCGGTGACGACGGGTCGGGACGCCCACGGGCGCCCGGCCCGTCGGGCGTGCGGCGGGGCCGTCGGGTGTGCGGCCAGAGCCACGACACCCTTCTATGAACCCTTGACGCGGGCCTCCGTGCGGGGGCATAATCAACACATCGGTTGATCAACCTAGCGATTGAATAAGAGACATGGCGAACGACCCGTTGAGTCTGACGTTCGCGGCCCTGGCCGACCCGACCCGCAGAGCCCTGCTGGCACGGCTGGCGGAGGGCGAGGCGACTGTCAACGAGTTGGCCGAGCCGTTCCCGATCAGTCTCCAGGCGGTCTCCCGGCACCTGAAGGTGTTGGAGCGCGCGGGACTCATCAGTCGGGGGCGCGAGGCGCAGTGGCGGCCGTGCCGATTCGAGGCGGAGCCGCTGGAGCGGGCGTCGGACTGGATCGGGCGGTACCGCGAGCAGTGGGAGGACCGCTTCGACCGGCTCGACGCGGTCATCCGGACCATGCGGAACGGCAGAGACGAGGAGAAGGACCATGAGTGACCTCGAAGTGATCGCGGAGCCCGGTCGGCAGGACATCGTCGTGCGGCGCAGCTTCGACGCACCGCGCGACGTGGTGTTCAAGGCGATGACCGACCCGCAGTACCTGGCGCAGTGGTGGGGCATGAAGGAGAGCGAGCTCCACATCGACCGGTTCGAGCCCCGCCCCGGGGGGACCTGGCGCGTCGTGGAGAAGGCCGCCGACGGCGGGGAGTACGCCTTCCACGGGGTCTTCCACGACGTCACCGCGCCCGAGGGCTTCACCCAGACGTTCGAGTTCGAGGGGCAGCCCGGACACGTCCTGCTGGAGACGCACTCCCTGGAGAGCGAGGGCGACCGCACCCGCTACACCTCGTACTCGGTCTTCCAGTCCGTCGAGGACCGCGACGGCATGGTGGAGTCGGGCATGGAGACCGGGCTGACGGAGTCGATGGACGCCCTGGAGGCACTGCTCCGCACGATGACCTGAGCGGATCCCCACGATCCCCCGGAACCGGCCTGTGGACGACGCCGATGCTGTCGTCGCAGGCCGGTACTGTCGATGCGTGGCAGATCTTCCCGACGTTCCCACCCTGCTCGACGCGGCCGTCCGTTCCCTGGGCGGCACCCGCCGTGAGGGCCAGACAGAGATGGCCGGCGCCGTGGCCGACGCCGTCGACCGACGCGAACACCTGGTGGTCCAGGCCGGTACCGGCACCGGTAAGTCCCTGGCCTACCTCGTACCCGCCGTCAGACACGCCCTGGCCCGCGAGACCACCGTCGTGGTCTCCACCGCCACCATCGCGCTGCAGAACCAGCTCATCAACCGGGACCTGCCGCGACTGGCCGCCGCGCTCGCTCCGCTGCTGCCCCGCGAACCCACGTTCGCCGTGCTCAAGGGCCGCCGCAACTACCTCTGCCGCAACCGCCTGCAGACCGCCGACGACGAGGCCGAGGACAGCGAGCTGTTCGACCCCCGCCAGCTGTCCTCGCTGGGCCGACAGGTCGCCCGGCTGCACGAGTGGTCGGAGGAGACCGGGAGCGGCGACCGCGACGAACTGGTGCCCGGCGTCAGCGACCTGGCCTGGCGGCAGGTGTCGGTGGGCGCCAACGAGTGCGTCGGCGCGCGGGTGTGCGCCTTCGGCCAGGAGTGCTTCGCCGAGTTCGCCCGCGAGGCCGCCCAGGGCGTCGACATCGTGGTCACCAACCACGCCATGCTCGCCATCGACATGTCCCAGGGCAACCACCTGCTGCCCGAGCACGACACCATCATGATCGACGAGGCCCACGAACTCGTGGACCGCGCCACCTCCGTGGCGACCGGGACGCTCACCGAGCGCTCGGTCGGCACGGCCGCCAAACGGGCCGCGCGGCTGGTCGAGCCGGGGATCAGCGAGCGCCTCACGGAGTGCGCCGACGGGCTCGCCCTGATGTTCACCGACGCTCCCGACGGACGCCTCGACCACATCGACGACGGTCTCGCCGGCGCGGTCGCGGCCGTCCGCGACGCGGCCTCTGCGTGCGTCACCGCCATCGGCCCCTCACCGGGGGAGCAGGACCCGGACTCCGCCACGGACCGGAAGCTCGCCCTGGCCGCCCTGGGCGAGGTGCACGACACCGCCGTGCGCGTCCTGGAGTCCTTCGAGCCCGCGCTGCGCGACCGCACCGACATCGTCTGGCTCACCAGGGCGCCGTCCCGGCCGCCCTCGCTCAGCGTCGCGCCGCTCGCCGTGGGCGGGCTGCTGCGGGAGAAGCTCTTCGGCGACCGCACCGTCGTGCTCACCTCCGCCACCCTCACCCTCGGCGGATCCTTCTCCGCGCTGGCCCACCAGTGGGGCCTGGGCCGCGAGGTCGCGGAGGAGGCCGAGGCCGCCCGGCGACAGGAGCCCTCCGCCGACGCCGGCGACGACAACGACGACGGGCCGCACCGTGCCGCCGGGGAGCCGCGCTGGCGAGCCCTGGACGTGGGCTCGCCCTTCGAACACGCGCGCAGCGGCATCCTCTACGTGGCCAAGCACCTTCCGCCGCCGGGACGGGACGGGCTCGCGGACGCCTACCTCGACGAGATCGCCGAGCTCATCGAGGCGGCCGACGGGCGCACGCTCGGACTGTTCTCCTCGATGCGGGCGGCCCAGCAGGCCACCGACGCGCTCCGGGAGCGCCTGGACCACCCCATCCTGTGCCAGGGGGACGACTCCACCGGCCAACTGGTCAGCCGCTTCGCCGACGACGAGCGGGCCTGCCTGTTCGGTACGCTCTCGCTCTGGCAGGGCGTCGACGTGCCCGGGCCCTCGCTGTCCCTGGTCGTCGTGGACCGCATCCCGTTCCCGCGCCCGGACGATCCGCTCGCCTCCGCCCGCCAGCGCGCGGTGGGCGCGCACGGGGGCAACGGGTTCCTCGCGGTCGCCGCCACCCACGCGGCCCTGCTCCTGGCCCAGGGCACCGGACGGCTGCTGCGCTCCACCGACGACCGCGGCGTCATCGCCGTCCTGGACCCGCGCCTGGCCACGGCGAGGTACGGGGGCTTCCTCCGTGCGTCGCTGCCGCCCTACTGGGGCACCACGGACCCGTCCGTGGCCCGGTCCGCGCTGCGCAGACTCTCCGGCCGGGTCACACCCGAACCCGCATAGCCGGGCCCCACCCGGTTCGGCCCGGCACCCGCCACTCCCGCTTCCCTCCGCCGAGCGCGGACGTCGTGCTCGGATGCGTTCGGTGCCGGGGCGTGCATCCTGCGCGGACGGCCGCGATGTGCGCCCGGCGCCCGCCGGAGAGCGCGGGCGTGCGCGTGTCGTGGTGACGACGGTTGGGAAGGTGCCTCTGGTGCCTGCCGAAGCCCGGCACGCGCATGGGTGCCGAAGGTTGCGGATGTGCCCTCGGAGCCACTGGAGCCTGGGGGTGCACACATCGTGCGCGGACGGTCGGGACGTGTGCCCGGCGCCTGCCGGAGCGAAGCCGGGGGCGCGTCTCGTGCACGGGTGCTCCTGCCTCGGCCCCAGGGGGTCTATCCGGGCCAAAGCGAGGCACGAGCGGCGGCCCAAGGCAAGCAGGGGTGAGGGGCGCGCCGGTGCCTGCAGGAGGAGACGGGGCCGCAGCGAGGAACGAGCAAGGCAAGTCGACGACGAAGGCCCCGGCGTGAAGCGCCCCGAACCAGCCCCGGACCACCTAGCCGCGGGTGCGGTAGCCGAAGAGGCGCACCGCGTACCCCGGGGTCCTCTCGTCCTCGGACTCCTGGATGTACCAGCGGTCGTCGTGGTCGCCCACCAGGAGCTCGTTCCACATCATGTCGATGAGTTTGAGCCGTGAGACCACCGAGGCCTCGGGGTCCAGCACGATCGAGTAGGCGTGGTCGGTGAGCCGCTGGGTCACCATGCCCACCGACTGGCCGTCCCAGATCGCCGGGACCGGGGCGTGGCCGATGTCGACCCCGCACAGCCGGAGCTGCTCCACCTCTTCGTCCAGTGCCTCGGCGGCCAGGGCGCCGTCCAGCCGGAGGGCGTCCTCCAGCTCGTCGCGCTCCTCGTCGGCCCGCAGGAAGGCGTGGTAGGTGCGGTAACCGCACGCACGGCACTTGCGCCACACGACACAGCGGGCCAGACCGTAGGCGGACTGCGCCTCGCCCACGCTCTGGTAGTCGCTCACCACGCGCTTCATGCCGCATTCGCAGCACAGGGCTGTGAGATCCTGCTTCATCAGCGTCCCCCCTCCCAGGCGAGTATGCGACGGAATGCCCCCGTGAGGGAACCCGTTCGGAGAGGAAGTCGCGGCAAGGTGTCGTCATCAATGCCCAAAATGACGCGGTCGCGGGTTTCGGGCAGCACCCGCACGCGGGGCGGAGGTGTCCGGACTCACTCGTCCAGGGACAGGCGCCGCTTGTTGCGCGCGCTCCAGTCACGCATCCGCTGCGGGTACCCGACGGCATGGACGTCGTAGGCCGGGGCGGCCAGTTTCCGTGCCACCTTGCGGATGACGTTCGGCGAGCCGCACCTGCGGCGGATCCACTCGCCGTCCGTGGCCACCGCCACGGCCGTCGTCGTCGTGGCGAAGGTTTCGGGCTCGACGTAGAACTCCACGCCCACCCGGCTCTTGGCGAACTCGATCAGCGCCTTGATGTCCGAATCCTCGGAGGCGCGGTCGAAACGCGTCTTGCTCTTGCGGTTGGCCTTGCGGAGTCCGAAGCGGTCTCGCCATCCCATCGGTGTGATCCAGTTTCGTAGTCGTGGCTCGCGGAAACCCCGCCGGGGCACCATCGGTGGAACAGAGTCTATCGGTCCCCGTCCACCCCGGATCGACCCCTCAAGTCCCGTGCTGCACCGGTTTCCCGCGTTCCCCGGACAACTCCGTCACCACGCTGCTACGTTCTGTTTCCACACGGTAGTACAGGGGGAGAGAATATGCCGATGTGGACATGGGCGGGAGAGACCGGACGCCGTCTGCGGGCCGCGGGCCAGGAGGAACTCGCCGACGCGGTGACGAGCCTGCCCGTCCTCGCCGAGGCCGGGGAGACGGTACGGGTGGAGGCGGTGGCCCGGTCGGCGCTGCGCAGGGCGCGGCGCCTGGTCGCCGAGGCGGGGGAGGCCGGGGTCCCGGGGGTCCTCGGCCCCGCGACACTGCACTATCTCGCGCACTGGCCGCTGGCCGTGCGCACCGGAGCGCTCGCCGAGGGGGGCCGAGCGCTCGACCAGGCCGCGGCGGCGGCAGCCGAGGAGCCCGAACCGCTCGCGCACGGTCCGCTGCCGGTCTCGGCCCTGCACACGCTGGTCGCCTGCCACGCCAACGTCGACTCCCGGGGGACGACCGCGCTGCGCCGCGAACTGCTGTCGGCCCGACGGCTGGCCGGCTGGGAGCGCACCCCGGCCTGGCCCGCGTTCACCCTCGCCCGGGTGAACCTGCTCGTGGACGAGGACGCGCCCGACCGCGCCGAGGCGGAACTGCGCCGCTACGAGCACACCGCCACCGGCCCGGCCCTGTTCGGCGCCGAGGGAGTGCTCACCCTGGTGCGCGCGCTGCGCTACCAGGACAAGCACACCGAGGCCCTGGAGGCGCTCGACCGGATGGAGGCCGAGCTCTCACTCGGCGAACCGGCCGATCCGCGCCGTACCTCGCTGCGGCGCACCATCCGCTTCGAACGGGCCCGCCTGCTGTCCTGGCTGGCCCGCATCGGCGCGTGCGACCCGCGCGAGGCCATCACGGTCCTGCCCACCGTCGAGGAGGCCGAGGCGTTCCCGCGTCTGCGCCCCGCGTGGACGGAGGCCGTGGAGAACCTGGTGTCCCTGGGCTCGGTCCGCAACGACTGGCGGCTGGGCGTGCGCGTGACCACCTGGTCGCGCTACTTCGAACGGGTCGGGGCGCCCCGCCGCGGTGCCGAGCTCGCCCTGGCCGCCACCCGGCTCGCCGCCGGCCGCGGCGCGCACTGGGTGGCCTCCTGCTCCGCGCAGCGGGCGGAGCGGCTCATCGGTGAGCTGACCCGGACCGAGGAGATCTTCGGCGACCTCGCGGAGGCGCGCGCCCTGGTCGGCGGGATGCCCCCGGTCCAGCCGCTGGCCCCTGCGGACCGGATCCTGGAGTTCCTGCGCGCGCAGCCCGTCGAGGAGATCAACCCCGAGCAGCAGGCCGAACAGGTCAACGCGGCCCTGGCCGCGATGCCGCACGACACCCCGCTGCTGGCCGCACTCGGCCAGGTCGGCCGGACGCTCATGCTCTCCGACGCGGCCACCGCGCCCCAGTGGCGGCACGTGCGGGAGCAGCCTGGCGACCAGCGCGCGGCGCTGTCCCTGCTGGAGACCCTGCTGCACGACAACGACACCGCGGGTGTGCGCACCCTGGTGCGCACGCTCGCCGCGGGCGCGCTGACCAGTGAGGACTACAGGGCCGAGGTCGGCGCGGCGGCCAGCGCCCGACCGGCCGGATAGGCCAGGGCGGCGGCGGGCATCGGCGCGGGGCGGCCACCGGCCAGGACCCGCACGCTGCCCGCAGTGTCGCCGAGGGGCACGTCACCGACCCGGCGCAGCGTCTGCGCCGCCACCGCCTCGGCGGCGCTGTACAGTTCCACGTCGCCCAGGGCCTCGGTGATCCGCGCACCGACCAGGTCGTAGTGCGTGCAGCCGAGCACCACCCCGCGTACGGCGGGGGTGAGGCCGGCGGCGTAGTCCACCGCCTCGGCGATCATGCGCGGATCGGCCGACTCCACGGCCTCGGCCAGGCCGGCGCAGGCCACGGGGGTGACCTCCACCCCGTCCGCGAACGTCTCGACCAGGCGGCGCTGGTACCGGCTGCGGGTCGTGGCGACGGTCGACCACACGGCGATGGGTCCGCCCGCGGCGGCCGCGGGCTTGATCGCCGGCACCGTACCGATCACGGGCACCGCCGGCTCGAACTCGGCGCGCAGCGCGTCAAGCCCGTGCACCGACGCCGTGTTGCACGGCACGACCACCGCGTCCGCCTCCGCGCCTCGTGCGGCCCGCGCCCCGGCCAGGAGCCGGCCGATCACCTCGTCCGCCGTCCGCAGCCCCCAGGGCATGTGGTCGGGATCCATGGACAGGACCAGGTCGGCGTCGGGCCGCGCCGCGCGCAGGGCCGCGGCGGTGGAGAGCATGCCGATACCGGAGTCAATGAGAACGATGCGCACGAACCCCGATCCTAGCCGGACCGCCCACCGAACCCGCTGAACTCCTGGTCCCATGACCACACCCGTCGTGGTCCACGGCACACCCATCGCGGGAATCCCACGGCTCTCCGGAGAAACCGCAGGCCCCGGCATCGCCCCCGTCCCAGGCTCTCGGGTCTTTGGTCAAGACACGTCACAAATGGGGTGGCACAAGACCGTTACCGATAGGTAGAACTGAGGGGATCGGCCGTTCCGGCGCGTGTGGCAGCGCCGGGCGGGCAGCGCGGGACCCAGGTCCGGCGCCGGCCGATCCACCTCGTGCGTCACTCGTGCCGACACTGGAAGAGCTGGGATGACACCTCACCAACAGGGAACGAGCAAGGGCGCCCCCGCCGGAGCGCGGGCCGGCTTCGCCGAGCACATCGCGGCGGTCCAGCGCCTGCGACGCGACTTCCGGGCGCTCCCCGAGGACGCGCCCGTGCGGCTCGCCAAGCCCACGTCCAACCTCTTCCGCTTCCGCGAACCCTCCTCGGCCCCCTCCCTCGACGTGTCCGCCTTCTCCGGGGTCATCTCCATCGACCCCGTCGAGCGCCTCGCCGACGTCGGAGGCATGACCACCTACGAGGACCTCGTCGCCGCCACGCTCCCGCACGGGCTGATGCCCACCGTCGTGCCGCAGCTGCGCACCATCACCCTGGGCGGAGCGGTCACCGGCCTCGGCATCGAGTCCTCCTCCTTCCGCAGCGGCCTGCCCCACGAGGCGGTCCAGGAGATGGAGATCCTCACCGGCTCGGGCGACGTCGTGACCGCCACCCGCGACAACGAGCACAGCGACCTCTTCTACGGGTTCCCCAACTCCTACGGCACCCTCGGCTACAGCCTGCGCCTGCGCATCGAGCTGGAACCGGTCTCCGCCTACGTGAACCTGCGCCACCTGCGCTTCTCCGACTCCGCCGAGTGCATGGACGCCCTCGCGCGGATCTGCGCCGACGCCGAGCACGACGGGCAGCCGGTCGACTTCGTGGACGGGGTGGCCTTCGGCCCCGACGAGCTCTACCTCACCCTCGCCCGCTTCACCGACCAGGCGCCCTGGGTGAGCGACTACACCGGCAACGACGTCTACTACAAGTCGATCCCGCGCTACTCCGGCAACGGGCCCGGCGACTACCTCACCACGCACGACTACCTGTGGCGCTGGGACACCGACTGGTTCTGGTGCTCGCGCGCCTTCGGGACCCAGCACCCCCTGGTGCGGCCGCTGTGGCCCCGCGCGCTCAAGCGCTCGGACGTGTACCGCAAGCTCGTCGCCTGGGACCGGCGCACCGACTTCTTCCGGCTGCTCACCCACTACCGCGGCAAGCGGCCCCAGGAACCGCTCATCCAGGACATCGAGGTCGGCGTCGAGCGCGGCGCGGAGTTCCTGGAGTTCTTCCACTCCGAGATCGGCATGACGCCGGTCTGGATGTGCCCGCTCAGGCTCAGCGAGCCGCGGCGGCCCGGCCACGGCGGCGACGGCGAGCACGTCTGGCCGCTCTACCCCCTGGACAACGACCGCCTGTACGTGAACTTCGGGTTCTGGGGCCTGGTCGACATGCTTCCCGGCCAGCGCCGGGCCCACCACAACCGCAGGGTGGAGGAGGAGGTCGCCCGGCTGGGCGGCCACAAGTCCCTGTACTCGGACGCCTTCTACACCGAGGAGGAGTTCTGGAGCCTCTACAACGGGACGGCCTACTCCGGCCTCAAACGGGCCTACGACCCCGGGGGACGGCTCCTGGACCTGTACGCCAAGTGCGTGGGCAACCGCTAGCGCGCGACCGCCGGCCGGGGTCCGCGGCCCGGACGGCCCGGACCGGGCGGCCGAGCACACCGCAGTAGACCAGCAGCGGGAGGCGACCCGACGGGATGGGCCGCGTCCACGAGAGGAAGGACGAGAGCATGCGGCTTGCGGAGATCTTCGAGAGGGTCGTCGGCCCGGACGCCCCCATCCGGTTCACCGCCTACGACGGCAGCAGCGCGGGGGATCCGAACAGCGACGTCGCCCTGCACGTGCGGACTCCGGTGGCGGTGAACTACCTGGCCCAGTCGCCCAACGCCGTCGGCCTCACACGCGCGTACGTGTCCGGACACCTCGATCTCGAAGGGGACATGTACACCGCCCTGCGCAGAATGTCGGACTTCGCCTTCGCGGAGGGCGTCAACGTCTCCGCCCGCGACATCGCCGCGATCGTGCGGTCGGTGGGCTGGGTGAAGTTCGTCAACCGGGTGGCCCCGCCGCCGCAGGAGGTGACCAGGGGCAGGCTCGCGGGCCTGGGCTGGCGCCACTCCAAGCGGCGCGACGCCGAGGCCATCCACCACCACTACGACGTGGGCAACGACTTCTACGAGCTGGTCCTGGGCCCGTCGATGACCTACACCTGTGCCGTCTTCGACGAGGCCGACGCCGCGCTGGAGCGCGTGGGCGAGTCGGCGGACGCGACGAAGGGCGCGGCCGGGGAGGGCGGCAAGCGGTCGGGCGGTGCCCTGGAGAGCGCCCAGTTCCGCAAGTACGAGCTCGTCTCGCGCAAGCTCGGCCTCCGCAAGGGCATGCGCCTGCTGGACGTGGGGTGCGGCTGGGGCGGCATGGTCATGCACGCCGCCCGCGAGCACGGCGTGCGCGCCCTCGGCGTCACCCTGTCCAAGGAGCAGGCGGAGTGGGCGGCCAAGCGCATCGCGCAGGAGGGCCTGACGGAGGTGGCGGAGGTCCGCCACATGGACTACCGGGACGTGCCCGACGCCAGCTACGACCGGATCAGCTCCATCGGCCTGACCGAGCACGTCGGCGCCCGCAACCTCGACTCCTACTTCGACTCGCTGCACGGCAAGCTGGTGCCCGGCGGCCGGCTGCTCAACCACTGCATCACGCGCCCGCGCAACGACCTCAAGCCGATGGACACCGGGGGGTTCATCAACCGGTACGTCTTCCCCGACGGTGAACTGGAGGGGCCCGCCCGGATCCAGCTCGCGATGAACGACGCCGGGTTCGAGATCCGCCACCAGGAGAACCTGCGTGAGCACTACGCCCTGACCCTGCGCCACTGGAGCGCGAACCTGGACCGGAACTGGGACGAGGCCGTGGCGCTGGTCGGCGAGGGGACCGCCCGCGTGTGGCGGCTCTACATGGCCGGCTGCGTCCTGGGCTTCGAGCGGGACGTCGTGCAGCTGCACCAGATCCTCGGTGTGAAACTCGACGGCACCGACGCCCACATGCCCCTGCGCCCGGAGTTCTGACGCCGGAGAGGGAGGCCCGCCCTGCGCGAAGCGCTCTCGGGGCCGGGGGCACGCCCCGCGGCCCCGGCTCGTCGTGCCCCCGTGCCCCCGGCTTGACGGCATGATGGAACCGCACGATTCGCACAGCCACGTGAAGGGACTCGTCCGTGTCCTCTGACGACAACGCACACCAGGGCGACCAGACACCCGCGCCCGACCTGCCCGACCACGTCAAGGAGACCGCGATCGCGCTGGTCGGCGCCTACGCCGACCACAACCGCGACGAACTCGACCGGGTCCTGCCCCGCGCGCAGGCCGACCCCGAGGCGCTCACGTCCGAGCTCAAGGTCGTCGCCGCCTTCCTCAGCCGCAGGGTGCAGCAGACGGGCGTGGTGTGGAAGCCCGCCGACTCCCGCGAGGCCGTGGCCCGCACGGTCGCCGAGATGCTCCCGCCCGAACTCGAGTTCGCCGTCTCCACCGCGTGGGAGGCGCACTCGGTGGGCGAGGAGGAGACCGCCGAGCGCTTCACCCGGGGCGACCCCATGGTTTACGTGCACATGCTCGCCGCGTTCGGTGCGGCCATCGGCCTGGCGGTGTACAAGCGGGCCGAGCTCGTCTCCATCCTGCGACAGGTCATGGGGCTGAGCGAAGGGGACTGATCGGGAGGTACGCGGCACCGGCGCCGTCGCGGCTCGCCTGTCCTCTAACAGGTGAGACACGACGTGCAGTGGTTTACTTCACAAGGGCCGGTTCCTTGCGTAGGTTTCCTACAACCCCCAGGGGACCCTCGAAAGGAACGGGAGGCGCGCCGATGGCCCGCAGCCGCACACACAAGCACGTTCCCCTCCCCGCCGCCGCGGTGGCCCTGACGCTCGCCGTGACCTCCTGCGGATTCGGCGGCTCCGACCCCGACACCCTCCAGGTGTGGATCATGCAGGGCACCAACCCCGACGAGACGGCCTTCTTCGAGGAGGCCAACGCCGCGTTCACGGAGGAGACCGGTATCGCGGTCGAGGTGGAGTTCGTGCCCTGGCAGGACGCCCACGACAAGATCTCCACCTCGATCGCCGGCGGCACCACGCCCGACGTCGCCGAGCTCGGCAACACCTTCACACCCGGGTTCGCCGACGCGGGGGCCCTGCACGACCTGTCCGGGTACGTCGACGACACCTCCCAGTACATTCCGGGCCTGATGGAGATGGGCGAACTCGACGAGGGGGTCTACGGCGTCCCCTGGTACGCCTCCATCAGGTCCGTCGTCTACCGGTCCGACCTGTTCGAGGAGCACGGCCTGGAGGTGCCGGAGAACTGGGCGGAGCTGCGCGAGACCGCCCTGGCCCTGTCCGAGGCCGAGGAGGACATGACCGCCTTCCCGGTGCCCGGGGACGCCCAGTACTCCGTCATGCCGTGGATCTGGGGCGGGGGCGGCGAGATCGCCGTGCAGGGGTCCGACGGCACGTGGGACTCCACGATCGACACCGCCGAGGGCAGAGCGGGGATCGAGTTCTTCACCGGCCTGGCGCTGGAGGACGGTGTCTCCTCCACCGGCGCCGTGAACTGGAACGAGATCGACGTCATGGAGGCCGTGGCCGACGAGGAGGCCGCCATGGCCATCCTGGGCAGCGCCAACCCGAAGGCCATCCTGGAGGCCAACCCCGACCTCGAGGGCCGGATCGACTCCTTCACCCTTCCCGGCCAGGACGGCGGCCACATGCCCTCCTTCGCCGGCGGCTCGCTGCTGTCGGTCTTCGAGGGCACCGGGAACGAGGAGACGGCCCAGCGCTACGTCGAGCACCTCACCGGGGACGAGTTCTCCGCCCGCTGGGCCGAGGAGACCGGGTTCTTCCCGGGCACGGTGGAGGGCGTGGAGACCTTCTCCGCGGCGGCCGACCCCGTCCTCCAGCCCTTCGCGGTCCAGCTCAGCGAGGCCAGCCGGGGCCTGCCCGTCGCCCCGGAGTGGAGCCAGGTGGAGTCGGAGAAGGTCATCGTCGCCATGCAGCAGGACATCCTCAACGGCAACGCCACTGTGGACGAGGCCACGGAGGCCGCCGCCGCGGACATCGAACGCATCCTCAACGGGGGTTGAGAGTGGGAACGCAGCTCGGGCCGCACACGCGGGACCCGGAGCCGGGGACGACCCTCGGCCCGGAGCCGCGGCCGCGCCCCCCGGGCGGCCGGGGCGCGCTGCTGACCATGCGTCGGCGGCGCGCCCTCCTGCCCTGGGCGCTGCTCACACCGGCGCTCGTGGTCATCGGGCTGCTCCTGCTGTTCCCGCTCGCCCGGATCGTCTGGCTGTCCTTCCGCGAGTACGGGCTGCGCGAACTCGTCTCCGGCGAGTCGGCGTTCGTCGGCGCCGCCAACTACCTCACCCTGCTGACCGACCCGTACCTGTGGCGGGTCGCCATGTTCAACACCGTGGCCTTCGCCCTGGTGGCGGTGGTGGCCACCCTCGTGCTGGGCACCCTGGTCGCCCTGCTGCTGTCGACGCTGCGCCCGGTGACCCGGGTGGCCGTGGTCTCCTGCATCATGGTGGCCTGGGCGATGCCCGCGGTCAGCGGCACCTACGTGTGGATGTGGATCTTCGACGTCGAGAACGGCGTCGTGGCCAGGGCGCTGATGGCCGCGGGGGCGATCGACCCCGGGGGCTACAACTGGTTCGCCGACCGCCTGTTCTTCTACGGGATCGCCACGCTCAACGTGGTCCACGGCGGGTTCCCGTTCGTGGCGGTGACGGTCCTGGCCGGGCTGCTGACCGTGCCCCGCGAGCTGCACGAGGCGGCGCTGATCGACGGCGCGGGGGCGTGGAAGCGCTTCTGGCACGTCACCTTCCCCGTCCTGCGCCCGGTGTTCGCCGTGGTCACCGTCCTGTCCACGATCTGGGACTTCAAGGTGTTCGCGCAGATCTACCTCATGCCGGGCGGGGACGTGGGCGGCTCACAGATGCTCAACCTGGGCGTGTGGGCCTACGTGCGCTCCTTCAGCCACAACGACTACGGCCTGGGGTCGGCGATCGCCGTCCTGCTCTCCCTGTTGCTGCTGGGCGTCACGGTGGTCTACCTGCGGGTCCTGTTCCGGGAGGACGAGCTGCGATGAGCTCAGTGCAGCCCCTCGATGAGCTTGGCCCTCACCCGGCGCCAGTCGACCGAGCCGAGGGAGCGCCGGTTGAGGTCGGCGCGGACCGCGCCCATGGTGCGCAGGTCGAAGTCGCCGAGGGACCGGCCGTCGTCGTTGTCCCGGTTCACCAGGTTGTCCACGTACACGAACAACCGCTGACCGCTGTGGTCGTCCAGGGCGTGGCGCACCGCGCTGTCGCGGAAGCGCGCGTCGTAGGGGATCCAGCTGATGATCACCTCGGTGGGGGAGGGCCCGACCGCGTCGCTCACGGCGTCACCACGTCCCTCCGGTCGACACGGTCATCGTTCCCTCTCCGACGTCGGCGCACGGCACGCACCCGGACTGGACCGGAGTCTAGCCACCCCGGCCCCGTGGCGGGCAACCCGGTGAGCGAGTGAGGAGCACCGTTGGACATGACGACCGCGGCGTCGGCCCCTGAGCGGGGAACCTCCCGGGGGGAACGCGCCACCCGGCGCGGACGCGGACGGGCCAGGCCGGCCGCGGCGGCGGCCAAGGCCGCCGGTGTCGCTGCCCTTCTGCTGTTCACGCTCTTCCCCGTCTACTTCATGCTGGTCAGCGCCTTCTCCGACAGGTCGACGGCGAGCGCCGGGACGCTGGTGCCCACGGACCTGACCCTGGGCAACTTCGTCTACGTCATGACCGAGGGCGACTTCGGCCGCTACATGCTCAACTCGCTCGGGGTCGCCGCGGTGACGGTCACGGGCGCGTGCGTGCTGGCGCTGCTGGCCGCGGTGGCGGTGACCCGGTTCCGGTTCCGGATGCGCACGGCGGTCCTGGTCATGGTGCTCGTGGTGCAGATGGTGCCGTTGGAGGCCCTGGTCATTCCGCTCTTCCTGCAGGTCCGTGATCTGGGGATGCTCAACACCCTGCTGGGGCTGGGAGTGGTCTACGTCGCCCTGTCCCTGCCGCTGGCGGTGTGGATGATGCGCGGCTTCGTGGCCGCGGTGCCCGCGGAGGTGGAGGAGGCCGCCTACATCGACGGCGCCTCGTGGCCGCGCATGTTCTGGTCGGTCCTCTTCCCCCTGGTGGCCCCGGGGCTGGTGGCCACGGCCATCTTCGCGTTCATCATCGCCTGGAACGAGTTCGTGCTGGCGCTGACCTTCATGACGCGCGGCGAGAACTACACGGTGGCGGTCGGGCTGCGCCAGTTCTTCGGGCAGTACGCCAACGACTGGGGCCACGTGATGGCCGCCTCCACGCTCATCACCCTGCCGGTGATGGTCTTCTTCATCCTCGTCCAGCGCTGGCTCGTCTCGGGGCTGGTGCAGGGGGCGGTGAAGGGCTGAGCAAGGTCCCGCGAGCACCCCTGCGGGACGCACGCGTGCCCCGGCCCCGCTGCGAGGAACGGGGGGCGGGCCGGCCCCGCCGGAGGGAGGGGTGGGCGGGGCCGGCCCGTGACCGCGCGCCCGAGGGTCGCGCGCGGTCCGGATCAGCGCAGTTCGCGCTTGAGGATCTTGCCCGTGGCGGTCATCGGCAGCTCGGTGCGGAACTCCACGGAGCGCGGGTACTTGTAGGCGGCCAGGCGCTCCTTGGCGAAGTCGATGATCTCCTGCTCGGTGGCGTCGGTGTCGGCGTCCTTGATCACGAACGCCTTGACCTCCTCGCCGTGGGTGTCGTGGGGCACGCCCACGACCGCGGCCAGGCTGACCGCCGGGTGGGTCATCAGGACCTCCTCGATCTCCCGCGGGTACACGTTGTAGCCGCCGCGGATGATCATGTCCTTGGACCGGTCGACGATGAAGTACATGCCGTCCTCGTCCCGGCGGGCGATGTCGCCCGTGCGGAACCAGCCGTCGCGCAGCACCTCGGCGTTGGCCTCGGGGCGGTTGTGGTAGCCCTTCATCACGCAGTGCCCGCGCACGGCGATCTCGCCCTCGTCCTGGACCTCGTTCCAGTCCGGATCGATGAGCTTCATCTCCACACCCCACACCGGCAGGCCGATCGAGCCGGTCTTGGCCAGGACCTTGGGGTTGTTGAAGGAGACCACCGGGGAGGTCTCGGACAGGCCGTAGCCCTCCTTGATCTCCACGCCGAAGGTCTTGGTGAAGTCCTCGGCGAGCTGGCCGGGCAGGGAGGCTCCGCCGGACGCGGCGTCGACCATGTTGCTCGCGATCTTCTCCAGGTCGTAGGCGCCGGGCTCGGCGGCCTGGACCGCGTTGAGCAGGCCCCAGTACATGGTGGGCACACCGGCGAACCCGGTCACGCCCTCCTTCTCCATGAGCCTGAGCGCCTCGTCGCCGTCGAACCGCGGCATGAGCACGAGCGTCCCGCCCCGGTACAGCGGCCCGTTGAGCATGACGGTCTGCCCGAAGATGTGGAACAGCGGGAGCACGGTGAGCGAGACGTCGCGGCCGTCGGGGTGGGCGTTGACCACGCGGGCGGAGATGACCGCGTTCATGAGCAGGTTGTTGTGCGAGAGCTCCGCGCCCTTGGGGCGGCCCGTCGTGCCGCTGGTGTAGATGATGACCGCGGTGTCCTCGGCCCCGGTCTGCACGGTCTCGAACTCGCCGGGCTGCCCCTCCAGGGCCTTCCACAGGGTCTCGGCGCCCTCGATGGTGGACTCGGTGGCACCGGGCGTCCCGGGCAGGTCGATGTAGGTCTCGCAGGAGTCGACCTGGCCGAAGGCCTCGAACGCGCGCTCGCCCAGCGGCAGTTCGGGGCTGCCGGTGAAGGCGAAGAGCGCCTTGGCCCCGGAGTCCTCCAGGTGGTAGGCGATCTCACGGGGAGTGAGGAGCACGTTGAGCGGAACGACCACCGCGCCGGCCTTCAGGGCGCCGTAGTAGACGAACGGGAAGTACGGCAGGTTGGGGCTGGCGAGGGCGACGCGGTCGCCGGGGCGCACCCCCCGGGACACCAGCAGGTTGGCGACCTGGTTGGCGATCATGTTGGTGAGCGCGTAGTTCAGCCGCAGGTCGCCGAAGACCAGGCAGTCCTTGTCGGGGACGGACCTGGCGCCGTCCTCGAGCAGTACGGACAGGTTGAGCATGGGGCCTCCCGCTGGGCACGTGGGCAACGGACCCAGCTGTGGCCTGGGTCGCGTGTGCTGCGTCACTATTTACGGCAGGGTAACAAACCGAGTGGTCGGTGTGGAGTGCTCGGGGGTCGGTAAAACCACCGATCTTTCCGTCACTCTCCGTGTCCATCGCGGTACCCGGGTGCCCCGGGCAAGCCGTGCTCGCGGTGACCGGCCAACCGCTAACCTGGGTCCAGTACACCCACACCGGACAGGAACTTGCAGCGATGACAGCGGTAGACGGCGACCAGACGACGGGCGACACCTACGACGCCCGCGCCCTCCAGGACAAGTGGCAGGCGCGCTGGGCCGCTGAGCTCCCGTTCCAGGCCAACGAGGACCCCGGCGACACCCGGCCCCGCTCCTACATCGTCGACATGTTCGCCTACCCCTCGGGCGACCTGCACATGGGTCACGCCGAGGCCTACGCCATCGGCGACGTGATCGGGCGCTACCGCTTCCAGCGCGGCGACAACGTGCTGCACCCCATCGGCTGGGACTCCTTCGGCCTGCCCGCGGAGAACGCGGCGATCAAGAACGACTCGCACCCCGCCGAGTGGACCTACGCCAACATCGAGACCCAGGCGGCCTCGTTCCGGCGCTACGGCATCGGCGTCGACTGGTCGCGCCGACTGCACACGAGCGACCCCGAGTACTACAAGTGGAACCAGTGGCTGTTCCTGCGCTTCTTCGAGCGCGGACTGGCCTACCGCAAGGACGGCCAGGTCAACTGGTGCCCCAAGGACCAGACGGTGCTGGCCAACGAGCAGGTCGTCCAGGGCCGGTGCGAGCGCTGCGGCTCCGACGTCGTGCGCCGCAGCCTGAACCAGTGGTACTTCAAGATCACCGACTACGCCCAGCGCCTGCTGGACGACATGGACCAGCTGGACAACGGCCGCTGGCCGGACGAGATCCTGGCCATGCAGCGCAACTGGATCGGCCGCTCCACCGGCGCCGACGTCCACTTCCAGATCGAGGGCCGTGACGAGCCGGTCACCGTCTTCACCACGCGCCCCGACACCCTCTACGGCGCCACGTTCTTCGTCGTGGCCGCCGACGCCGAGCTCGCCGACGAGCTGTGCGCGCCCGAGCAGCGCGAGGCCTTCGACGCCTACCGGCGCGACGTGGCCAAGCTGTCCGACATCGAGCGCCAGGCCACCGAGCGCCCCAAGACCGGCGTCTTCCTGGGCCGGTACGCGATCAACCCGGTCAACGGCGAGCGCATGCCGGTCTGGGCGGCCGACTACGTCCTGGCCGACTACGGCCACGGCGCCATCATGGCCGTGCCCGCCCACGACCAGCGCGACCTGGACTTCGCCCTGGCCTTCGACCTGCCGGTCAGGGTCGTGGTGGACACCGGTGAGCCCGACCCCGCCGAGACCGGCGTGGCCACCGCGGGCGAGGGCACCCTGCGCGACTCCGGTCCGCTGGACGGCCTGGACAAGACCGCGGCCATCGAGCGGATCATCGAGGTCATGGCCGAGCGCGGCACCGGCGCCGGGACGATCAACTACCGCCTGCGCGACTGGCTGCTGTCCCGCCAGCGCTACTGGGGTACGCCGATCCCGATCATCCACTGCCCCTCGTGCGGCGAGGTGGCCGTGCCCGACGAGCAGCTGCCCGTGACGCTGCCCGAGCTCAAGGGCGCCGAGCTGGCGCCCAAGGGCGTCTCGCCGCTGGCCGCGGCCAAGGACTGGGTGGAGGTCGACTGCCCCTCGTGCGGCGGTCCGGCCAACCGCGACACCGACACCATGGACACCTTCGTCGACTCGTCCTGGTACTTCCTGCGGTACTGCTCGCCGCACGACGACAGCGCGCCGTTCGACACCGAGGCCGTTAACAAGTGGGGTCCGGTCGACCACTACATCGGCGGCAAGGAGCACGCGACGCTGCACCTGATGTACGCGCGCTTCTTCACCAAGGTCCTGCACGACATGGGGATGGTCTCCTTCACCGAGCCCTTCCGCCGGCTGACCAACCAGGGCCAGGTCATCAACGAGGGCCGGGCGATGTCCAAGTCGCTGGGCAACGGGGTCGACCTGGGCAAGGAGATCGACGCCTACGGTGTCGACGCGGTCCGGCTGACCATGTTGTTCGCCAGTCCTCCGGAGGAGGACGTCGACTGGGCCGACGTCTCGGTCACGGCCGCGCAGAAGTTCCTCAACCGCGCCTACCGGGTGATGTCCGAGGCCGGCGCCGCCAGCCGTCCGGGGACCGACCCCGCCACCGGCCACGTCGAACTGCGCCGGGTCACGCACCGCACGATCGACCAGATCACGACCCTGGTCGAGTCGCGCCGGTTCAACGTCGCCATCGCCCGCACCATGGAACTGGTCTCGGCCGCCCGGCGGGCGATCGACTCCGGGCCCGGCGCGGCCGACCCGGCGGTGCGCGAGGCCGCCGAGTTCATCGCCGTCGCCCTGTCGCTGTTCGCGCCCTACGTGGCCGAGGAGGGCTGGGAGAAGCTCGGCCACGTCGGCACCGTGGCGGTCGGCAACTGGCCCGAGGCCGAACCGGCGCTGCTGGTCCAGGACGAGGTCACCTGCGTGGTCCAGGTCCAGAGCAAGGTGCGCGACAAGCTGACCGTGGCGCCGGACATCGACCCGGCCGAGCTGGAGCGGCTGGCCCTGGCGTCGGAGAAGGCACGCAACTTCATCGGTGACAAGCAGGTCCGCAAGGTGATCGTGCGCGCGCCGAAGCTGGTGAACATCGTCGTCGGCTGAGCCCCTCCACGGTGGCGGCCGCGCACGGCGGCCGCCACCGGCGCGGGTGCAGGCCACGACCGACAGTGAGGCGGTGACCGGGTGTCCGGAAGGACCCGCGGGGTGCTGGTGCGGACGGCCGTCGCCGTCGGTGGAGCGGCGGTCCTGTCGGCCGCCGCGATCGGCGGCGGACTCTGGCTGGCCGGGGACGACCCCGACGTGCCCGACAGCGGCGACGTCCACACCGCGGCGCCCGGGTGCGGTGTGCTCTCCGACCAGCAGGTCGCCGAACTCCTGCCCGACGCCGTCCTGGAGTCCGCCGAGAGCGGGCCCCTGAGCGGTGGTGAGAACACGGCGTGCACGTGGACCTCGGCCGGAGCCGCGGAGGACCCCGAGACGCTGCGCGTGGACCTGTCCGCGCGCTTCACCGACACCTCCGGTGAGACCCCGGTGACCGGCGACGAGGCCGCGCAGGCCGGTTTCGAGGCCATGGTCCCGGTCCGCGGCGAGGACGTGGCGCTCACCGGCGACCTGCCGGCGAGCGTGTGGCGCGGTCAGGCCCCGGGCACCGCCGAACTGGCCTTCCACACCGACAACCTGTTGGTCCGGGTGTCCTACGCCGGAGTCGACCAGGGCTTCGACGCGGCCCGCGATCGCGCGGTCGATGCCGCCGAGCGGCTCCGGGAGGCCCTGTGACCACCCCCGGCCAGGACTCGGATCCGAACGACGACCCGGTCACCGGCCCCAGCGAGCCCCCGTCTCCGGGTCCGGGCGAGCACACCGGCCCCGGTTCGGGTGGGGGCGCCGACGAGCACCCGGTCCCCGATTCGCACGCGAGCCCTGGCCAGGGCACGGCCCCTGATCATCACACCGGCCCCAGCTCTGTCGCAGTTCCCAATGAGCACCCGGCCCCCGATTCGGGCACGGGTCCCGGCGGGCACTCGGCTCCCGGTCAGCACACCGGTCCTGGTTCGGGCTCCGGCCCCAGCGAGAACCCGGTTCATGGGCACCGCACCGGTCCCGGTCCCGGTCCCGGTCCCGGTCCGGGCACGGGTCCCGGCGGGCACTCGGCTCCCGGTCAGCACACCGGCCCCGGTTCCGGCATGGGTTCCGGCGAGCATCCGGTGCCCGGTCCCCATGCGCGTCCGGGCCAGGGAGCGGCCCCAGGCCACCCCATGGGTGCCGGTCCGGGGGCGGGCAGTCGGCCCGATGGCGGCTTCGGCCATGGTCCCGGCTTCGGTCCGGCCGGAGGGGGCGGGCCCGGCTTCGCCCCGGGCACCGGACCCGGGCAGCCGGGGACCGTGCCGTCGGCGCAACCGCAGAGCCGGGGCTGCGCCGTCGTCGGCGTGATCGCGGCCGTGCTGGTGGTGGTCGTGCTCGTGGCGGGCGCCGTCTGGTTCGTGGTGAGCAGGGACGTCCTGGAATCGGGTGACTTCGAGGCCGCGCCCGACTGCTCGATCGGCGAGACCGATGCCCTCGACGAACTGGTCCCCGCGCACGAACTCGAAGTCCAGGAACCGATCGGCGGCGCGCAGGAGACCTTCGGCAGCGGGCAGCAGTGCCGCTGGGCCACACCCGGCGGGGACGGCGACGCCGTTCCGGCGACCGCCACTCTGGTCACGGTCGTCTCACCCGATCCCGGCGGGATCGACACGGCCGCCGACAACCTGCGCTCGTCGGCCGGTTCCGACCGCGCGACGCTGGACGGGATCGGTGACGAGGCCTTCACCTGGACGCGCTCCGGCAGGTTCAACGTGGGGTGCGCGGGCGCGCGCGTGTCCAACCTGTACGTGGAGACCTGCCACAGCGCCGCGGCCGACTACGACGCCACTCGGTCGATCGACGCGGAGCAGGCCGTGGCGGGCGCCGTGCGGTTGGCCGAGGACGCCGTCGCCGGACTGCCCGACTGACGCGACCGGGGCGCGGTCACCAGGCGGTGCCGAGGAACTCCTCCACCGCCGGAGCGACGTCCGGGGAGAACGGCCTGTCGGCGTCGAGCACCGTGGCGCCCGGTTCGTCGCGGAACTCGCGCAGGATGTGGTCCGCGTCGGGCAGGTCGACGCGCCGGGCGTCGGGCAGCCCCGTCATCAGCCGGTCGACCTCCTCCTCGGTGACCTGGGAGTCCTCCTCGCCCCACAGCACCAGGACGGGCGTGTCGGCGGGCAGGTCGGCGCCCAGCTCCACGGGGTCGAAGGAGTCGATCCAGGCCAGGAAGTCCTGGTTCTCCGGCGTGTACACCCCGAAGGAGTCGATGTCGTCGTCCAGCTCACGGCCGGCGCGCACCTCGGCCCGGCCGTACCGGGCGTCGGAGAGCAGCTGGCGTGCCTGACCCTCCGGGAGCCGCCCCACGGCCTCCGCCTGGCGCGCCTGTTCGGTGATCTGGCGGTCGATGAGGTCCAGGTAGCGGGTGCCGGGCGGCGCCACCAGGATCCGGGCGGGCTCGGCGTCGACGATGTCGTGGGCGCGCAGGGCGTACAGCGCGCCCTCGCTGTGCCCGATGACGACCGTGCGCTCGGGGTCGACCTCCGGTTGGGCGACGAGCTCCGCGTAGGCCGCGGCGACCTCGTCGTCGAAGACCTGGGGATCGACCGGCGCCTCGGGGTCGACCTCCTCGGCGGAGTCCCCGCTGCCGAGCTTGTCGTAGCGCACGGAGGCCACCCCGGCCTCGGCCAGCACCCGCGCCAGGTTCCAGTTGGTCTCGGCCTCCGGGCGCAGGGGGCTGTTGCCGTCCCGGTCGGTGGGACCGCTGCCGGAGATGATGAGTGCTCCGGGGATGGAGTCGGGCGTGCGCAACGGCAGGGTCAGGGTCGCGGCCACCTCGCGACCGCCGGCCTCGAAGGTCAGCTCGCGTTCGGCTCCGTCGCTGCCCGGGGGTGGCGCGGCCGAGTCGTCCTCGGCGGCGCACGCCGAGGCCAGGGCCAGGGTGAGGGCCGCGCAGCCGGCGGCCAGGGCGAGACGGGCCCCGCGCGCGGGGGAGGAGGAAGGTGTCGGCACGTGCTCAGGGTAGCGGCCGGCACCGGCCCGGCGACCCCGGCCCGGTGAGCCGGGCCGGGGGCCGGTCAGACGCGGCGCATCACGGAGACGACCTTGCCGAGGATGGTGGCGTTGTCACCGGAGATCGGCTCGTAGGCGTCGTTGCGGGGCATGAGCCACGCGTGGCCGTCCGCGTCGCGGCGCAGGACCTTGACCGTCGCCTCGTCGTCGAGCAGGGCCGCCACGATGTCGCCGTTGTTGGCGTCGGGCTGCTGGCGCACGACCACGAGGTCGCCGTCGGTGATGGCGGCGTCGACCATGGAGTCGCCGACCACGGTGAGCATGAACAGCTGTCCCTCGCCCACCAGCTGCCGGGGGAGGGCGAGCACGTCCTCGACCGACTCCTCGGCCAGGATGGGTCCACCGGCGGCGATTCGGCCGACCAGCGGCACCGCGGCCGCGCGGGAGGGGTCCAGGTCCTCCGGTGTCACGGTCCTGCCGGTGGCCGACCCGGGGCTGCGCAGCTCGACGGCCCGCGGGCGGTTCTGGTCGCGGTACAGGTAACCCTTGCGCTGGAGCACCTTGAGCTGGTGCGCCACGCTGGACGGGCTGGACAGGCCGACCGCGTCACCGATTTCCCTGATGGAGGGCGGGAAACCCCGTTCGCGCACGTACCGCTGGATGCAGTTCAGGACGCTCTGCTGGCGTGCGGTGAGTTTGGGGGTCGCGGACGCGGGCCCGCCCGATTCCCCCACGGGTGCCAGAACGGCAGTGGAATCTACGGTTCCGGGATTGTCCTCCGGCACGGCCGGGCCTCCTCGGCATTCGGTTCGGTCAGGGCCTGCTTGCGTGTGTCCTCCACCGGCGGGGCGATCGCGCCGACCTGGGGTCCACGTGATGGCGAAACCGGTGTGAAATCAAGGTCAACTTTAGTCGTTGCGTACGGTGATATCAAACAAGCGTTCGAGTCCTGTGGACTATTCCTTCGGGTGAGCCATTAGCGGCCCAATTCCGTCCTCGACTTACGTGTCTACACGCGTTCGCGGCGCCGCGCCCCCGGAATGGAAGGACCGGGTTCCCCGGCGGGCCCGCCGCACGGTGTGGGACTCGTCTCCACGCCCCTGTGCGCGGGCCCGATCCCCTGGTCCGCAGGGGTTTCCGACCGTCCCGGGCCGCCGTGTCCCGTGGGGCGCGGCCGCCGTCGCCGCTATCCTTGCGGAGGTGTCGAACGCCCCTCAGGGGCGGTCCGCAACCCCCGCCCCCGGTCTCCGTGTGACCTCGGCCGCGCCGTGCGTGGCGTCCTTGGCCGTGGGCACGGGACACGCCTTCGGGAGGGTTGCGGGTGCGCCCGCTGGGGTCTAGGTTCGACCACAACATCTGGTGCGGCTGTTGGGGCGGTTGTCCAGAAGTTGTGGTTTAGTAGAGGTACGGGTTGTCGGCGAGGGAAGCAGGTGAAGCAGGATGCACTGTCCGTTCTGCCGCCATCCTGACACCAGGGTGATCGACAGCAGGTCCACCGACGACGGCGCGGCCATCCGCCGCCGCCGCTCCTGCCCGGTGTGCGAGCGCCGCTTCACCACCCAGGAGACCGTCCTTCTGATGGTCGCCAAGCGCTCCGGGGTCACCGAGCCCTTCAGCCGCACCAAGATCATCGCCGGGGTACGCAGGGCGTGCCAGGGTCGGCCCGTCTCCGAGGACGCCCTCGCCAAGCTCGGCCAGAAGGTCGAGGAGGAGATCCGCGGACGCGGTGTCGCCGAGGTCCCGGCCCACGAGATCGGCCTGGCCATCCTCGGGCCGATGCGGGACCTGGACGAGGTCGCCTACCTGCACTTCGCCAGCGTGTACCGCGGGTTCGAGAGCCTCGCCGACTTCGAGGCGGAGATCGCCAGTCTGCGCGCCGACCGCGAGGCCGACTCCCGGTCCGACACGGCCGCCGCCCCCTGACCCTCCGCCGTCCGCTCGACGACGGCCACGCACCACAGCCGCGCGGGTGGCCCCGGCCATCCACGGGCCACTCGTCACCCACAACGCAGCGCACGGCCGCACCGACCGTGCTCACGAAGCTTTCAGGGGAACTGCCGCAATGACGGAAACCACCAGTGGACCAACAGGACGCAAGGGCAAGGGGAGCCGCAAGGGCCTGAAGATGAAGCGCATCTTCACCACCCCCGGTGTGCACCCCTACGAGACCCTCACCTGGGAGCGCCGCGACGTCGTGATGACGAACTGGCGCGACGGCACGGTCAACTTCGAGCAGCGCGGCGTGGAGTTCCCCACCACCTGGTCGATGAACGCCACCCAGATCGTCACCAGCAAGTACTTCCGCGGCGCGGTGGGCACCCCCGAGCGCGAGTGGAGCCTCAAGCAGCTCGTCGACCGCGTCGTGGGCATGTACACGCGCACCGCCGTCGAGCAGGGCTACTTCGCCACCGACGAGGACGCGGAGATCTTCGACCACGAGCTCAAGTACGCGCTCGCCAACCAGCTCTTCAGCTTCAACTCGCCGGTCTGGTTCAACGTCGGCACGGCCTCGTCCCAGCAGGTCAGTGCCTGTTTCATCCTCTCCGTCGACGACACCATGGAGTCGATCCTCGACTGGTACAAGGAGGAGGGGATCATCTTCAAGGGCGGCTCCGGCGCGGGTGTGAACCTCTCGCGCATCCGCTCCAGCAAGGAGCTGCTCTCCTCCGGCGGCACCGCCTCCGGCCCGGTCTCCTTCATGCGCGGCGCCGACGCCTCCGCCGGGACCATCAAGTCCGGGGGCGCCACCCGCCGCGCGGCCAAGATGGTCGTCCTGGACGTCGACCACCCCGACATCGAGGAGTTCGTCGAGACGAAGTCGCGCGAGGAGCACAAGATCCGCGCGCTGCGCGACGCCGGGTTCGACGTGGACCTGGGCGGCGCCGACATGTTCAGCGTCCAGTACCAGAACGCCAACAACTCGGTCCGGGTCTCCGACGCCTTCATGCGCGCCGTCGAGACCGGCTCGGAGTTCGGCCTGACCTCCCGGACCACGGGCGAGGTCGTGGCCACCGTCGACGCCAAGGACCTGTTCCAGCGCATGGCCAGAGCGGCCTGGGAGTGCGCCGACCCGGGCATCCAGTACGACGGCACCATCCAGGACTGGCACACCAACCCCGAGACCGGCCGGATCAGTGCGAGCAACCCGTGCTCGGAGTACCTGAGCCTGGACGACTCCTCGTGCAACCTCGCCTCGATCAACCTGCTGAAGTTCCTGCGCGAGGACGACACCTTCGACGTCGAGCGGTTCACCCGCCTCACCGAGCTGGTCATCACCGCGATGGACGTCTCCATCACCTTCGCCGACTTCCCGACCGAGAAGATCGGCGACACCACCCGCGCCTACCGCCAGCTCGGCATCGGCTACGCGAACCTGGGCGCCCTGCTCATGGCGACCGGCCACGCCTACGACTCCGACGGCGGCCGCGCGGTCGCCGCCGCGATCACCTCGCTGATGACCGGTACCGCCTACCGGCGCAGCGCCGAGGTCGCGGGCGTGGTGGGCCCCTACGACGGCTACAAGCGCAACGAGCAGGCGCACAAGCGCGTCATGCGCAAGCACGCCGCGGCCAACGACGACCTGCGCACGGTCGGCACCTTGGAGGAGCCGATCCACGCTGCCGCCACCCGCGAGTGGGCCGAGTGCCTCAAGGTCGGCGAGCGCAACGGCTGGCGCAACGCCCAGGCCAGCCTGCTCGCCCCCACCGGCACCATCGGCTTCATGATGGACTGCGACACCACCGGCATCGAGCCGGACTTCTCGCTCGTCAAGTTCAAGAAGCTGGTCGGCGGCGGCTCCATGCAGATCGTCAACCAGGCCATCCCGCGCGCGCTGGCCAACCTGGGCTACCAGGACGAGCAGTCCGAGGCGATCGTGGAGTTCGTGTCCGAGCACGGCCACGTCGTCGACGCCCCGAGCCTGCGCCCCGAGCACTACGAGGTGTTCGACTGCGCCATGGGCCGCCGCTACATCCAGCCCATGGGCCACGTGCGGATGATGGCGGCCGTGCAGCCGTTCCTGTCCGGCGCGATCTCCAAGACCGTCAACGTGCCCGAGGACGCCACGGTCGAGGACTTCCAGCACATCTACTTCGAGGGCTGGAAGCTGGGCCTGAAGGCGCTCGCGGTCTACCGCGACAACTGCAAGGTCGGCCAGCCGCTGTCCATCAGCAAGACCGAGAGCGGCACCAAGGACGCCGAGGAGCCCGCGACCGTCGAGGTCGCCCGGCCGGTCCGCCGCCGCCTGCCCAAGAAGCGTCCGAGTGAGACCACCTCGTTCTCCGTGGGCGGGGCCGAGGGCTACATCACCGCCGGCTCCTACCCGGACGACGGTCTGGGCGAGGTGTTCATGAAGCTCGGCAAGCAGGGTTCGACCCTGGCCGGCGTCATGGACGCGTTCTCCATCGCGATCTCCATCGCCCTGCAGTACGGGGTCCCGCTGGAGACCTACGTGGAGAAGTTCACCAACATGCGCTTCGACCCGGCCGGCATGACCGACGACCCGGACATCCGCATGGCGCAGTCGGTGGTGGACTACATCTTCCGCCGCCTGGCCCTGGACCACCTGCCCTACGAGGAGCGCGCGGCACTGGGCGTGCTGTCGGCCGCCGAGCGCCAGGCCCAGGTCGCGGGCGAGGACCCGGCCCAGGTCGCCGCCCAGGTGGAGTCCTACGCCCAGTCGGCCGCCACCCACAAGGCCGAGGAGGCGGCGCCGACCGCGCGCAGGAGCGAGGCCCAGGCCGAGCCGACCGAGGCGCACTCCACCGCCGAGCTGATGGAGAGCACGCAGGGCTTCGTCGCCGACGCCCCGCTGTGCGTCACGTGCGGGACGAAGATGCGGCCCTCGGGTAGCTGCTACGCCTGCGAGGGCTGCGGCGCCACCAGCGGCTGTAGCTGATCACCTCGCCGTGAGGGAGCACTGACGCGACAGTGGCGGTCCGGTTCCCACCGGGCCGCCACTGCGTTGTGCGCGCGGACAACGGAAGTACGTCACGTACTTGACGTACGTGTAACGCGGTGGCAAGGTGGATCCACGTTCCGTTGGAGGTATCGCCATGAGTGCCGTTCACTTTGACAGCTACACCGATGCTCGTGCGCACCTGAAGGCGCTCCTGGACGCGGCGGAACGAGGTCAGGTGGCCACGGTCCGCCGTGACACGGCCAGAACGGCTGTCGTGGACGTGGAGAGACTGCGTCACTTCCTGTCCACGGTGACGCCCTCCGACGCCCAGGTGGTACCGGAGGCGGGAGGCTGGTCGGTCTTCATCCCGGGGCTGCCCGTCGCCGCGGACGGGACGTCCTTCGACGAGGCCGTCACCGAGATGGTCGACGCGTTGCGTGAGTACGCGGAGGACTGGCAGGACCACCTGCTCGACGCCCCCGACCACCGGGGGAACTGGGGCCTGGTCCAACTCATCGTCCTGAGCGACGACGAGCAGCTGCGCCACTGGTTGGTGGGGGCGCAACGGTGACCTGGCCACGACCCACCCGTGAGGACCACGAGCGCTTCTGCAAGACGGAGGGATGGCGCCGCGTACGGGACGCGCGCGGCCGGACGGGGACACACCACATCACGTACGAGCTGTCCCTGCCGGACGGACGGATCCTGCGCACCCGGGTGTCCCGGCCAGCGGATCGGACCGACTACGGCAGGAGTATGTGGGCGCATGTCCTCCGTGACCAGCTCGACGTCGACGAGGCCTCGTTCTGGGCGTGCGTCAGGGACGGCACTCCCCCCTACCGGGGCGTGCCGGTGCCGCCGGCGAGCGCGCTGCCCGCGGACCTGGTCCACCTGCTGATCTCGAAGGTCGGCCTTTCCGAAGCCGAGGTCGCGGGGATGACGAGGGAGGAAGCGGTCGACCGGCTCAACCGGTACTGGACCGAGGGCGGTTGAGCAGCCGGGGCGCCGAGCGAGGTGGTCCACACCTGTGGTTGGGCGGGGCGGTGAGCGGGTAATCCCTTCGTCACCGACGCGCCGGTGGAAGGTGGACGCATGCTGATTGCCTCGATCCTGCGATCGAAGGGCTCCGACGTGGTCACGGTCCCGCCCGAGGCGACCGTCGCGCAGTTGCTCACCGAGCTCGCCAGACACAACATCGGCGCCGTGGCCGTCGCCGAGGGGGACGCCCTCGTCGGCATCGTCTCCGAGCGCGACGTCGTGCGCGGGCTGGAACGGGCCGGTACCGTCCTGCTCACCGCGCCCGTCGCCGAGATCATGACCGCCGACGTCCACACCTGCACCACCGAGGACACGGTCGAGGACGTCAGCGAGGCCATGACCCTGCGCCGCTTCCGCCACGTGCCCGTCCTGTCCGAGGGGCGCCTGGTCGGCATCGTCAGCATCGGCGACGTGGTCAAGAGCCGGCTGCGGGTCCTGGAGGACGACCGCGCCCAGCTGGAGGCCTACATCCACGGCCGCCGGGGCTGAGCCCTCACACGTCCCCCCGATCGGCCGAGGCGACCGCGACTGCGGCCGTCGCCGCCGTCACCCCCAGCACGGCGGGCCAGGAACCGATCTTCTTCGCCAGCGGGTGGGACAGCCCGAAGGCGCCCACGTACACGCTCCCCAGGGCCAGGGCCGGGCCCAGACCCGAGCGCCGGCGGCAGGTCTCGACGGCCGCCGCGCCGAACACGGCCAGGACGGCCCCGCCCAGCGGTCGGTTGCCGGTGGCGCGCGCCACTGAGTAGCCGCCGATCAGTCCGGCGGTGGTGAGCACGGCGCTCGGAAGTGCGGACATCGTGGTTTCCCCTCTCGTTCCCGGCCCGGGTCGTCCCGCGCGGACGCGCACCGGCCGGCGGTCTGCCGTGCGACCGAGGCTAGCCGCGCGCCCCGCGTCCGTCGCCCTCCGGCACGCCGGTGGATTCATCGTCACGCTCAGGACACGAGGCATGGGTTTCGGATGCAACTCGTGCCAGAGTTGGTGCTGACCGGTACCTCAGATTCGCGCGCGACACGGTCCCCACCTGGAACCGCAGCCGTGTACGCCGCGTCGAAGCAGACAGTTCCCATCTCCGGCTAAGGAGTTCATCACCCATGTCGTTCGCGCAGACCGTGCGCGGTGCGGCCGGCGCCGTCGCCCAAGGGGGCGATCCGCGCCAGGCCGTGACCGACGCGCTTCAACAGGCGGTACCCCAGGCTGCGTCCGAGGGAGGAGGTCTCGATCCGCGCGACTTCGTCGCCGCGCGCGAGCAGGGCAACTCCATCGGCACGCGGATCGAGCAGCGCACCACCTCGCTCAACAACGCGGGCGAGGCGCTCAACAGCAGTACGCACGAGCGGGGCCGCAGCGGACCGGTCCACGTGATCTGCCCCATGGTGATTCCGCGCGGTCGCACGTTCTTCACGATGCTGCCCGCCATCGCGCTCGTCGTGATCGGAGTCCTGGGCTCCTTCATCGTCCTGATCCCCGAGGTCATCGCCGGCGGCAACCCCCTCATCAACCCCTTCTTCGGTGTGCACTACTGGATCATCACCGCCGGTGTGGCCGCCTTCATGTGGTGGCGCCAGGGCATGGTGATGGTTCCGGAGGGCTGCGAGGCCATCGTCACCCGCTTCGGTAAGCGCGAGAACAACTTCGCGCCGGGCCGGGTCACGCTCTTCAACCCCTGGAAGCGCGTCTCCTACATCGTCAACACCACGCGCGAGTACCCCTTCAACGCGCCGATCCGCTCCGCCCCCACCAAGAGCGGCGTGCAGGCCTCCGTCGACCTGTTCGTGCAGTTCCGGATCACGGACGCGACGAGCTTCGTCTACACCCTCGGCGGCGTGCACGGCTTCCAGGAGAAGCTGAACAACGCCATCAGCGAGACGACCCGCAGCCTCATCTACGAGCAGGAGGCCTCGGCGATCTACGACATGGTCGGCGAGAGCACCCACGCCCTGCTGGACCAGCTGAACAAGCAGTTCGGCGGCATCGTGGAGCTGACCAACGCCAACATCACCCACGCCGAGCCCTCCAACCAGGAGTACCGGATGGACCTGGCGGCACCGGAGATGGTGCGCGTGGCCAAGGACGCCTACACCTTCGAGTACGAGCTCCAGCTGCGCAAGGAACAGAACGAGGGCGACCTCAACAAGGAGCTCGCCACCCTCAACGAGACGCTGTCGGCGATCCAGGCCGACATCGCCCAGTACCAGGCGCAGATGGACACCGCCCTGGAGCGCGAGACCAACAAGGCGCGCGCCTCCGCGCGCCAGCGGTTCGTGGAGGCCGAGTCCGAGGCCAACGCCAACGCCGCCCTCCTCCAGGCCCAGGCCCTGGACATCCGCGCGGTCAGCGCCGCCGAGGCACCCGAGATCCTCAACTACCGCTTCCGCGAGACCGTCCTGGAGAAGCTGGAGGGGGTCGCCGACAGCCTTCCGCAGGTCCTGCGGATCGGCTCCGGGGACGGCGCGAGCGTCGACTACCTGCGCATCGCCCAGGAGATCATCGGCCAGGCCGACACCGTCCTGTTCTCCGCGGAGGACATGGACGCCATCCGCTCCCGCCTCGGCGAGATCCGTGCCCGCATCGGCGAGCGCGAGGTGGAGATCAGCGCGCTGGTCGAGGACTCCGACACCCAGGCCAAGCGGCCCGGCAGCGAGGACCCGGGCGAGGACCTCGTGGAGGAGATCCGGCAGTCGGTCTCCGAGCAGGCCATCGACGAGCGCCTGTCCGAGGCGGCTCCCGAGGCCGCTCCCGAGACCGGCCACCCGCAGTCCCCGGGCGACACCACGCCGCCCGGCGGCTCCGCCCACCCTCACCAGGACCCGCCCCTGCCGCCGTGGTCGCAGCGCGGCCCCGAGGGTCCCGGCCCGATCCAGGGAGGTCAGTAGATGAGCCAGCCCGTGAACACCGGCGGCGGCTCCAGCATCAAGGAGTCCCTCGCGTCCTGGAGTGACCTGGCCGGGCTGCTGCGCGGCGGTGACCAGGGAGCGATCGTTCCCGTCGTCATCCCGCGCGACACCCGCGGACTGCGCTGGACCGTCCTGGTCTGGTTCGGCCTGTTCGCCCTCACCTCAGCGCTGATGATGACCATCAACTCCCTGACCTCGAGCAACGCGGCCATGGAGTTCAGTTACACCGTCCTGTCCATCCCCACGCTGATCGTGGGCCTGCTGAGCATCATCGTGGCCGGCCTGTGGTGGTGGCGCGGCTCGATCGTGGAGATCGAGGAGGGCACGCACGGCATCCTCACCAAGTACGGCGCCATCGTGAAGCCGATCGGCCCGGGCCGCCACTACCTGTGGCACCCGTGGTCGCGGGTGGACTTCGTGGTGGACACCCGCACGGAGATCCCCTACACCGCACCGGTCCTGGCGTGCCCCACGCGCGAGAACGTGCCGCTGAAGTCGATCGAGTTCTTCCTCAAGTTCCAGATCATCGACCCGATCCGCTTCGTGACGATCATCGGCGCGAGCAACTTCGACCTGGTGCTCTCCAGCGCCGTGCAGGACGCCATCCGCCAGCGCAGCCGCCAGGTGAACACCGAGTCCGCCTACGACCTGCGCGGGTCCAACGTCGAGGACATGCGCCGCCTGCTCAACACCATGCTGGAGAAGTACGGTGTGCGCATCACCGGCTGCAACATCCCCGACGTCCAGCTGCCCAACCAGTACCAGCAGCACCTGGCCACCCGGGAGCGGGTCGCCAAGGAGCTCGTCGCCTACGAGCAGGAGTGGGAGCTGACGCGCAAGCGCCGCATCGACACGCTGCTCATGGACATCGAGCGTTCCAAGAAGACCCGTGACGCGAAGATCGTCGAGGTCAACGCCTCCCTCAACAAGGCGCGCAAGGACGTCGCGCAGATGCTGGAGGAGCAGGAGACCGAGGCACAGCGGGTGCGCTACGAGATCGAGACGCGCGGTCGGGCCGACCTGGTCGCCGCGGAGAACGAGGCCAAGGCCCAGCAGCGCCTCGCCACGGCCTACCGCGACAACCGCGCGGTGCTGGAGTACGAGCTGGCGCGCCGCCGCCTGGACGTCGGCGCCACGCTGGCCGAGCACGCGCCGCGCCCGGTCGTGGTACAGACCGAGGAGGGCGCGGGCGACAGCTCGGCGCTGTCGACGCTGCTCACCGCCCAGCTGCTGCCGCAGATGATGAACGGCTCGGGCGGCTCCCGTGCGTCCCTGGTCTCGGGAGCGAACGCGCAGGAGGCCGTGGACTCGGTGCGCGGCTCGGTCGCGGCCGCGGCCGGACGCCAACAGGAGCTGGCGGAGGAGTACCAGCGCCAGCAGGGGTCCGCCATGCGCCAGCAGTTCGAGCGCGGTGAGGGATACGGCCAGAGCGGTCGTCGCTGATCCACCGCAGCGCCAAGGGCCCGCGACCGTTCACCGGTCGCGGGCCCTCGCGCGTGTTCCGCTGATACGTCCCCTGGCGTGGCGCGGCTCCCTCAGCCCGCGGGGGAGAGGGCCGCGTAGCCCGCTCCGATGTCGATCCCGTTCCGGGCCGCGATCTCCACCAGGTCCTGGATCTCGCCGACCTGGGCACTGGCCAGGTCGTCGTCGCCCACCGCGTGCGCCCGGCGCAGCGCGGTCAGCGAGTCGTGGATGCGCAGGTGGAGGGTGAGCATGAACTCCCGCATGGATCCGCTCCTCAGCATTGGCCTTCGGGAGGGACAGGGGGTCCCTCCGGGGGGATGGACACCAGGTCTACAGGTCCAAGGTGAGAGCAGTACGTGAACGACACAGCCTCCGGCAAAAGCCGCCCCAACGCACCCCCGGTCCGGGCCGCGTCCACACTCCGCAGCCGGTCCGGACGGCGTTCGCCGGCCGGCGGCCATGATGGGAGTCCCACCTTGAGGGAGTGCTGCCAGTGATCCTCACCTGTGACACCGCGTGCGACGAAGTGGATCTCACGGCGTCGGCCGAAGAGCTGAACCGTCTGGCGGATGCGGTGGCCAGCGGCGAAGGGCTGCTCGGCTCCACGGCGCCGGCCACTGGCGTCCTGGCAGGGATCGAGGTCAGGAAGACGTCCGGCCCCGGGGTCCTCCTCCACCTTGATTCCGAGCGGCAGATCCTCGTGATCAGCGGTGACGCCGCAGGGAGGGCGGTGCTCGCGGACAACGTGCGCGACATGGCCTCCGCCGAGGACGGAGGTCACCTCCACATCGACTACCACCCCGGGCACTTCTACCTCGTGGAAGGGTCCGTGCCGTTGGTGGTCAACAGTCCGCACGGAGGCATGCCGACCCGGTGAAGCGGGGGCCGCCGCGATCTAGTGGTCGACCCAGACGTACCAGTCGCCGCTCACGTGCTCGTAGACCTTCGAACCGTGCCCGGGCACGAACACGCCCTCGGGGAGCTCCTCGGGGCTGTGGGCCAGACCGGACTGGCTCAGCAGGCCGGCGCCGTCGATGGCGAAGTAGGAGATCTCCTCGCCCGTGCCCACGCTGCTCCCCACGCTGAGGAGCGGATACAGCCCCGTCCACTCGCCGTTGCGCGGGATGGTCGTGGGGTCCTCGACTTCACCGGCGAGCGCGAGCAGATCGTCGGCCGAGGCATCGACTCTGGCCTGGAGGGGGACGTCGGCGACGGACAGCCCCAGGGCCAGCGCCGCGATGATCGGGGCGGACACCCAGCGCAGCCAGTAGTAGCGGATCATCGGACGCGCGACGGCGAGCGCGATGCCCAGGCGGAGCGCGCCCATGCCCGCCAGGAGCAGTCCGGCGCCCACGCCGACCAGGAACGAGGGGAGGTGACCGCCCGGGACGCTGTCCTCGTAGAGCAGCACGAGTCCGGCCACCGTGCACGCGGGGATGTAGAGCCGGCCGGGAGGCCGGGAGGCCCAGCTGATCAGGCGCTGACCCGGCGTCGGCTTCTCCGCCATCGCGATCAGTTTGGCCACAGACCCCTCGGAGGCGGGATCGGAGGCAGCGGCGGACATGATGTTCCCCCCACCGAATCCATGTCGGGTGGACGCGGCCCGAGGGCACGCAGCGGGAGCGCGCAAGGGCCGGGTCAGAGTCGATACGGCCGACGAAGCGCGGCCTCACCGACAGGATAGAGCAGCGGCGGAGCGTGTTCGGGGCGGCGGGCGGAATCCGCGCGGTCCGTACCGGGAGCCGCCCCCGGGTTCCGGCGGGGCGGGGGAGCGGCCGACGGCACCCGAGGGGCCAGTACGAGGTAGTCCCACGACCACCGGCCCCCGCCCACCGCCATGAGCACGCACACGGCCGTGACCAGCGCGGTCGCCGCCCACGAGCCGAACGGCGCCGCCTCCTGGGTCCCGGCGGTGAGCGCTCCCACCACGGCGGCCGCGGCCAGCAGCGGCCCCGCCAACCACGTGAGCAGGCCCACGGCGAAGGAGATCGACAATGCCACGAGCACGGCCGGCAGGAGCGCGGCGGCCAGGGCGGCGGCGGGGACTCCCCACTCGGACAGGCGCTCGGCCACGAGCGGTCCGCGGCCGCGCAGCGCGAGCCCGTACTCGGCGAACATCGCGCCCACGCCCACGCGGGTGACGGTGGAGACCACGTCGTACAGGCGGCCCCGGATCATCCGGCGCACACCCGGTCCGGGCCGGGCGTACGGCGTGGAGCGCTGCATGTCCATTCCCTCCGGAAGGCCCGGCACTGCTGGTCCGACAAGCGGAAACTACCGAACGTGACGACGCAAGTACGATCGTCGCGCACGGTGAGTCGCGCAATGGTCTCCGGAATCCCGCGTGCGGGCCCACAGGGCGAGGTCGCGCCGCGGGCCTCCGGGCATCGTCGGCGATGGTGGGTGACGGGCGGGAGGGCTGCGCCGGAGGCGTCGGTTGAGGGTGGTAGCGCGTCCCTTCGCTCTGCGCCCCCACGGGCGATGGTGGGTGACGGGCGGGAGGGCTGCGCCGGAGGCGTCGGTTGAGGGTGGTAGCGCGTCCCTTCGCTCTGCGCCCCCACGGGCGATGGTGGGTGACGGGCGGGAGGGCTGCGCCGGAGGCGTCGGTTGAGGGTGGTAGCGCGTCCCTTCGCTCTGCGCCCCCACGGGCGATGGTGGGTGACGGGCGGGAGGGCTGCGCCGGAGGCGTCGGTTGAGGGTGGTAGCCCATCCCTCGCGTAGCTCCCAGTGGGCGATGGTGGGTGACGGGCGGGCTTAGGGTAGGAACGTGTCGACCTCCGCTGAACCCGCCGTCCCCGCCCCCACGTTCGAGGTGGAGGAGGAGCTGCGCGCCCACGGCGCCCGGCTGATCGCCGGAGTCGACGAGGTGGGGCGCGGAGCCTGGGCCGGACCCCTGCTCGTCTGCGCGGCCGTGGCGGGCGTCGGGTCCCCGCCGCCCGGACTCACCGACTCCAAGCGGCTCACCCCCAAGCGCCGCACGGACCTCGCCGAGCGGCTGCGCCCCTGGGTCGCCGACCACGGCTTCGGCTGGTCCGAACCGGCCGAGATCGACGAGGTCGGCATGACCGAGGCCCTGCGCCGGGCCGCGCACCGCGCCCTCGGGTCGCTCTCCACCCGCCCCGACGCCGTCATCCTCGACGGCAAGCACGACTTCATCGGCCGCCCCTGGAGGGTCCGCACCCAGGTCAAGGGCGATCTGACCTGCATCAGCGTCGCGGCCGCCGCGATCCTGGCCAAGGTGCACCGCGACGCACTCATGGCCGACCTGGCCGGCGACCACCCCGCCTACGGGTTCGAGAGCGGTGTCGGCTACCCCTCGCCCGTCCACCGGGCGGCCCTGGCCGAACACGGGCCCACCGCGCACCACCGGATGAGCTGGTCCTACCTCGACGACCTGCCCAAGTGGAGCCACCTGCGCAAGGCCCGCCCCGTTCCGGACGGCCAGCTGCCCCTGCTCTGAACCGGGCCCCGCGACCCGCCGCCGCCCGGAGCACCCGCCCGGGCGCTCCGACACGCCGCCCCGCACTGGACATCCGGCCCCACTGGGGGCAAAGCTGTGCCTGTGGACGTCGGCCCCCCGACGCCGTTCGGCCCCCGCCACCCCGCCACGGAGAGCCGACCGCCCACGAACCCCCACGCAGGAAGGGGCCATATGACCCGGGACACGCGCTCGGCAGCCGCCGCGGAACCGGGGCGCACCTCCGGACTCGACAGGATGCGCGCCCTGTACCACCGGGTGCCCCTGGCCCGACGCCTGGTGGCGGCACTGATCCTGTGCACCGTCGTCGCCGTCGTCACCGTGCTGCTGGGCGGCAGCGCCCTGGGGGCGGTCGCGGGCACGTTCATGCTGCTCATGGTCCTGGCCGCGCTGATGCGGTCGGTCGACGCCTTCGTCACCGTGCTGGTGTGCGTGGTCTGGCTGACGGTGACCGTGCCCCTCTTCCAGATCCCCCTCCCGGGCGAACCGGTCGTCCTGCTCCTGGTGCCGGTCCCCCTGCTCGTCGTGCTCGCGGCGTCCCGCGTCCGCGAGTTCCCCGCCTGGCACACCGCCGCGCTCGCCCTCACCGCCGGCCTGATCGCCGGGTTCTCCGTGGCCCTGCTCGGGATGGTCGTGGACCCGGTGTCCGCCTCCTGGGGCGTGGGAGTGCTCTACGCCGCCGCCGGCGCCTGCGTGCTGTGGCGGCTGGCCGCCTCCCGCCAGATCATCAAGGCCTCCGACGACCGGCGTACGGCCGACGCCCCCACCGCCCGCCGCGCCGCGCCGAACGCCGCCCGACCGGTCCGTGCCCGCACGGACGGGTCGCCCCGTCCCACCCGCGGCCGTGACGGCGGCGGCGCCGAGGACGGCGACCCGGTCCCCGTGGACCAGGCGCTGGCCGAACTGGAGGACATGATCGGCCTCGACCCGGTCAAGCAGCAGGTCCGCGGGATCGCCGCCTCCATCGAGGCCGCCCGGCTGCGCGCCGACGCCGGGTTCCCCGTCGAGCGGCCGCTGCGCCACCTGGTCTTCTCCGGGCCGCCCGGCACCGGCAAGACGAGCGTGGCGCGCACGCTCGCCACCATCTTCCACTCCTTCGGCCTGCTGCCCACCTCCCGGGTCGTGGAGGCCCAGCGCGCCGACCTGGTGGGGGAGTACCTGGGCGCGACCGCCATCAAGACCAACGAGCTGGTCGACCGGGCGCTGGGCGGCGTCCTGTTCATCGACGAGGCGTACTCGCTGGTCAACGAGGGCGATGGTCAGGCCGACCGGTTCGGCAACGAGGCCGTGCAGACCCTGCTCAAGCGCGCCGAGGACGACCGGGACCGGCTCGTCGTCGTGCTCGCGGGCTACGAGAAGGAGATGGACGCCTTCCTGTCCTCCAACCCCGGCCTGGCCTCACGGTTCGCCACGCGCATCACCTTCCCCAGCTACACCGCGGACGAACTGACCCGCATCGCGGAGTCACTGGTCGCCCAGCGCGGCGACGTCCTCGACCCCGAGGCCGCCCGGGCGCTCAGACACGGGTTCGACCAGGCGGTCCGGCGCGAGGCCGTCGACGACCTGGGCAACGGGCGCTACGCCCGGTCGGTCGTGGAGAAGGCCGCCCAGGCGCGCGACGTGCGCGTGGTCACCGCGGGCGTGGACGGCGACGCGCCCGCGGCGCGCCCCGAGGCCGAGGACCTCATCACCGTGCGGGCCGCCGACGTCACCAGCGCCCACGCCGAGCTCACCGCGCGGCTGCCGGGGTTCGGGGAGACACCGGGCATCGAGGAGGCCCTCGCCGAACTCGACGCCATGATCGGACTGGAACCGGTCAAGGAGCAGGTCCGCTCCATCGTCGCCCAGCTGCGGGTGGCCAAGCTCCGCGAGGAGCAGGGACTGCGCAACCAGGCGCCCATGCGCCACTTCGTCTTCACCGGACCGCCGGGCACCGGCAAGACCACGGTGGCCCGCGTCCTGGGCCGCGTCTTCTCCGCGCTCGGCCTGCTCGGCCGGGCCGAGGTGGTGGAGGCCCAGCGCGCGGACCTGGTGGGCGAGCACCTGGGCGCGACCGCGCTGAAGACCAACCGGCTGGTCGACCGCGCCCTGGGCGGGGTGCTGTTCGTGGACGAGGCCTACTCCCTGGTCAACCCCGGTTACAGCGGCGGCGACGCGTTCGGGGCGGAGGCCATCCAGACGCTGCTCAAACGGGCCGAGGACGACCGGTCGCGGCTCGTGGTCGTCCTCGCCGGGTACCCGGCCGAGATGGAGCGGTTCCTGGCCTCCAACGCCGGACTGTCGTCGCGGTTCAACGTGCGCGTGCGCTTCCCCTCCTACACCCCGGACGAGCTGACCGAGATCGCCGAGGCGGTCGCGGCGGGCACCGGCGACGCCTTCGACGACACGGCCAGGGAGGACCTGCGCAGCATCTTCGCGCACGTGTGTGCCGAGGGGTGGATCGACGAGCTGGGCAACGGGCGCTTCGCCAGGTCGCTGTTCGAGAAGGCCGGCTCCCACCGCGACCTGCGGGTCTCCCAGGACCTCGGCGCGTCGGCGACCGCGGCGGACCTGACCGTCGTCACCAGCGCGGACGTGCGGCTGGCCTACGCCGACGCCACCCAGAGCAGCTGAACCGCCCGCGTCGCCCACGGCCTTCCCGGGGGCGCCGCGTGAGGGGGACGGTCGTCGAGGCGGACGGCGTCCGGACCCGGCCCGGGGGAGTGCGGACACCACCCGGACAGGCGGGGTGAACACCCTGGGGGTACCGGTGAACCGACTGCTAGGGTCCCGACTATGACCGCTTCATCCTCATCATCCGAGTCCCCCGTCACCCAGGCGCTCATCCTCGCCGGAGGACAGGCCACCCGGCTGCGGCCCTACACCGACACCCGCCCCAAGGCGATGGTGGAGGTGGCCGGACGGCCCATCATCGACTACCAGCTCGAGTGGTTGACCGAACACGGCGTCGAGCAGGTCGTCGTGTCCTGCGGCTACAAGGCCGAGGTCCTGCGCGAGCACCTCGACGCCCGGAGCGGCGGACCCGAGATCACCCTCCTCGTGGAGGACGAGCCACTGGGCCGCGGCGGTGCCCTGCGCTACGCCTCCAGCGGTCTGCGCGACCAGGACGCGCCCTACTTCGCACTCAACGGCGACGTGCTCACGTGGTTCCCGCTGGACGAGTTCACCGCCCACCACCGTGACCGCGGCGGCGCCGCGACCCTGGCGCTCGCCCAGTTCCGCACCACCTGGGGCATCGTGGACGTGGACGACCAGGACCGGATCGAGGGCTTCACGCAGAGCCCGCTGCTGCCCGTGTGGATCAACGCCGGGGTCTACCTGTTCGAGCCGGAGATCACCCCGCTGCTGCCGACCAAGGGCGACCACGAGTCCTCCACCTTCCCCGACCTGGCCAAGGAGGGGCGCCTGACCGCCTACCGGATCGACGGTTTCTGGCGGGGCGTGGACACGGCCAAGGACGTCAAGGAGGCGGGGGCGGAGATCACCGCCATGCGCGACGCCGGGTGACCACGGGTCCTCCCATGGTCGGACACGCCCTGGTCGGACCCGGGGCGGGTCGGTATCGTCACGGACGTGACAAGTGACGGTTTCATCCTCCCCAGCGCCCCCAACTTCCGTGATCTCGGCGGTCTCCGATCCGGCTCCGGCCGGCCCGTCCGCCACGGCATGCTCTACCGTTCCGACGCCCTGCACTCGGTGAGCACGGAGGACCTCTCCGTCTACCACGGCCTGGGCATCCGCCAGCTCGTCGACCTGCGCACGCCCGTCGAACGGGAGCGGCTCCCCGACATCGTCCCGGACGGCGCCGAGTACGCCGTGGTCGCGGTCCAGGGCCAGGAGGCCGCCGGCGCCAACTTCACCGACACCCTCGCCGACCCCGAGGCGGCCCGCGCGATGTTCGCGGACGGCGCCGCCGAGCGGTTCATGTACGCCGTCTACCGGGAGTTGGTGGCCGACGAGGAGGCCCTGGCCGGTTACCGCGAGCTCGTCGAGCGCGCCGCGACGGGACCCAGTGCCCTGGTCTTCCACTGCAGCGCGGGCAAGGACCGCACAGGATGGGGCGCCGCGATCATCCTGAGCCTGCTGGGCGTGGACCGCGCCGACATCCTGGCCGACTACCTGGCCAGCAACGAACGCCAGGCCAACACCGACGCGTGGATGCGGCGGCTCTCCGTGGGCAGCGGCCTGGCCTGGGACGACGTCGCGCCGATGACCCGGGTCCGGGCCGAGTACCTGGAGACGGCCTTCGGCCACGTGGACGAGATGTTCGGTTCCTTCGACCAGTACGTCGCCGACGGCCTTAAGGTCTCCGAGAGCGTGGTGGAAAGGCTGCGCGACCGGTTGGTGTGAGGCAGTGTTTCTTTGGGGCCTCCGCTCGTGCCCACGCCGTCGCCCGCCACCACCCTCAACGGACACCTGCGGCGCAGTCCTTCTAGCTTTGGCCCGTGCTCGTGCGCCCGGAAGACGCGCCCTTCGGTCCTTCCGGTGCGCTCCCTCGTTCCTCGGGAGTGCACCTCCAGGCCCTCCAGGACGCGTCGGCGCCCTCCTGTGTTTTTTGGGGCCTCCGCTCGTTCCTCGCTTTGGCCCGTGCTCGGGGCGCTGGGAGGCCAGTGTTCTTCGTCGTCGACTTGCCTTGCTCGCAAGCTCGCTGCGGCCCCGTCTCCTCCTGCAGAACACTGGCGCGCCCTTCGCGACACCCCCAGTGGTCCCCAAAGCTGAACGGCCTACCTCTCACCCCCTGGGGTGGGGGTAGGCCGCTTTCGTGCAGCTTCGATCCCCTGGGCGCCCCGATAGCTGGACGGCCACCTCTCACCCCCTGGGTCCCGTGGGGTCGCATCTGGGCCTTCGGTCGCTTGTGGTGGGGGTACCCGACCCGTGTGGCCGACGTTGGGCGGGTGGGCGGGCCGGTCTCAGTCCAGTCCTGGGGTCCCGTGGGGTCGCTTCTGGGCCTTGGATCCTTCGCGGTGCGGGGACCCGACCCGTACGGCCGTCCCTAGGCGGGTGGGGCGGCGGATCTCAGCCCAGCCCCTCGGGTGCCGTCGGGGCGCATCTGGGCCTTCGACTCCTCGCAGTGCGGGTGCTCGACCTGTGCGGTCGTCCTCGGGCGGGTGGGCTGGCCGGTGTGCGTCCAACCCCTCGGATCCCGGGGATCAGAGGAGGTCGAGGCGGCGGCGGAGGTCGGGTTCGTCGCGGGCGGCGCCGAGGACCTCGCCCAGGGCGGCGAGCACGGTGGTCCGGTCCACGCCGCGGTCCAGCATGCGGCGGGCCGCGGCCCACAGGTTGGCGGGCCGCCCCGTCCACAGGCGCTCGGCCAGGCGCTCGTGGCGGTCGAGTTCGCGCTCGCGCTCGGGGTCGTCCACGGTGACCGGCCGGTACCACCGGTCCTGGCCGGAGGAGTGGCGGCCGCTGTGCGGCGTGGCGGCCTCGTACTCGCCGTAGTGGTCCAGCCGCAGCAGCGCCCGGCGTCCGCACGGGGTGGCCGGGTCGAACTCCTCCGGCGCCCACAGCACGAGTTCGCTGGCCAGGAGGGGGAAGGCGAACATCCGCCGCGCGAGCGCGGAGAAGTCGCCGTCCGGCAGCAGGCGTCGGATCGCCTCCTGGCGCAGGCCCAGAGGGCGCGCCGGGTCGCGGTAGGTGCGGGTGAAGGCCGAGGTCGCCTCCCACAGCGCGTCGAGGGTGGCGCCCACTGCCACCTCGGGCAGCCTCGACCTGGCGCCGGCCCAACGGATCCAGGCGGCCAGTACGTGGGGCATCGCCTCCTGCTCCTCGGTGAGGAGCACCACCCGGCCGGGCAGCCAGTGCAGCAGGAACGACTCGACCTTGCGCGGGCTGATCCGCATCGGCCGGCCCCCGTCGACGTCGCAGCCGTGCGCGATGATGTGGTCCACGCAGCGGCTCGCGGCGTAGGAGTCGGAGAGCTCGGCGGCCTCGTCCGAGGCCAGGAAGCGTGCGGCGAGCACCGCTCTGCGGTCGCGCCGCCAGACGGGGACGGGCGCCGCGCACACGCCCTCGGGCGGCTCGGGCAGTGCCTGGATGCGGGAGGCGGCCAGCGCGAAGTGCGTGGCCAGCGAGCCGGCGGCGAGGTCGGCGGGAGTGAGGCCGACCGGTTCCACGGCCGGGCCGCCGGGGTCGGCGGAGGCACCCGCCACCACACGCGACGTGCGGTCCAGTGCCCGCATCAGCCGTGCGCGGGCCTCGGTGAGCTCCAGCTGCTCGAACCGGGCGTACTCGTCCACCTGGGCCCGCTCCCGGCACTGGGCCAGGAGCTGGTCGACCTTGGTCGTCACCCAGGCGTCGCGCAGGACGCCGCCGCCGTTGTGGTCCACCACGAGGATCAGCGCGTGCTCGGGCGGCACCGCGCCCGCGTGGTCGGGCGCGTCCCGGCTGAACACGCAGACCACGTCGTCGGTGTCACCGAACTGGTCACCGTTGACGTAGGCGGCCACCGGCGTGACCGCGCCGAGCTGGTCGGCCCACGCGGGCATCTGCAGCCCCTGCTCCTTGAGCGCGATCATCCCCTGCTCGGCGAGCTCGCGCTGCTCGACGGAGGTGCCCAGGGCGGTCACCGCGGCCAGGACCGCCAGGCCGGCGGGCCGCCCCGAGGCGGTCGCGTGGGTGATGAGCCCCTCGCCGAGCAGCCGCTCGACGTCCACCCCCGGCAGGCGCTCGCCCCACCAGGCCCCGAGCATCTCGCTGAAGGCCAGTTCGGCGTCGAGCGGGTGCCGCATGGCCAGGAGCGCCCGGGCCGCGCGCAGCATCTCGTCGAAGACCGCGTCGGGGACCGGCGGGGGACCTGAGGGTGTGGGTGGTGTAGGGGAGGGCACCACCCGAGCGTATGACAGCCGGGGCCTTGGCCGATCCCGCCTGTGGACGACGGCGCGCCCGCGGCGGCCCCCGGCGTCAGGGACGCGGTCCGGGCCGGGGCGGGGGGACCGCCCGGTGGCCGGTGATGAGCGTGCCCGCGCGTCGCGGCGGCCGTCGTGCCTGGTGCGAGGGCGGAACCGAGTTCACCAGCGCCTCCAGGTGTTCGCGGGCCACGCGTTCGACCAGGTCCGGGGTGACCGTGATCCCCAGATGCTCGATGCAGTTCCACGTGTCGCTGACACAGCGCTCGACGCGTCGGCGGGGCAGCCCGCTGAACTCGTCGTGGAGCCGTGCCGAGATCTTCGGCAGATCCTGGACAGGGAAGGTCTGGAGCATTCGCGCTCACACCCCTAGTTGATGGTGGCCGGACGGTGACCTTCACCCATTCCACTTGTTCTGGACTGACTGTCAACCCCTCTTCCGGCGCGCGGTGGATAAAACCTGAGGGGGACGCCGTTTACCCACCCCCCACTGTTACCGCAGGTCAACACGGAGAAAAAGGGCATGTCGGACATCTAACGGCCCGAAGGTACGCGAGAGTCGCCAAACGACGCAGGGACGACCAACGCCCGCAATTCCACGAAAACGTGTCCGTGGAACCACCGCGTGACTGTTCCCGGGGCGCCTTGTGGCCTACCATTTACCTTCCACGTCCACGGGCGGCCCTCGCCACGGCCGCAGCCCCGCGCAGCGGGTGTGTCCTATGCTTGAGCCGTGACAGTGGCCGAGAGGAGTCATGGAGTGTGACTCCCGAGGGCTCTGGAGTCCCCCGACCGCAATCGGCGCCATGGACGGATGAGTGCCACGGGCGGACAGGGCCCGTCAACGTCAGACGTACGGTCCAGGCAACAGCCCCAACGAAACACGGGTGGGGAATCCGAGGGTCCCGGAGGTGTCGAGCAGTTGAGCGCCGAGACGTCCATTCCGCCACCCCGGGTCAGCGGGGCGGAACTACCCGACGCGGTGAAATCCCTTCTCACCGACGCGCCGATCGGGTTCGCCCTGATCGGCCCGGACGACGCGTTCGGCACCATCAACCAGCGGCTCGCCGACCTCGTCGGCCTCACCCCCGCCCAGTGCCTGGGCCGGCGCCCCGATGACCTGGCCGGCACGTCCGGCTCCGCCGTCGGCGCCGCCCTCCTGCGCACCGGGCCGGCCGCGGCCCGCGAGCACGGCCGCTCCGTGCGCGAACGCCACCGCACCCCGGACGGCGAGGTCTGGGACCTGACCTGGTTCCCCGTCACCTCCCCGGACACCGGCGACGTGCATGTCGCCCTCATCGCCGCCCGCGACCACGAGGGCGGCGCCACCCGCCGCGAGGAGGAGCGCCTGCGCGCCCTCCTGCAGGCGGGCAACCAGATCGTGTGGACCGCCGGGGCGACCGGCGAGGTCCACGAGGACTCACCGCAGTGGCGGGCCATCACCGGCCAGGACCTGGAGTCCTACCTCGGCCGCGGCTGGCTGCAGGCCCTGCACCCCGACGACCGGGAACGCGTCGAGATCGCCTGGGGCGACGCCGTCCTGGACGCCACGCCCTTCGACGCCCTCTTCCGCGTCCGCACGCGGTCGGGCGGCTACACGCACTACCGGGCGCGCGCCAACCCGGTCAGCGACGGCGTCCGCACCACCGAGTGGATCGGCACGCTGGTGGACATCACCACCGAGCGCGAGGCCGACGAACTCCGCCAGCGCCTCAACCACCAGCTCAGCGAGGCGGCCATGCGCACCGCCCGGCTGCAGCAGGCCACCTCCGACCTCGCCGAGGCCCTCACCGTCGCCCACGTCGTCGACGCCATGTCGGACATCGGCCGGTCCGGCGTGGGCGCCGACCACACGTCCGTGGTCCTGCTGGACCGCGACCGCCTCCGGCTGCGCACCATCGCCGCCGAGCACGCCCACGACCTGCCCCGGCACACGTTCCCCCTGGACCACCCCGACGTCGCGGCCAGGGCCGTGGCCGACCGCGCGCCGCGGATCGCGTCCGGCCCCGCCGAGCTCTCCGCCCTGTTCGACGACGCCCCCGAGGTCGCCGAACTCCTGGACACCACCCCCGAGCGCTCCTGGGTGGCCCTGCCGATGATGGTGGCGGGCCGGCCCATCGGCGCCCTGCGCTTCGCCTTCACCGGACCGCGCGAGATCACCGACGAGGAGCGCGTCTTCCTGGAGGCCCTGGCCGGCCAGTGCGCCCTGGCCATCGGCCGGGCCACGCTCTACGAGCGCGAGCACAGCACCGCCGAGGAACTCCAGCACAGCCTCCTGCCCGAGGACCTGCCCCAGGTCAGCGGGGTGCGCCTGGCCGCCTACTACCGGTCCGGCTCCCAGCACGTGCAGGTGGGCGGCGACTGGTACGACGCCTTCCCGCTGCCCGACGGCCGTGTGGCGGGCGTCCTGGGCGACGTCATGGGCAAGGGCATCCCCGCGGCCGCCGGGATGAGCCGGATCCGCAACGCGCTGCGCGCCCTGGCCTACTCCATGCCCGAGCCGGCCGACGTTCTCACCGGGCTGGACCGCATGTTCAGCGCCACCGAGGGTATGGACCAGGTCACCACGCTCGTCTACTTCGTGCTCGACCCGGTCACGGGCCAGCTCGACCTGAGCAACGCGGGCCACCTCCCGCCGCTGGTCGTGGCCGGTGGCGCGCGGCCGTCCCTGCTGGACAGCGAGCCCGACACACCCTTGGGGGTCACCTCGGAACGAGGTCACCACAAATTCTTCGTCCAACCCGGTAACACCGTCGCCCTGTACTCCGATGGACTGGTTGAGAACCGTAAACGGTCCGTCGCCTCGGGGCTGGACGAGCTGGTCGATGTGGCCTCGTCGGCACCGCCGGAGGTGGTGGGCGATCCACAGCTCATGCTGGAGTACCTTGTTGAGAGCATGCTCGAAGGGTATGAGCAGGACGACGACGTCACTCTGCTCGCTGTTCAGCTACCGGTGATCGATTCCGCGTCGGAGCGGTAGACCGTACGAACAAGTCCATTGCCTTGCCTACAGTGAAGAAGTCGTTCCTCCCCGCGCTGCGGGGATGAGCCCAGCGCATACGCTTGGTAGACAAACGGCTTCCCCGCCCCAGTGGGGACGATCCCAGGCCGCAGGTGGGAGAGGGTGTCGTGCCCGGTCCCGGCCAGGCGGACCACCGGGTCCGACAATCTCGCCACACGTCCGTTCGAGAGGTGTTTGTGTCATCTGCCAGTTCGACTCGCTCGAAGCAGTCCGAGTCACTGCAAGAGCCCGTCATTCAGCAGCTGATCGAGCGTGGGCGGTCCCAGGGCTTTCTTGAGCCCGAGGACGTGCGCCGTGCCTTCGAGGAGGCCGAAATCCCGATGTCGCAGGCGCAGTCCGTGCTCCGCAGCCTCGCGAAGGAGGGCGTGACCGTGCTCGTCCCCGAGTCGGCGTCCTCGCGGCGCAAGGCTCCGCGGCGCAAGACGGCGGCCACGCGGTCCACCTCGACCAAGTCCACCGCGGACGCCGCGGCCCCGCGGGCCGCCAAGCCCGTGCGCGCCGCCGCCGCCCAGGAGCAGCCCAAGACGGTCACCGCCGTCGTCGACTCCGCCGAGGACTCCGAGGAGTCGAAGGCGGCCAGGAAGGCGGCACCCGCGAAGAAGGCGGCGCCGAAGAAGGCCGCCGCCAAGAAGCCCGCCGCGGCCAAGGCCCCCGCCAAGAAGACCGCCGCCACCAAGAAGTCGGCCAAGAAGGACCTCGAGCTCGCCCCCACCGGTGAGATGGCCGAGGAGCCGCTGGACGACGACCTCGAGCACACCGGTGCCGAGCTCGAACTGGTCGAGGACACCGGCGACACCTCCGACAAGGACGCGGTCAAGCCGGCCAAGCCGGAGGCCGTCGGCGCACCCGCCAAGTCCGACAAGAACGACGACTCCTTCGTCCTGTACGAGGATGACGACGACGCGCCCGCCGCACAGGTGGTCGCGGCCGGCGCCACCGCGGACCCGGTCAAGGACTACCTGAAGCAGATCGGCAAGGTTCCGCTCCTCAACGCCGAGCAGGAGGTCGAGCTCGCCAAGCGCATCGAGGCCGGCCTGTTCGCCGAGGAGAAGCTCGCCGAGGAGTCCGAGCTGCTCACCTTCGAGCTGCGTGACGAGCTGGAGTGGATCGCCGAGGACGGCGGCCGCGCCAAGAAGCACCTGCTCGAGGCGAACCTGCGCCTGGTCGTGTCCCTGGCCAAGCGCTACACCGGTCGCGGCATGCTCTTCCTGGACCTGATCCAGGAGGGCAACCTGGGTCTGATCCGCGCCGTCGAGAAGTTCGACTACACCAAGGGCTTCAAGTTCTCGACCTACGCCACCTGGTGGATCCGTCAGGCGATCACCCGCGCCATGGCCGACCAGGCGCGCACCATCCGTATCCCGGTGCACATGGTGGAGGTCATCAACAAGCTGGCCCGCGTGCAGCGCCAGATGCTCCAGGACCTGGGCCGCGAGCCCACCCCGGAGGAGCTGGCCAAGGAACTCGACATGACCCCGGAGAAGGTCGTCGAGGTGCAGAAGTACGGCCGCGAGCCGATCTCCCTGCACACTCCGCTGGGCGAGGACGGCGACAGCGAGTTCGGTGACCTCATCGAGGACTCCGAGGCGATCCAGCCGGGCGAGGCGGTCAGCTTCACGCTGCTGCAGGAGCAGCTGCACTCGGTGCTGGACACCCTGTCCGAGCGCGAGGCCGGCGTCGTGTCCATGCGCTTCGGTCTCACCGACGGCCAGCCGAAGACTTTAGACGAGATCGGCAAGGTCTACGGGGTCACCCGTGAGCGCATCCGGCAGATCGAGAGCAAGACGATGTCGAAGCTCCGTCACCCGTCGCGTTCGCAGGTGCTCCGCGACTACCTGGACTAGGTCAGGCCAGGTGGTTCACGACCCACGATGACCTCTTCCGTTGGGCCGCTCCGATCGCTCGGGGCGGCCCAACGGCGTCCGGTGCCCCCATGGGCTCACGAGTGTGGCGACGCCCGCGTGTCCCTCGCCCAGGTGGCATGTCCCCGCGTGTACCAGGGATTCCCTGTCGTCCATCCGACACGGCCATGCTGCCGCACCGGCTGTAGGTGCGGCATAAAGTCGCGATACTGATTCGTTATGCGCAGGAGCGTGGCCGCTCAGCCCTCGCGGATGGTCATGCGGCTGATCGCGTCGCCCTCCACGGCGAAGGTGAAGGAGCTCAGGCCGTTGGCGTGGTTCGACCGCCAGTCGCCGACGACGGTGACCTCCGACCCGTCGGTCCGGCACTCCTGCGGTGTCAGCACACCGCGCGCGCCGATGAACTCCTTGTCGCTCCAGGCCTTGATCCGCTCCCGGCCGGTGAACTCGCGGCCCCAGTCGTCCACGACGCCGTCCGGTGTGAACGCGTCCAGGAAGGCGTCCTCGTCGTGGCGGTTCACCGCGGCGACGAACGAGGCGACCGGTTCGGGAACCGGTGTCTCCAGGTGTGGTTCGGTCATGGCGGTCCTCTCGTTGTGCGGCGCGACTCGCCCCGACCCTAGGCCGCCCGTCGCCCGACGGGGAGAGGACCCGCCGTACGTGTCGCCGTCAGTCGCGCACGACGACGTCCATCACGCGCGCGGTGCCGGGTCGGGCCGCCGGCGGTAGCTCCACGGTGTGGCCCAGGTCGCGCAGCGCCGACACCAGCTCCTCCGGCGTGGCCGCCTCGATCCCTTCGGCCAGTAGCGCTCGGGCGATGTCGCCGCGGGTGGCCTTGGCCATGTGGCTGACCACGCTCCGGCGCACCGTCCCGTCCACGACGCGTTCGCGCAGCACGCGCACGGCGACGGTGCGCTCGGCGGCGCCCGTGGGCCTGAAGGCCGCCGCGTAGGTGGCGGAGCGGCAGTCGACCAGCAGCCGGCCCTCGGCGAGTTCGCCCAGCGGCGCGGCCATGGACCGGCGCCAGAAGGCGCCGAGACCGCCCAGCGGAGGCAGCTTCACACCCATCGACAGGCGGTAGGGCGGGAGCAGGTCGGTGGGTCCGACCACGCCCCACAGCCCGGAGAAGACCAGGACGCTCTCGCGCGTGCGGTCGGCACTCGGGGAGTCGAGCAGGTCCGGCAGGCCGAGCCGGTCGTAGAGCACGCCCGTGTAGAGGTCGGCGGCCCGCAGGGTGGGCGCGGTCTCCAGGTCCAGGTTGCGCTTGAGCGCCTCCGCCTGGCCGGCCGACAGCCCCAGGACCTCCAGGGCGGTGTCCTCCGGGCCGCCGCACAGCTCGGTCAGCGCCGCCACGGCCTTCGCGCGGGCGGGAGCCAGCTCGGGGAGGGTGAGCGTGCCGGTGTCCACACGCGGCCCCTCTCCGGCGGTGGCCTTGCCCTCGGACGGCGGCAGCAGGATGAGCATGGTGCGGACTCCCGGACGGGGTGGTGGGGGCGGCGGACGGCGGCCGACGGGCGGCCAGGGGTGTGCCCGCCCATGGTACGACCTGCTCGGAGCGGGGGCGGGCGGCCCCGGCCCGGCCCCGGGTGGGATCATCCGCCTGCGGGTGTCGGCCGACGGCGGCCGGCCGAATCGGAGGGGACGGGGCCCATGCGGGAGTGGTCGGAGCGGATCGCGGCGGACTGGCCGCCGGCGGAGGTGGAGACGGCCGCGGGGTGGCGGCTCGGCTACGGGGGAGGTGTGACCTTCCGCGCCAACTCCGCCTACGCGCTGGATCCGGCCGCGCCGGGGCCCCTCTCGGAGGTGGAGCACTTCTACCACGCGCGGGGCGCGCCCGCCGCGGTGCAGATCTGGCCCGGGATGGCCGACCTGGACGCGGAACTGGCCGGGCGGGGGTACACGGCCCGCAGATCGGCCCTGGTCATGGTGCGCGACATCGGGGACGCGCCGGCACCGCGGGAGGGGGTCGAGGTGCTGTCGCGGCCGGACGCGCGCTGGCGGGAGCTGTGGTCGCACGAGACCGCCGACCCGCGGGTGGTGGAGGGCCAGCACCGCATCATGGACCGGGTCCCGGTCATGGGCTACGCCGTGGACGCCACGGGGAGTGCGCGCGGGTGCGCGGCGCTGGGAGAGGGCTGGGTGGGCGTGTACAACATGCTCACCGCGGCGTCCGCCCGCGGACAGGGGTTCGCGGGCGGGATCATCGACTCCCTGCTCGCGTGGGGCCGGGACAAGGGCGCGCACAGCGCCTACCTGCTCGTGTCGCGGGACAACGCGTCGGCCCTGCGGTCCTACGAGCGCGCGGGCTTCGCCGAGGTCTCCCGCTACCACTACCGGGTCGGCCCGGCGGTGTGAGACCTTCGCCACAGGGCGCCCGTGGGGCCTCCCTCAACGGACGCCTCCGGCGCGGAGCCCGCCCGTCGCCCGCCACCGCCCGGGGGCGCTGCGCGGTGGTGCGGGCCTCCCTCAACGGACGCCTTCGGCGCTGAGCCCGCCCGTCGCCCGCGCGGGGCCGCACACGTGCGACGGCGGCGACCCCAGGGGGCCGCCGCCGTCGTCAAGCCTGTTCAGTTATGCCTTTCGGGTTCGTGGCTAACGCTCTTCGGAGCCCTTCGCGCTCTCGGTGAGCTTGTGGGTCTCGTCCTGGATGTCCGAGGCGATCTTGCGCAGGGAATCGTCGTGCTTGCGCATGTGGTGCGCGCAGAACAGAAGTTCGCCACCGGAGTTCAACAGCACCCGGACGTACGCCGGTGCACCACAGCGGTCGCAACGGTCAGCAGCCGTCAGCGGCTGGGTGGGGGCAAGGGTTCCAGTCACTTCGCCATCCTCAATACTCGGCGTTAGTCACCTCTGACAACATCTAACCCGACCCAGACGTTCCCAACCGGACCCCGTGTACGCCGACAGCGGAATCGGCCGGATTGGTCGCTCGAAGGGATGGTTTGGGGTCGGATCGGCGGGACGTCCGTTCTGTTTCTGGTTGTACCCCTCGTCTGGTGTCGGCATCCGCGGAAAACGGGAGTATCCAGGTCGCATCCACCGGAGGTGGTAGTGTCGCGCGGGGTGGGACCAGTCCCGAACCGCCGCCCCTGTCGGCGGACCCGGTTCCGGGCGAGCCCGGCGACAACGCCGGACGCAGTGCGGGCGGACCACGAAGACCGCCCATTCTCGCGGTGCGCGAGGGCCACGCGCCGCCGCGCCCGCCCCCCATCGTCGGTGCGGCGCGGTACAAAGGGCACGCACCGCATCAGAGCCACGCAGGCCCCCAAGACGCAGGAGATGTCCGAGTGACCGCCTTGACCGCAGCCGTCCACGACCCCGGGGACTACTCCGCCCGGCACCTGTCGGTCCTCGAAGGGCTCGAGGCGGTGCGCAAACGGCCGGGGATGTACATCGGGTCCACCGACAGCCGGGGCCTGACCCACTGCATGTGGGAGATCATCGACAACTCCGTCGACGAGGCGCTGGGCGGCTTCTGCGGCCGGATCGACGTCACGCTGCACACCGACGGATCGGTGTCGGTCAGCGACGACGGCCGCGGCATCCCGGTCGACGCCGAGCCCAAGTCCGGCCTGTCCGGCGTCGAGCTGGTCATGACCAAGCTCCACGCGGGCGGCAAGTTCGGCTCCGGCTCCTACACCGCCTCCGGCGGCCTGCACGGCGTCGGCGCGTCGGTCGTCAACGCCCTGTCGTCGCGGCTCGACGTGGAGATCGACCGCCAGGGCCGCACCCACGCCATCAGCTTTCGCCGCGGGATCCCCGGCCGCTTCGCCGGAGCCGGACCCGACGCCGAGTTCACCCCGGTCTCCGGGCTCGAACAGGTCCGCAAGGTCGCGTCCAAGATCACCGGCACCCGCATCCGGTTCTGGCCGGACATGCAGATCTTCCTCAAGGACGCCGACATCGCCCGCGAGTCCCTCCTGGACCGGGCCCGCCAGACCGCGTTCCTGGTCCCCGGCCTGACGATCGCCGTGCGTGACGAACGGGTCGAGGGCGAGGCCGCGTTCGAGGAGGAGTTCCGCTTCGACGGCGGCATCAGCGAGTTCTGCACGTTCCTGGCACCCGACGAGCAGGTCAGCGACGTCCTGCGGATCCAGGGCAGCGGCAACTTCACCGAGACCGTGCCGGTCCTGGACGACGCCGGGCACATGGTGCCCGCCGACGTCGAGCGGCGCCTGGACGTGGACGTGGCCCTGCGCTGGGGCACCGGCTACGACACCACCGTGCGCTCCTTCGTCAACGTGATCGCCACGCCCAAGGGCGGAACGCACCTCAACGGCTTCGAACGCGCGCTGGTGCGGATCATCAACGACCAGCTGCGCACCACCAAGCTCCTCAAGGCCAACGACGACCCCGTCACCAAGGACGACACCCAGGAAGGGCTCACGGCGGTCGTCACCGTCCGCCTGCCCGAGCCGCAGTTCGAGGGCCAGACCAAGGAGATCCTCGGTACCTCGGCGGCGACCAGGATCGTCTCCCAGATCGTCGGCAACGGGCTGCGCGAGTTCCTCACCTCCACGAAGAAGGCGGAGAAGGCCAAGGCCCGCCTGGTGCTGGAGAAGGTCGTGGGCGCCGCCAAGGCGCGCCTGGCCGCCCGCCAGCAGCGGGAGACCCAGCGGCGCAAGAACGCGCTGGAGAACTCCGCCCTGCCGGCCAAGCTCGTGGACTGCCGCAGCGAGGGCCTGGAGCACAGCGAGCTGTTCATCGTCGAGGGGGACTCGGCGCTGGGCACCGCCAAGCTGGCCCGCGACTCCGAGTTCCAGGCACTGCTGCCGATCCGGGGCAAGATCCTCAACGTGCAGAAGTCGTCGGTCGCCGACATGCTCAAGAACGCCGAGTGCGCCGCCATCCTCCAGGTGATCGGCGCCGGCTCGGGCCGCACCTTCGACATCGACGCCGCCCGCTACGGCCGGATCATCCTCATGGCCGACGCCGACGTGGACGGCGCGCACATCCGCTGCCTGCTGCTCACGCTCATCTACCGGTACATGCGCCCGATGCTGGAGGCGGGCCGGGTGTTCGCCGCCGTGCCGCCGCTGCACCGGGTCGAGCTGACCAACGTGCGGCGCAAGCGCGGCGCCAAGCCGGAGGACCGCTACATCTACACCTACTCCGACGCCGAGCTCCAGCGCACGCTACTGGACCTGGAGAAGCGCAAGCTCTCCTGGAAGGAGCCGATCCAGCGGTACAAGGGTCTGGGCGAGATGGACGCGGACCAGCTGGCCGAGACCACCATGGACCCGCGCTTCCGCACGCTGCGCCGCATCCAGGTGGAGCAGGCGGAGGACGCCGCGAACGTGTTCAACCTGCTGATGGGCAACGAGGTGGCGCCGCGCCGCCGGTTCATCCAGGAAGGCGCCCAGGAGCTGGACGTGGCGCGCATCGACGCCTGACGCCGATCGCGGGGCCCGGCCGGACGCCCCGGCCGGGCCCGACGTGTGTCAGGGGGCGGGCGGGTGCCACACGCCGTCCGCGAGCAGGCGGTCGATCGCGTCCCGGTAGGGGGCGGGGTCCAGCCCCCTGTCGGCCACCCAGGCGTCGTCGTAGTAGCTGTGCTGGTACCGTTCGCCGCCGTCGCAGATCAGGGTGACCACGCTGCCCCTGCGGCCCTCGTCGAGCATCCTGGCGACGAGGTGCCACACGCCCCACAGGTTCGTGCCGGTGGAGCCGCCGGCGGACAGTCCCGTGCGGTCGGCCAGGTGGCGCATGGCGGCGATGCTCGCGGCGTCGGGCACCGGCATCATCAGGTCGATCACCGACGGCACGAAGCTGGGCTCCATGCGCGGCCGGCCGATGCCCTCGATGCGGGAGGGCATGCCGGTGGCGTAGTCCGGGGCGCCGGTCACCCAGCCCGGGAAGAACGCCGAGTTCTCCGGGTCCACGACCGCCAGCCGGGTGCCCAGGCGGCGGTAGCGCAGGTAGCGGCCGATGGTGGCGGACGTGCCGCCGGTCCCCGCGCCCACCACGATCCAGTCGGGGCACGGGTAGCGCTCCATGCCGAGCTGCTCGAAGATCGACTCGGCGATGTTGTTGTTGCCGCGCCAGTCGGTGGCGCGTTCGGCGTAGGTGAACTGGTCCATGTAGTGGCCGCCGGTCTCGGCGGCCAGCCGCTCGGCCTCGGAGTACATCTCGGGCGGGGAGTCCACGAAGTGGCACCGGCCGCCGTGGCGCTCGATGAGGGCGATCTTCTCCGGGCTCGTCCGGCGCGGCATGACCGCGATGAACTCCAAGCCGATGAGCTGGGCGAAGTAGGCCTCGGAGACCGCGGTGGAGCCCGAGCTGGCCTCCACGATGGTGGTGTCCTGGGTGATCCACCCGTTGGCCAGCCCGTACAGGAACAGCGACCGCGCCAGGCGGTGCTTGAGGCTGCCGGTGGGGTGCACCGACTCGTCCTTGAGGTACAGGTCGATGCCCCACTCCGGCGGCAGGGGGAAGACGTGCAGGTGCGTGTCGGCCGAGCGGTTGGCGTCGGCGACGACCTTGCGGACCGCTTCGTCGGCCCATGATCGGGCGCTGGCGCTGCACCGGTCCACCCAGACGTCGTCGGAGGGCTCGGGGCTGTCAGGTGATTCGGGTGGCATGTGCAGCAGCGTAGCCGCTCACCTGCGCCGCAGGAGGATCGCCCGCCCGTCGCCCACCACCGCCCAGGGCCGCAGCGCGGGGGAGGGGCTTCCACCCTCAACGGACGCCTGCGGCGCGGATCCTTCCGCCCGTCGCCCACCACCGCCCAGGGCCGCAGCGCGGGGGAGGGGCTTCCACCCTCACCCGCCCCGCTAGTCCAGGGAGCCGCCCGACATCACCGCGTGCATGCGGCGGTAGGTGGACGCCTCGTCGTGCCGGTTCTGCCGCTCCAGCGTGCGCGCCAGCGCGATGTGGGCCCAGTTGTCCACCGGGTCCAGCTCGATGATGCGGCGGAAGGTCCGCTCGGCCTTGTTGAGCTGCGCCGAATGGAAATACGACAGGCCCAGCAGTTCCAGCAGGGAGCGGCTCTCCGGCTCGTCCTCGACGATGGGTTCGAGCGTGCGGGCGGCGTAGATGGGGTCGCCCAGCTCCAAGAACATACGGGCCCGGTTGAAGGTTTCGTAGGTGCTCTCTTCCACGGTGCTCCTCTCGACGGCGCCGGCCGTCCCGGATCACAACGGCCATGGGGATGGCCGCATTCCCAGAGGGACTGGGAGGGGCGGGCGCGCGGCACGCCGTCGCGCCGCGCCGCCGCCCTCACAGAAGAGATCCCCGATCACGGGAGCCACGACACCCGCCGACGCGGATCCGGTGGTGGAGGAGTACCCGGTACCGGCCCCGGGTCAGGCGTCCACCGGCGAGATGCGGCCGGTGTCGACGTCGTAGACCGCGCCCGCCACCGGCAGGCCCTGCGGCAGCAGGGGGTGGTGGCGGATGCGCTCCAGGTCGTGCTTGAGCGCGCCCAGCTGGTCGCTGTTGGTGTGGAACTCCAGGCTGCGGGTGTCCACGCCGTACTCCTCCTGGATGAGGTCGTGCACGACGTCGTCGTTCTCCACGGAGGCCATCTTGCAGCGCGTGTGCGGCAGGACCAGGACGCGGTCCACGCCGAGCAGGTACACGGCCAGGACCAGGGTGCGCAGCGTGTCGTCGGTGACGCGCGCGCCCGCGTTGCGCAGGATCTTGGCGTCCCCCGGCTTGAGGCCGAGCATGTCCAACGGCTCGATCCTGGAGTCCATGCAGGTCACCAGGGCAAGGCCGCGGGCGGCCAGCGGCTTGAGGCCGCTCATGGAGAACTGGGCGGCGTAGTCGTCGTTGGCGGCGAAGACGTCCGCGAAGTCGTCGTGGCCGGGCGTGCTGTGCGCACTCATGGGTCGTCGCTCCCTCGTCCTTGGTCACGGCAGTGCCGTGCACATGGAACCAGGCCCGTGTGCACGGCACGTTTCGAGATCCTCAGGTACCCGATCCCGGAGCGGTGATACCGGAATCGGTCTGTCCGCTCCCCACTGTAGTAATCGCACGTGGGAGCGCGTCGCCCGACCCGTCCCGTCGCTCGCTCAGGTCCGGCAGGCGCACCGGCTTGCCGTCCGCGCGCGAGGCCCGGGCGGGGGCGCGGCCGATCCAGGCCAGCAGCAGCGTGTCCTCGCCCTTGAGGAAGCGGTGGCAGCGCACACCCCCGGTGGCGCGGCCCTTGACGGGGTAGGCCTCGAACGGTGTGACCTTGGCCGAACCGGCCTGGGTGCCCTCCAGCGCGGTGGACTCGCCGGCCACGGTGACCACCACGGAGTCCTCGGGCAGCGGGACCGCGCCGAACCACAGCACGCGCGCGTCCTCGGACAACCGGACACCGGCCACGCCCCCGGCGGGACGCCCCTGCGGGCGCACGGCCGTGGCGGAGAAGCGCAGCAGCTGTGCCTCGGAGGTGACGAAGGCGAGGTCCTCCTCGCCGGTGGAGAGCTGGGTGACGCCGACGACGCGGTCGTCGTCCTTGAGCGTGATGACCTCGAAGTCGTCCTTGTTGGGCGGGTAGTCCGGTGCGACGCGCTTGACGACGCCGGCCCGGGTGCCCACGGCGAAGCCGGCGCCGGAGGAGTCCATCGCGACCACCGAGACCACGTGCTCGTCCTCGTCGAGCTGGACGAACTCCGACACGTGCAGCCCCGCGGCCAGGGGCGGACGCTCGGTCCCGTCGTCGGGCAGTTCGGGGAGTTCCACGACCGGGACGCGGATCATCCGGCCCAGGTCGGTGACCAGGCCGATGTCGGAGCGCGAGGTGGTGGGCACGGTCACCGTCACCGCGTCGTGCTTGGTCCGCAGGCCCTCGTACACGCGCGGCACGGTCGCGCCCTTGCTGCGGCCGATGTTGCCCTCCACGCCGAACACCACGTGGCAGGGCTGGTCGGCCATCTCCAGGGGGATGACCGCGCTGCGCGCGGCGCCGTCGCTCTCCCGCAGCTGGGTGCGCCGGGGGGTGGCGTACTCCTTGGAGACCTCGCCCAGCTCCTTGGAGACCAGGCGGCGCAGCTTCTTGTCCGACTCCAGGATCGCGGTGAGCTCGTCGATCTCCTTGTTGAGCTTGTCGCGCTCGGTCTCCAGCTCCAGCCGGTCGTAGCGCGTCAGGCGGCGCAGCGGGGTGTCCAGGATGTAGCGGGCCTGGATCTCGGAGAGGTCGAAGGCGCCCATCAGGGACTCTCGTGCGGCCGCGGTGTCGTCGGCCTCGCGGATCAGCGCGATGACGCGGTCGATGTTGAGCAGCGCGACCATGAGGCCGTCGACCAGGTGCAGGCGCTCCTGGCGCTTGGTGCGGCGGTGCTCGCTGCGCCGGCGGACCACGTCCAGGCGGTGGTTGACGTAGACCTCGAGGAGTTCGCGCAGGCCCAGGGTCTGGGGCTGGCCGTCGACGAGGGCGACGTTGTTGATGCCGAAGGACTCCTCCATCGGCGTGAGCCGGTAGAGCTCCTCCAGGACGGCCTCGGGATTGAAGCCGTTCTTGAGCTCGATGACCAGGCGCAGGCCCTGGTTGCGGTCGGTGAGGTCCTTGAGGTCCGAGATGCCCTGGAGCTTCTTGGACTGCACCAGTTCCTTGATCCGGCTGACGACCTTCTCCGGCCCCACGTTGTAGGGGAGCTCGGTGACGACCAGGCCGGTGCGGCGGGCCGAGACCTTCGTGATGGAGACGGTGGCCCGTGTCTTGAAGGTGCCCCGGCCGCGCTGGTAGGCGTCGCGGACGCCGTCCAGGCCGACGATCGTGCCACCGGTGGGCAGGTCGGGCCCGGGGACGAACTCGGTGAGCTCCTCCAGGGTGGCGTCGGGGTGCGCGATCAGGTGCCGCGCCGCCGCGATGACCTCGCCCAGGTTGTGGGGGGCCATGTTGGTGGCCATGCCGACCGCGATCCCGGAGGAGCCGTTGACCAGCAGGTTGGGGAACGCGGCGGGCAGGACCTCCGGCTCGGTCTCCTGGCCGTCGTAGTTCGGCTTGAAGTCGACGACGTCCTCGTCGATCGACGAGACCAGGAGCTCGGCGGGGCGTTCGAGCCTGGCCTCGGTGTAGCGCATGGCCGCGGGGGCGTCGTCGCCGCCCAGGGACCCGAAGTTGCCGTGCCCGTCGACGAGGGGGACGCGCATCGCGAACGACTGGCTCATCCGGACCAGGGCGTCGTAGATCGCGCTGTCGCCGTGGGGGTGCAGGCGTCCCATCACCTCCCCGACCACGCGGGCGCACTTGACGTGGCCGCGGTCGGGCCGCAGCCCCATCTCGTTCATCTGGTAGAGGATGCGCCGCTGGACCGGTTTCATACCGTCGCGCGCGTCGGGCAGCGCGCGTTGGTAGATGACCGAGTAGGCGTACTCCAAGAAGCTGCCGCGCATCTCCTCGGAGACGTCGATGTCGATGATCTTCTCGGCGAGATCCTCGGGGGGACGGGAAGTAGTACGGGCCATGTCCGTCATTGTGGCCTGTGCCAGGGACTGAATCGTACCGGGGCGCGTGTTCCGGGCGGTGTGAGTCGCGCGTCGAGGCGGATTCGTGACCGCCGCGCGGGGCGCGGCCCCCGCCCCGGGACGGGGAGGGGGCCGCGTTTCGGTCGTGGGGGCCGGGCGCCGGGGCCCGGCCCCGCCGTCAGTCGGAGAAGGGGATCGTGACGGTGGCGCCGTCCTCGGTCCCCGTCCGGACCGCCGAGGAATCGTCGCCCAGGGCGCTCCACAGCTCGACGCGGACCGACCCGCCGTCCATGTCGCCGAGGGAGCCCTCCTCGCCGGCCAGGCCCTGGTCGTGGGTGTACTGCTCCCAGCCGTCCAGGTCGTTGGTGGCGAAGTAGCGGTAGGTCTCGACGCGGTCGTCCGTGCCGTCGCCGTCCAGGTCGTAGGACACACGGGCCTGGACCGCGTTGGCGACGCCGGTCCCGGAGTCGACGGGCAGCGCGAAGGCGGTGGAGCCGCCCGTGTGCGTACCGGTCAGCCCGTCCGCGGTGAGGACCACCCGGTCCTGCGGGGGCCGTCCGTCCTGGTTGGCGCCCCCGGCGGAGGCGACGGTGATCTCGCCGGCCGCGTCGTCCGGCGAGCCGGAGAGGCCGGTCGGGGTCAGGTGGAAGGTGCCGTCGCCCACAGTGCCGTCACCGGGGTCGCCCGGGTCGTCGGGGTCGTCCGGGTCGTCGCCTCCACCGCCCTCACCGGTGGTGGAGGCGACGGAACGGGGCTCGACGGTCAGTTCGACGCCGTCGGAGAAGGTGACGGTGATCGGCGCGCCGCCGGGGTTGAACGCGGTGTGGGTGCGCTCGCCCCCGTCGTCGAAGACCGCGTAGTGCGCGGTGTCGGCGGTCACGGACACGTCCACGGTCCCGACCTCGGCCAGGGTGGACACCCACTGGTACGTGTGCGGTTTGGACTCGCCCGCCTCGGGCTCGTAGTCCGCCCACTGCTGCTCGAAGTGCTCCAGGGCCCGGGGGCCGTCGGACAGGGCCAGGTGGGCCCAGTGGACGTCCCGCCAGATCTCGGGCTCACGGCCGAGCCGGTCCACCAGCGACTGATGCAGCCGGCCCGCGTGCTCGGGGTCGTAGCCGAGGTAGAGGGATCCGGCGGTGATGGGCAGGTAGTTGATGCCGTAGTGCTCCTCGGCTCCGCCGTCCCACCAGATCCGGTAGTCGGCGCCGTCGCCCCACACCATGGCGGCGATGTCGTGCGTGTAGTCGTCGGGGAAGGCGTCCCCGCCGTGGTTCTGCCAGTAGCGCGCCACGGTCGAGGCCTGGGTGGTGTGCAGGTACACGCCCAGGTCGCGGATCTGCTCGTCGCCGGTCAGGGAGCCGAACAGTGCGGTGGCGGCGGCGAAGTGCATGCCCTCGGAGGAGGACTCCTGGTTGTTCCCCGCGGCGAACCCGGCGTGCCCGGAGGCCCAGCCGTGCCCGGCGTAGGGCGAGAAGGAGCGCAGGCGCGGGAACATGTCGCTGTCGGGGTCGGTCTCGGCGACGTCGCGGATGAGCAGGCGGACCATGCCGCCCCAGGCGTCCTCGGCGGCCCAGGCGGTGTCGTAGCGGGCGACGACGGCCGCGGCGGAGACGAAGTAGCCGTAGTGGAAGTCGTGGTCGTTGAGCTCGGTCGCGGCACCGAAGGAGTCCGGGTAGCCGAGCATGGTGCCCCACCGGTCGTCGTAGTGGAAGCCGCGGTCCCCACCGGGGGACAGCCAGGCCTCCAGGCGCCCCTTGACCAGGTCGAGGAGCTGGTCCCGCGCCTCGGTGTGGCCGATCGAGTCGGCGATGGGCACGAGCTGGGCCAGCCGGCCCAGGGCCTTGCCGTCCCAGTAGGTGTCACCGGGGGAGGGGAAGTGCGCCTCCTCGGCGAGGACCTCGTCGATGAGCGCGCGCATCCGGTCGTGGTCCGCGGAGTCCACGGTGGGCAGGCTGGGCATCACGCCCTGGGTGGTGAGCTCCGTGGTGAAGGACGCGCCCTCCACGACGCGCATCTCGCCCCGGGGCGAGGCGTAGGCCAGGTCGGTGACGGGGGTGGTGGCCGCGCGCCACTGGTGCGGGTACAGGGCCGTCAGCGTGCCGTCCTCGGTGCCCTCGCGCGGCTCGGTCGTGAGCCGGTAGGTGCTGGTGAGGGTGGCGTCGGCCTCCGCGTAGTCGTACTCCACGCGCGAGTCGGTGACGAAGGAGTAGGCGTAGGGCGCGAAGGTGTCCAGGTCGGACCGCGAGGGCAGGACCGCGACGGAGTAGTAGCCGTCGGCGCCGGTCGCGGCGGTGAAGGTGTCGCCCGACCGGGTCCAGGCGGTGTCGGAGGGGGCGAAGAGGGCGTAGTGGCGTCCGTCGACGCTGGCGCCGACCACGGACCCGTCCTCGTGCCAGACGTCCGGGGCCGCGGAGAAGGTGACCTGGGCGTCGCCGCCGGCGGTGTCGGCGTAGGCGAAGGGCAGGCCCTGGCCGATGGTGACGTCCAGGGAGCGCCCACCGCCCTCCCAACTGGGCGTGACGGTCCAGTCGCCGTTGTCGGCGACGCGGGTGTCGGGCGAGCTGAGGCCCTCGACGCCCATGGTCAGGTCGGCGACGGCCGGGTACTCGTACTTGAGCCCGTCGCCGACGATCCGGTGGTCCTCGGGGTAGCCGACCTCCAGGCCCCCTTCGCGGGCGTGGAAGGCGAGGGGGTGGGCGAACAGGTTCTCGCCGTAGGGGTTGTCCGGGTAGCGCTGGAAGATCAGCGACGACCACCACTCGTTGGTGGGCGCGGGACCGTCGAACTCGGGGGTGACCTTGGGGGCGATCGGACTGCCGTTGAGATCCGAGGCGCCCGGTGCTCCTGCGGGCAGGCCCTGTGTGTAGCCGCCGGAGCCGACGGGGACCTCGTCGGCGGCGGCGGAGGGGGGAAGGGCCGTGGTGCCCGCGGCGCAGACCAGCGCGGCCACGGCCGCGAGGAGGCCGACGCGCGCCGGGGGCCGCGCGGTGGGGGGACGGGAGGCTTGCATGCTGCTCCTTGTGGGAGGCGCTTCGGTGTGTTGCCGCGCCGGGGTCTGGGAGCGCTCCCAGGCCCCGGTCACTGTTAAGAGTGTTATCTATTTCACACCGGGGCGCAATCCGGGGAGCCATACCCGTTATCGGCTCGTTGTAAGAGAGCGGTTACTTTGGGTACCCGGTTCCGCGAGTCGGGCCTGTGGACAACCGCCCGGAGCGCTCGGGCGCCTGGAAGACGGGGCCTTCGCGCCTTCCGGTGTGCCCGCTCGTCCCTCACGAACCCACCTCCAGGCACTCCAGGACCCGTCGGCGCCCTCACCGCGCCTCTTCTTCGGGCCGGCTCTGGTACCAAGAGAGGCATGGCCTCCATCCCGCCTCTGCGCGAACGCGCCGAGCACCACCTGCGTGCCCTGGCCGGCGACTCCGCCCGGCTCCGTGACGACCAGTGGACCGCCATCCACGCGCTGGTCGCCGAGCACCGCCGTGCCCTGGTCGTCCAGCGCACCGGCTGGGGCAAGTCCGCCGTCTACTTCGTGGCCACCGCGCTGCGCCGGGCCGAGGGCGCGGGCCCCACGGTCATCGTCTCCCCGCTGCTGGCCCTGATGCGCAACCAGATCGCCGCCGCCGAACGCGCCGGCATCCACGCGCGCACGATCAACAGTTCCAACACCACCGCCTGGGAGGCCACCTACGCCGACGTGGCCGCGGGGGAGGTGGACGTCCTCCTGGTCAGCCCGGAACGCCTCAACAACCCGGAGTTCCGCGACCGCGTCCTGCCCCGGCTCGCCGCCGGAGCCGGGCTGGTCGTCATCGACGAGGCGCACTGCGTCTCCGACTGGGGGCACGACTTCCGCCCCGACTACCGGCGCATCCGCTCGCTCCTGCACGAACTCCCCGACGGCATCCCGGTCCTGGCCACCACGGCCACCGCCAACGAGCGCGTCACCCGCGACGTCGCCGAGCAGCTCCAGTCCGGCGGCGGCGAGACCCTGGTCCTGCGCGGCCCGCTGGAGCGGGAGAGCCTGAGGCTGGCCGTGGCGGACCTGCCCGACCCCACCGCCCGGCTCAGCTGGCTGGCTGAGCAGCTGCCGCGGATCGAGGGCTCGGGCATCGTCTACACGCTCACCGTCAGCGCGGCGCTGGAGACCGCCCGCTTCCTCACGGAACAGGGCATGGACGTGCGGGCCTACACCGGGCAGACCGACCCGGAGGAGCGCCGCGACGCCGAGGACGCCCTGCTGCAGAACCGGGTCAAGGCCCTGGTGGCCACCAGCGCGCTGGGCATGGGCTTCGACAAGCCCGACCTGGGCTTCGTCATCCACCTGGGCGCGCCGCAGTCGCCCATCTCCTACTACCAGCAGGTCGGACGCGCGGGCCGCGGTGTGAGCCGCGCCGAGGCGGTCCTGCTGCCGGGCCGGGAGGACACCCAGATCTGGGCGTACTTCGCGGGCCTGTCGTTCCCGCCGGAGGACACCGTGCGCCAGACGCTGGAGGTCCTGGACGCGGAGGGCGGGCCGCTGTCCACCGCCGCCCTGGAGACCCGCGTCGACCTGCGCCGCACCCGTCTGGAACAGATGCTCAAGGTGCTGGACGTGGACGGAGCGGTCCAGCGGGTGCGCGGCGGCTGGACGTCCACGGGGCGCCCGTGGTCCTACGACGCCGACCGCTACGCGGCCGTCGCCGAGGCCAGGGAGCGCGAACAGCGCGCCATGCTCGACTACATCGCCACCGGCACCTGCCGGATGGAGTTCCTGCGCCGGCAGCTGGACGACCCCCAGGCCGAGCCCTGCGGGCGCTGCGACGTGTGCACCGGGGAGTTCTGGCCGACCGAGGTCGATCCCGGCCACCGCGAGGCCGCCGCCGCGCACCTGGACCGGCCCGGCACCCCCATCACGCCCCGGCGCCAGTGGCCGAGCGGGATGGACACCCTCGACGTACCGCTGTCCGGAAAGATCAAGGAGGACCTGCGGGCGTCGGAGGGCCGCGCGCTGGCCCGCTTCACCGATGTGGGCTGGGGCAACGAGCTGCGCCGCCGCCTGGCCGAGGACGCGCCGGACGAACCCGTCGACGAGCGCATGCTCCAGGCGGTGGTGCGGGTCCTGGCCACCTGGGCATGGGACCGCAGGCCCGTCGGCGTGGTGGCGATGCCGTCCACGACCCGACCGAAGCTGATCACCGACCTGGCCTCCCGGCTGTCCGAGCTCGGCCGCCTGGAGCCGGTGGGCACGCTGGACTACCGCGTGCCGCCGGGACCGAGGCGGCACAACAGCGCGATGCGCCTGGGGCAGGTGTACTCCGCGCTCACCATCACCGACGAGTTGAAGGAGCGCCTGGCCGACCTCCAGAACCGCACCCCCGGACCTGTGCTGCTGGTGGACGACTACGCCGACACCGGGTGGAGCCTCACCGTGGGCACCGCCCTGCTGCGCAGAGCGGGCGCTCCGGAGGTGCTGCCGCTCACCCTGGCCACCAGCGGCGGCTGACCGCGGGGCGGGCGAGCGCCCCGCCCCGCCCAGCGGGTCCCGACACACGAAACGGACCCCGCGCCGTGCGGGGTCCGTTTCGTGTCGAGTACGCGCCGCCCGACGGGGCGGCCGAACATGTGCGTTTAGCGGATGCGCTGGCCTCTCGGGGCGCCTCGGCGCACCGGCTGCCCCTCGCCCAGGTCCGGGCGGGCACCGGGCTGGTGCAGGGCGCGGGCGGCGAGGTGGTGTCCGCGGCCCAGCGCCTCTTTGGGGTGGCGGCCGACCAGCCACGCGGGCAGGAAGCCCGCGATGAACGCGTCGCCGGCGCCCACGGACCCCGGACGCGGCTCCACCGGCTCGGCGGGAGCGGTCACACAGTCCTCGCGGGTCTTGGACGCCCACAGCCCGCCCTGGTCGCCGAGCTTGATCACGACGTTGGGGAACCAGGCGGTGAGCACCTTGGCGGCGGCCTCGGGCTCGTCCCGTCCGGTCAGCACACGGGCCTGGTCGACGTTGGCGAACAGCAGCCGGGCACCCTGCGTCCAGTCCAGGAAGTTCTCCGCGCCCGCGCGCTCCAGCGGGGCGTGCGAGCCGCCGTCCACCGAGATGGACATGCCGCTCTCACGGGCCATCCGCAGCGCCACCCGTGCGGCGCGCCGGGAGTCGGCGTTGATCAGCGTGTAGCCGGACACGTGCAGGTGCCCGTCGGGGCCGAAGACGTCGCGGGGCAGGTCCTCGGGCTGCAGGCGGGAGTTGGCCCCCGGGTCGCTCAGCATCGTGCGGTCGCCCCGGTGGGTGATCATCACCACGCACGTTCCCGTGGGGCGCTCCGGGTCCATGACCATGCGCGAGTCCAGGCCGTAGCCCATGAGTTCCATCTCGCGCGTGCGCCCGGTGATGTCGGAGCCGCGACGGCCCACGAACGTGGTCTCGACGCCCTCCACCGCCA